>CASFMJ010000117.1 GCA_949295785.1 uncultured Bacillota bacterium | reverse complement strand
CTCTGTCCTACTGCTGTATCTATTGTACAACAGCATTTAGAGTTCTCGAATCACCCAACTATTTACTTTTTATCATGCCTCCTTATTGTGCAAATACTTTTATCAGACCAAGAAAAACAAGACAGAGAACAAACCATGCCACTGTAAACACAGGGCATATCTGTCCCATTATATTACCCGGCAGTGAAGAATAGTCCCACACATGCCATCCAAGCCTGACGTTCACTATCAATCCCACAGAAAACTCATAGGCTGTAACTATCATCGCTCCCGCAGCCGCTGCCAGAATCAGCGGCATGCCCATCAGCCATTCCTCCAGCCAGTAAAGCGTCAATACGCACGCTCCTCCTGTTATCACCATTGTCCAGTGGGTATGACCTCTGAACAGGAGCTCCATTAGACCATATGCACTGCCTCCCAGTGCAAAAACTAAAATTTCCATAAGTCTCTCGTTCATAATTTTATTATGAGTTGAGACATTTCAAATATACTGTTTAAAGTGTTTCTATAATGTCGGTAATTTTATCCTTAGCTACGTTCATTATACTTTTAACATCTTTACCGATTATGTCAAGTTCTTCCGCAGAAGCGAAATAAGTCTTTTTAATTCCGAAAAGTGCACAGAGTCCCTGTATATACTGATATCCGAAATTAAAATCTCTTATAGCGCTGCCGGAAGTTGTAATGTATGTCAGACTTTCTGCTCTGCACTGTCCCTGTGGAATTCCTTCAGGACTGTATATGAATGTAAGTCCTGTTACAGAACATCTTTCCAGATAATCCTTAAGTTTTGCCGGAAAAGAAAGATCCCAGTATGGGGCACCGATAAGCACATGATCAGCTTCTATCATCTGCCTGGCCAGATCAAATGACGGATCATCGAAATTTTTCCCGGCTGACAGTGCATCTCTTTCTGCCAGAAGTTCTCTGTTCAGAGGTTTTATATCGGCAGTGTTCAGATTGACTTCTTCCACCTGCCAGTCTTCATGAGCTTTTGCTTTTAAAAATTTTTCCAGATAATCTCTGCAAAGTTCATATGTTCTGGACTTTTCTCCTCTCATACACGCATTCACAAACAGCAGTTTCATCTAATATACCCTCGCTTCCTCTTCACCTTTTAATATCCTGTCAGCACCTGCGGCCAGAGCTAAAAGCTCATCTTCACCAGCCATGACAACAAACTTTCCTATATGTCCTGCATAATTCTGTATCATATCAGTCAGCAGTTTTGAATGAGCTGCTCCGCCTGTAAGAATTACTGCATCCACATTACCCTTAAGAGCCACTGACATTTCTGCGATGCCTTTAGCTACCTGATAAGCCATGGCTTCATATACCAGCTTCGCCTTTTTATTTCCTTCCGATATCATTTTCTCTACTTCTCTGCAGTCGGTAACTCCCAGGTAAGAAACAAGCCCGCCTCTGCCGCTTATGAATTTTTCCATTTCTTTTTCATCATATTTTCCGGAAAAACACAATCTTGTCCAAAGAATCAGAGGAATACCTCCTGTCCTTTCTGGAGCCATCGGTCCGTTATCATAGGTACTGTCGTCTATTATCATGCCATTATGATGTGCACTGACAGATATGCCTCCCCCCAGATGCGCAACGATAAGATCCATGCTGCTATAATCCTTATTCTGGGAATCAGCAAAATTCATTGCCTGAGCTCTTGAATTCAGTACATGGCAGCAGCCGTATCTTTCTATGCCCTCAAGGCCGGTTACTTTTGCCACATCGGAGAGCTCGCAGCCCATAGTGGAATCGTAAATAAACGATGGTTTTCCCATAGGTTCTGCTATGCGGTATGCAAGCTCTGCCCCAAGACTTGATGCATGGGGCGGATTGTCAGGGTTTCGCATTGCTTCACACAGCTTCGGAGTCACTCTGTACCCTCCCCCATGAAGACCTATTATCATTCCGCCTCTTCCAACTGCTGCAGCAAGGTTTTTCACATCGTAATCATGACTTTTGAGCGTATCTTTTATAAGACCTTCTCTAAAATCCATCTGCCCGAAAATATCTCCCATTTCTTTGAGCTTCTCAGGATCATGTGTGATAGTCGCATCAAACAGCAGTTTCAGATCTTGAAAAACAGCTATTTTGGTTGTTGTTGATCCCGGATTTATTACCAGGATATCTGTCTTACTCATTTATATCATCTCCCTAAGCATTTTTATCTCGTCTCCGTACCCTGAAAGGTCCTCCTGAGGCGTTTCAAGAACAAAAGGAAGTCCATCAAGAGCAGGATGTGTAAGGATACGTCTGAACGCCTCTTTACCCAGGTATCCTCCGCCTATGACAGCATGTCGGTCCTTATGGGCTCCAAGGATATTTTTGCTGTCGTTTATGTGTATCGCCTTAAGGCGATCTATGCCTATTACCCTGTCAAATTCTTCAATAACACCATCCGTATCGCCGGCTATGTCATATCCGGCATCGTGCACGTGGCATGTGTCAAGGCATACGCCTATTTTATCTTTAAGTCTTATTCTGTCGATTATCTCCCTGAGTTCCTCAAAGGTTCCCCCTATTTCACTGCCTTTTCCTGCCATGGTCTCCAGCAGTACTGTTGTGGTCTGCTCTGGTCTGATTATATCGTTAAGCATATCGCATATCATGGATATGCCTGCTTCAGTTCCCTGTCCCACATGACTTCCCGGATGAAAGTTATAGTAATTTCCCGGGATATATTCCATTCTTAAAAGATCATCTGTCATTACCATGTGGGCAAAGTCTCTTATTTTAGAATCTTTTGAGCAGGGGTTTAAAGTATATGGCGCATGGGCTATTACCCTGCCAAATCCGTGTAATTCTGCCATGGCTTTGTAACGCTCCACATCTCCCGGATCTATTTCCTTTGCTTTTCCGCCTCTTGGATTCCTTGTAAAAAACTGAAAAGTGTCCGCGTTTATTGAGACGGCCTGTTTTGCCATATTCTCATAGCCTTTTGACGATGTGAGATGACATCCCAGATATATCATATTGTCTCCTTATCTGACTGCATTCTTAAACTTTTACTTCTCTTTTATCTTGTGGAAATATAAAAACTGATGAATTTTTCTGAAGGAGAATAAAGATTTTCAGGCAAAGAGTCAAGGCTGAACCACTGCCAGTCATCCTGCTTTTCAGGTTCCATCACCGCAGCCTGTCCGCTGCACTTTTGAGCCAGCACCCAGATTGTGACAAAATGGCGGTCAGGCTGTATATCGTCAGCTGCACCTAAAATCATCATATCGCTTATTATAAGTCCTGTTTCTTCTTTTACTTCTCTTTTCGCACATTCAAATATGCTCTCTTTGTATTCCTGCTTTCCTCCGGGAAGGCACCAGCTTCCCGGTTCAAATATTCCTCCCGTATCTTTTGCTGCATCTGTTCTGTGGCCCAGAAGGATTTTTCCTTCCTTCAGAACCATCACTCCCACACCTGTTTTTATTCTGTCTGTCATTATCTTTTCCTCCGCAGTCAATATAATTTTAGCACAATCCTTCCTGCCAGAAAAGTAGTTTCATGACAGCTGTGTTTTTATTATACTTCATGTCTGTATAATTGCTGCTCCTTACTAATCAAGCCGGGAAATTTTACTTAAAATATCTTAAAACCTTTACATTCCCATGCTTGTCAAGCAGCAGCATATTTGCTATTCTAAAAGATAGAACATAAAATATAGAATAAAAGGAGGAAATGTCATGAATCAGCATGAGATCACAACAGCCCATCCATTATTGGACAAAAACGGTCATCCTGCGGAAACAGGATATGCCAGAAAGCTGCTTTTAGACTATGACAGGTCCGCCATAAAAGCCGGTAAGATGCGTATAAAAGAATGGGATTACTACCTGGTCATATGTGAGGACTTTGCAGTAGCTCTGACTATTGCCGATAATTCATACATGGGTCTTGACAGTATTTCTTTTATAGATTTCAAAGCACCTCGCGAAAAAACAGTAAGCCCCATGACATTTCTGCCTATGGGGAAAAAACACCTTCCTTCTTCCAGCTCTTTCGGCGATGTAAAAACGTCAGGTGCGCGCCATAAAATAGAGTTCATAAATAAAGGTGATCACCGAATTCTCTCGTTCCGCATGGAAAAATTTGATCTGGACAAATCCATAGAAGGAGAGATTTATCTGGAATGTCCGGAAACTGAATCAATGGTCATTGTCACTCCTTTTAAAGAAGACCCCCGCGCCTTTTATTATAACCAGAAAATAAACTGTATGCCTGCATCAGGCCATGTTAAATACGGGGATGTCACATATGACTTCGAAAAAGGAAGATCATTCGCTACCCTTGACTGGGGAAGAGGGGTATGGACTTATAAAAACACCTGGTACTGGGGAAGCGCTTCCGGCCTTGTTGATGGAGCTTCCTTCGGCTGGAACATAGGTTATGGGTTTGGCGACACCTCTGCTGCAACAGAAAACATGCTTTTTTATAACAATAAAGCCCACAAGCTTGGTAATGTTTTCTTTAATATACCGATGAAAAATAAGAAATATATAACCAGAGGAAGCTGCTGCGGTCCTTCCGGTGTGGAAGCATGCACCGCGGATCTTGTGGAAGATTACATGAGTCCGTGGACTTTCACCAGCGATGACGGCAGATTTGAAATGGACTTTGTTCCCATCATCGACAGAGCTTCTCTCACAGATATCAAGCTGATCTCATCCGATCAGCATCAGGTTTTCGGAAAATATACCGGCAGAGCCCTTCTGGATGACGGAACTGAAATACAGGTCCGTGATTTTCTGGGTTTCGCCGAGAAAGTTTATAATAAATGGTGATAAAAATGAATGTAACTTTTGAAGATGTAAAAAACAGCAGAGACATCAAGGCCTATATATCAAAGGCAGATGAATCTCTTCTGGCTCTTGGATACACAGAGCACAGTTTTGCTCATGTGCATAAGGTATCGGAACTTGCAGGCCGTATTCTTCAGCTTCTGGGATATGACGAGCATCAGGTCGAACTTGCAAAAATAGCCGGATACCTTCATGACATAGGCAACATAGTAAACCGGGTGGATCATGCCCAGAGCGGGGCCGTTATGGCATTCCGCCTTCTGGACCGCATGAATATGAACCCTGAGGACATAGCTACAGTAGTAACTGCCATAGGAAATCACGATGAGTCAACAGCGTTTCCGGTAAATCCTGTCGCCGCCGCTCTCATAATTGCTGATAAAACCGATGTACGGCGCTCCCGTGTCCGCAACAGATCTCAGGCTCAGTTCGATATTCACGACAGAGTAAACTATTCTGTTACCATGTCAAAAGTACATATAACCGAGGGCGAGATAAAACTGACTCTGACTATAGATACAAGCAATTCCACCCTTATGGAATATTTCGAAATATTCCTGGGGCGTATGATGCTGTGCAAAAAAGCTGCTGAAACTTTGAATGTGACATTTTCTCTCATAATAAACGGTCAGAAAATGATGTGATAATTTTTTGACTTCCCATGTTACGCAACCCTGCTAATATGGTATAATTAAAGTATATATGCTAAGGAGGTAGTTTTTAATGTACTGCACTAAGAAAATTTCAGACGATCTTATCTGGGTGGGAGCAAACGACAGACGCCTCTCAATGTTCGAAGGAGTATACTCGGTCCCCCGAGGAGTTTCATATAACTCGTTTCTGCTTCTGGATGACATTACTGTTCTTTTTGATACAGTAGACAAAGCCGTAAGCGGTACTTTCTTCCAGAACGTTGAACATGCGCTGGCAGGCAGGAATCTGGATTTTGTTGTGATACAGCACATGGAACCGGATCATTCTGCTACTCTGATGGAACTCATCCTGAGATATCCGGATGTGAAAGTGGTATGCAACCAGAAGATTCTCACAATGATAGATCAGTTCTTCAACATCGATCTTTCAAAAAAGGCCTTTATTGTTAAAGAGGGCGACACACTCAATACAGGTCATCATGTCCTTAAATTCATCTTCGCTCCTATGGTTCACTGGCCAGAGGTAATGGTCACATTTGATGAGACTACACATACTCTGTTTTCAGCTGATGCCTTCGGCACATTCGGCGCCATGAACGGTGCAATCTTTGCTGATGAAGTTGATTTTAACGGAGAATACATGGACGAAGCCCGCAGATATTACTGCAATATCGTAGGAAAATACGGCCCGCAGGTCCAGTCCCTTCTTAAAAAGGTACATGGCCTTGACATAAAGATGATCTGTCCTCTGCACGGTTTTGTATGGAGAAGAAATCTCGAAGATTTCATTGATAAATATGTAAAATGGAGTACATATACTCCTGAAGAAACAGGTGTCATGATTGCATATGCTTCTGTATACGGCAATACCGAAAATACCGCAGAAATCATATCATCAAGACTTCGGGATCTGGGTGTAAAAACTGTCATGTTTGACGTCTCTGTCACCCCTGCTTCTGAAATAATAGCCGCGGCTTTCAAATGGAGTCATCTGCTGTTTGCATCAACTACATATAATGCCGGCATATTTGTATCTATGGAAGAACTGCTCAATGACCTGGCTGCCCATAATATTCAGAACCGTACAGTTGCTTTTGTTGAAAACGGATCATGGGCGCCTACAAGCGGAGGGCTCATGAGAAAGATCATTGAAGGATGCAAAGACATGACTATCCTTGATGAGACACTTACTCTGAAATCATCTCTCAGACCCGGCCAGGAAGAACAGATTGACGCTCTGGTAAATGCCATATCAGCAACTATTCCTCGCTTTGAAAAACCTGCCGCTGATTCAGGCGATATTCCGGCAGCCACTGTGGATCCTTCCGTTATGCATAAATTCTCCTATGGTTTATTTGTGCTCACTGCCAGGGCTGACGGAAAGGACAACGGCTGTATCATAAACACCGCTGCACAGCTTACAAGCTCACCAAACAGAATCAATATCGCCGTTAACAAGGCCAACTTCACCCATGACATGATACTGAAAACCGGAGTTTTTAATGTATCTGTTCTTGCTGAAGATGTTCCTTTTGATACTTTTAAGCGTTTCGGATTTGCCAGCGGAAAAGACACAGATAAATTTGCCGGATTCGAAGAAAATGTTGCACGCAGTACCAATGGTCTTTTATATGTAACTTCCGGTACTAACGCGTTCATGTCCGCCAAAGTTATCGATGCTCATGATTACGGCACTCACACCCTGTTTGTCGCAGAGCTTACTGAAGCTGAAATCCTGAGAGAAAAGCCATCTGTTACCTATGCATATTATTTTGCTCACATAAAACCCAAGCCGCAGCCGAAGATTGAAGAAGAAAAGCACGGCTACGTATGCAAGATATGCGGATACGTATATGAAGGAGACACTCTTCCCGATGATTTCGTATGTCCGCTTTGCAAACACGGTGCTGAAGATTTTGAAAAGATTTAAAAAATATATAAGCAGTGATTGCCTTTTTTGGCAGTCCTGCTTTTTATATATGCCTAAGGGGCTGTCGCATTAACGATTTTTTTGCTAATGCGCAGTCCCTTTTTCATATCGTTGAAAATAATCACATTTTATATACATGACT
>CASFMJ010000116.1 GCA_949295785.1 uncultured Bacillota bacterium | reverse complement strand
GTTCTCAAAAACAACTTAAAACCGCTACAATCATTGTAATTTGAACGATTGTAGCGGTTATCACCAACACATTTTGTCCTATAACCCCAAAAATAATATGATGTAAATGAAATACCGGAGATTAAATCTCCGGTATTTCTGTGTGTGATATTTATTTTATACCTTGTAAAAGGATTTACTGAAACAATGCGATGATATCATCTATATCTTCATCCTCGCCTTTTTTTCTCTTTTCCAGCGCTGTCTTTACATTGTCAAACACTTCTTTTGTCAGCGGAAATTTCCATATAATAAATGCTACCAGTACCATGGCTGCTCCCGGTATCACCACAAATGCATTTTCCACCCATGTAAGTGCTGTTTCAGACTGGACCTGTGTTTCACTGTCGAATCCGGCCATCTCCAGAATTATTCCCAGTATCTGCAGTCCTGCTGCTATGGATATGGACTCAGAAAGAGCCTGCAGTGATATGACCGCCCCTGAATGTTTTTCTCCCGAAACCAGTTCTTCCACTTCACATACATCATATATCATCGAAGGCATCAGCTGCCAGTAGCAGGCATTGGCAGCAGCATACAAAAGACAGGCTGCAATAAGTACCGGATAAGAGTCTACTCCTATTATTCTGGTAAATATCATCATTATACCGCATATTCCTATAACTGATTTAAAAACATCCTTTTTTTCGAACCTCTGAGCCAGTTTTGTGATAAACGGAACGGTTGCAATGCCTGCCAGTGTTATCATCATAAGCATGGCTGAAATGGTTTTTTCACCAAACCCCATATTGAATTTCATAAAGAATACCCGGTCCGATGAAAATGTGATATTAGCTATCAGATATGCCAGGCTGGCTCCAATAATAACTCTTATAGGTTTAAGTTTTAAAATGGCCCAGTATTCTTTCATCATTGAGGGCAAAGCTTTTACAATAGATGTTTTTTCCTTTTTCCCCGGTCTTACAAAATCTTTTCTGTCATCCTGTCTGATGGAACCGGCACACAGCAGAAGTGCCGCAGCCCCGCATGTTCCTACCATCAGTCCTACAAGCTGCCATGACTGCTGAGATGTCTTTCCCATATTCATAAGATAATCAACTACTATTGAAGGCAGCACCATTCCTATGCACATGCCTACCTGATTGAATATATATGCATAAGAGCGGAGGACGGTCCTTTCGTTGTAATCATCGGTAAGATCTGAACCCCATGCCAGATAGGGTACAAAAAACGATGAGAAACAAGTCCAGTATAATATAACCATAATCACATAATATATGACTTTCACCTGAGGAGATGCATCTATGGCTGTAAACAAAAGGCAAGTCACTATAGCCACAGGAAATGCCGCCGCAAGGAGAAAAGGCTTTCTTCTTCCAAACCGTGTCAATACAGCATCAGATTTAAAGCCTACTACAGGAGCGCACATTGCCTCCCAAATTGATCCTATGGCAGAGATGGTGCCCGCCACTGCCGGGTTTACTCCGGCAACGGTAGTCAAAAACAGAAGTAGATATGTACCGGCAAGCATGTACATAGCGTTGTCACATACTGCCCCTACGCCGTAAGACAGTTTAGTCTTAAAGCTGAGCTTCATTCTTATTTCACCTCTTTCTTTACAATATGGAGAGGGCCGGATGTTCCTACTCCTCTATATACTGCGGTTAATAATCTCCCGCTCAAATACTGAGGAACGAAAAGCTACCGGCCTTTCCTGCAATTGTCTGCCTGCTTCCTGATAAGCAATCTTACCCGAAACTGCTCTCTGATTTAAATTGTAAAGTATATAGCAACTATATAGTCAAGAGTTTTTTTGAAAAATGTCCGCATCAGATATGGAATTATTCACTCACCCGTTTTTTTCTGCTTAATATCCATATTGCTGCAGCGCCCAGAATAAGCCCTGCTGCCGCAGCGGTCATCAGCCCTTTATATGGTATCGTTTCTTCAGGGCATATTTTATGTATTGCGCCTGTCATCAGCAGCAGCGCCAACATGAGCACCATCCATTCCGAAACGGCATAAATTCCTTTTATCCTAAGCATGGCAGGGGCTGCTTTTCCACATGGTGAACTGCCGTTGTTTCTGTTTTCATACCACATTGAAACGGCAATCTGTACAATGGCAATGACGATAGACACAGCCGTTATCACTATAAATCCCGTCCGAAAGTCGACTCCTCCGTAAACTGCATCGGCTCTATACATGGCAAGTGTAAGCGGTGAAGCCACTGCAATAAAAGCACAGCCCCCTTTTATAAAAGCCTTCGGTTTTTTTGAATTCATTTTATACCCCCGTCGTAATTTCACTTAACCGTTAAAAATACAATAAAAGCGTACAGGCAATATTTATTCAGCCCTACGCTTCATAGCTACTGCACACATTGCAACTATCATCATAAGAATAGAAAAACTTATATAAAACCCAAGAAATGTCATTTCCATACTTAATGAAAATTTAACGCTGCCGGTTATATGTGGTATAGGACAGTAAATGAATGAAATAATCTCACCGATTATAGAACATATCGATCCTGCCATCAACAGTCTATACATTTTCTTCTTGCTAAATAAACCAACTATAATAATTAGGACACCGATAAATATGGCCGGATTATTTACCAAGTAAAATATTCCCCTATTTCCATCAATGTTTTTGTCATTTCCAAACCAATACATTGAAAACGTACAAAAATATGTAATGACTAAAATTCTAATGATATATTTGCAATATTTCACTACTACACACCCCTTTTACTTAATTTGTATTATTCTAAAGTAATTGCCTGAACTCAATTTATAAACACTCTCGTTTTGCCTATTATTACTGTGACCCGAATACTTAATGTTTCCGTTTGAACCACTGGTTATGATGACAGAATGGTACCAAAATTCACTTGCGTTTCTAATTTGAACTATATCACCAACCTTCACTTTATTTTACAGAGTGCTGGTATTAGCACATTCAATTATAGAAGCTCCATGATTTTTCCAGTATGTATAGAAATCATTTACACGTATGAATGACGTACTTTCTTTGTACTGATGAACAGGCTGCCAACTCAAATAATGATAAGAATACCAGTAAGAAGTAGTTGAATATACCGCATTGAGATTCTTATAATTCAGATGGTAGTGAGATGCTTCACCTCCTGCGTTCACGCATTGAGAAACAAAATCAGTGCAATCAGATGAATATTTAGGAAAAGCAGGAGTATTATAATTCAGTGCATATTTAACACCATATGAAGCAGCCTTAGATGGAGAATACGCAGTTAATCGTACGCATGCGGCTGTGCATTTTTATCTCCCCATGTGAGGCTCTGTTTTGCGTTTTAAGCGATTATATTCGCTCGCTCTTACTTCCTTTGATACAAAAACGGCTTATAATAGCTTTGTTGCCATTCCCAGACCGGTAACGGGAAGGGGATGTGAAAATGTCATACTTCATTACTTTCTTAACGGCTGTTGCGGCAGAAGTAGCTGGTCACTATCTCTGCAAGTGGTTAGACAGTCGTAATATGTCACACTTTTGCAGTCAATTAGATAAGTTCCGCATATTATATGCCTAAATAAATATTATCTAATTTATTTATTATTAACATATCATTTTTTTTAAATGTTGTCAATAATTTTTAAGTGGGGCAAAATGCCCTTATATCCCGGTGCTTGCAGATAGAGAAACTATTTCAGCATCCACCGTCAAGCTCAGCCTTATTAGCCGGGCATCATAATTACCGGCTGCCGGAAACAAAAAACGGATGAAATCCGCCCCGGCAAGGGACCAATGTCATCCGCCATTTGTTATATCCTTATTATTTGAACATTTCTTTCAGCTTTTCCGCAAAACCGCCTTTTTTCTGGTAACAGTCTTCATTTACCACCTTTCCCATTTCGGTTATTGCTTTTCTCTGTTTTCCATTGAGCTTTGTAGGTACCTCAAGGTTGACTTTTACATACATATCACCTTTTGCTTCACGGCGAAGTTTCTTAACTCCCTTGTCCTTAAGCCTGAACACAGTCCCGGGCTGGGTTCCTGCCGGTATCTTATATGAAACCTTACCGTCAAGAGTAGGTACCACCAGTTCTGCTCCAAGGGCTGCCTGATCGAAACTGATAGGTATCTCCAGATACAGATCATCACCGTTTCTTGTAAACAGCTTGTGGGGTTTTACGGTTATGACAATGTAAAGGTCTCCGGCCGGGCCTCCGTTTACTCCCGGATCCCCCTGTCCTCTGATGGGAATAACGCTGTCATTGTCTACGCCTGCCGGAATATCAATTGATATTTTAACTGTCTTGCGTACTTTTCCGGTTCCTTTGCAGTCAGAGCACGGCTCCTCTATTATCTTGCCGCTGCCGCCGCACTGATCACATGTTGTCACACTCTGGAACTGACCGAAAGGTGTTTTCTGAGTCTGAGACACCTGACCGCTGCCGCCGCATTTAGGACATGTCTTTTTAGATGTACCCGGCTTCGTCCCCTCTCCTTTGCAGGTGGGGCATGCCACATATTTGTTGATCTGCAGTTCTTTTTTTGTTCCGAAGGCTGCTTCTTCAAATGTGATAGTTATAGCTTTCTGAAGGTCTCTGCCCTTTCTCGGCTGATTGGCCTTCCGCTGCTGACCGCCGAAGCCGCCAAAACCGCCTCCGCCGCCGAACATTCCTCCGAACATATCGAATATATCTTCAAAGCCGCCAAAACCGCCTCCAAAGCCGCCTCCGCCGAAACCGGCATTGGGATCCACCCCTGCATGACCGAATCTGTCATATTTGCTTTTCTTTTCAGGGTCGGACAATACGCTGTATGCTTCATTTACTTCTTTAAATTTTTCTTCAGCGCTCTTGTCACCGGGGTTCTTGTCGGGATGATATTTCATAGCCATCTTTCTGAATGCTCTTTTTATCTCATCCTCACTGGCCCCCTTTTTCAAACCGAGCACTTCATAATAATCACGTTTTTCTGCCATAATATAACCTCTTACACAGGAAATTTCCTGCCCCGTGCGGCATCTTTGCACATCTGCTTCACGGAGCGGGAAATTATCGGGTAATCTTTATTTGTCGTCATCGACAACTTCGTAGTCTGCATCGACTACATTATCATCAGCCGGACCCTGCTGGGCGCCTCCTGCAGCCTGCTGGGAAGGATCAAATCCGGCTCCTGCACCGGGAGCAGCGGATGGATCCTGTCCTGCCGCCTGAGCCTGCTGATACAATTTAGTGGAAATAATGTGGAATTTTTCAGTAAGAGCTTCTGTCTTTTCTTTTATCTGATCCACAGTACCATTGTTCAGCACTGCCTGCAGCTGATCCTTGGCATCATTTATCTCTGTCTTTTCCTGATCTGAAAGTTTATCGCCAAGATCCTTTACAGACTTTTCTGTTTCATATACCAGAGATTCTGCTCTGTTTCTGATTTCTACCTCTTCTTTTCTCTTTTTATCTTCTTCTGCATACTGTTCAGCTTCTTTTACCTTTTTGTTGATTTCCTCTTCAGAAAGGTTTGTGGAAGATGTTATGGTTATTCTCTGTTCCTTGCCGGTTCCCATATCCTTTGCACTTACATTTACGATACCGTTAGCATCAATATCAAAAGTAACTTCAATCTGCGGAATACCGCGAGGAGCAGGTGCTATGCCGGTGAGCTGGAATCTTCCTAAAGTAGTGTTTCCGGCAGCCATTTCTCTTTCACCCTGCATTACGTGAATGTCTACAGCAGTCTGATTGTCTGCAGCTGTGGAGAAAATCTGACTCTTCTTTGTAGGAATAGTCGTATTTCTTTCAATAAGTTTTGTGGCAACTCCGCCCAGTGTCTCGATGGAAAGTGAAAGCGGTGTTACGTCCAGAAGCAGAACATCATGAACTTCACCTGTCAGTACTCCGGCCTGGATAGCTGCGCCTATGGCTACACATTCATCAGGATTTATTCCCTTGAAAGGTTCTTTTCCTGTGACTTTCTTTACAGCTTCCTGAACAGCCGGGATTCTTGTGGAACCACCTACCAGAATGACTTTCGCAATATCAGAGTTGGTGACTCCCGCATCAGCCATGGCCTTTTTCATAGGCTCAATAGTTCTTTCAACCAGATGTCCTGTCAGCTGATCAAATTTAGCTCTTGTCAGGTCTTCGTTCATGTGAAGAGGACCATCTGCTGTTACGGTGATAAACGGCAGGTTGATGTTGGCAGTCTGTGAACCGGAAAGTTCCTTCTTGGCCTTTTCGGCAGCTTCTTTCAGTCTCTGAAGAGCCATTTTGTCTGCTCTCAGATCTACACCGTGTTCCTTGGCAAAGTTATCTGCCAGGTAGTTCAGCAGAACTTCGTCGAAATCGTCTCCACCCAGATGAGTATCACCGTTGGTTGCCAGTACTTCAAATACTCCGTCACCCAGTTCAAGGATTGATACGTCGAATGTTCCTCCGCCCAGGTCATATACAAGAATCTTATGCGATCCTTCTTCTTTGTCAAGGCCGTATGCCAGTGAAGCGGCTGTAGGCTCGTTGATTATTCTCTTTACATCAAGTCCTGCGATTCTTCCGGCATCTTTTGTTGCCTGCTTCTGTGCATCAGAGAAATATGCAGGAACTGTTATAACAGCCTCGCTTACCTTCTCTCCAAGATAGCTTTCAGCATCATTTTTAAGCTTTGTCAGTATCATGGCAGAAATATCCTGTGGAGTATAATCCTTACCATCTATTGTCACTTTGTAGTTTTCACCCATATGTCTCTTGATGGAAGAAATGGTTCTGTCAGGATTGGTGACTGCCTGTCTCTTAGCTGTCTCACCAACAAGTCTTTCTCCATCCTTTTTAAATCCTACTACTGAAGGTGTAGTTCTCATTCCTTCAGCATTAGCTATAACTGTAGGCTCTCCGCCTTCTAATACCGCAACGCAAGAGTTTGTTGTTCCTAAATCGATACCAATTACTTTTGCCATTTTATTTTCCTCCTGTTAGTTAGCAACCTTCACCATAGAAGGTCTGATTACTTTATTATTTAAAATGTACCCCTTCTGAAGGACCTCTGTAACCTTTCCGCTTTCGTACTCGTCAGAGTCCTCTGTCATTACAGCATTGTGGAAGTTAGGGTCAAAATCCTCTCCCAATGCGGTGATCTCACTGGCTCCGGCTTTTTCAAGCACTGTAAGGAGCTGTTTAAGAATCATTTCCATCCCCTGACAGAAGCTGTCTTCTGCGTCTCCCGCAGCAAGAGCTCTCTCAAAGTTGTCTATCACATTAAGCAGTTCGCTGATGATCTTCTCATTGGCAAACGCATAAATGTCACTTTTTTCTTTTTCGGTTCTGCGCTTAAAGTTCTGGAAGTCTGCCATAAGCCTGAGATACTTGGTATTCAGGGCTTCTTCTTCCGGATCCTGTGATTTTTTTTCTTTATTATCCTCATCTTTTTCTGTGTCATCTTTCTTTTCCGATGACTTTTCCTCAGAAGAAGTCTCCCTGCCTTCAGTATTTTTTTCTTCCTTTACATCCTCAGCTTGTGTATTTACATCACAGGCTTTTTCGCATTCCTCTTTTACTTTCTTTTTAGCGTCGTCACTCATCTTCTTCATTACCTCCGCTTTCCAGTTTGAACGTGTTGCTCAGGTTATCCGTAAGATACTCTATTATAGATGTGACCTCACTGTATTTCATTCTTGTGGGCCCGATAACACCGATTTTTCCCACCAGCTTGCCGTCCACATGGTAACTTGCCGTTATAAGAGCACATTCGTTCATTATATCATCTGCATTTTCTTCACCTATGGTCACGATTATACCGTCTTCTCTTTCCATGAGTTTTCTGGTGAAGTCTTCTTTCTGGCTGAGCATTTCTATGAAGCTCTTCGCCTTCTGCAGATCATTGTATTCAGGTATATCGAATATATTTGTAAGCCCTTCCATATAAAGATTGACATTAAGCATATCCTCAAGAGTCTTCATAAAACTTGGCATTACATCTTTTTCAAGTCCGCTCATAGCTGTTATGTCAGAGCGGAAATTTTCTATTATATTATCTGTAAGGACCTGACTGATGCTCTTTCCTTTATAATTGTAAGTCATTGTCTTGGCCAGCAGCTGCAGGTTTTCCTCGGTATACGGAACCTTCAGGTTTATCGCCTTATTGGATATTTTTCCGCTTTCTGAGACTATCATCATAACTACCGTATTTTCATCCACAGGCAGCAGATTTATAAACTTCAGTGCATCCTCATTCTGATTTGGTGTCAGTGCGAATGAAGTGAGGTTAGTTATCTCCGAAAGCACGGTTGCCGCATGCTCTATGGTCTTTTCAAATTCATTCACATTGGATTGAAGCCTCTGAGCGATTATATTCTTTTCCTCCTTTGTCAGTTCCTTTTTCTCCATAAGCGCATTGACATAAAGCCTGTAGGCAGCATCAGACGGCACTCTTCCGGCAGACGTGTGCGGATGTGTAAGGTATCCCATTTCTTCCAGATCTGCCATTTCATTTCTTACCGTAGCAGGACTTACCCCAAGATCATATTTTCTTGAGATCGTTCTTGAGCCCACAGGTTCGGCAGTCTTTACATAGTCGCTTATTATGGCTTGTAAGATCTTCAGTTTTCTCTCTGTAAGTTCCAAAGGACCGCCTCCTGTCAGATTTTTTCCACTTTTATCGGTTTGTTTTGTTAGCACTCACCTTATCGGAGTGCTAATCACTATATATAAAGATACTCCTTAATTAGCTAAATGTCAACAGTATTTCAAAAGTTTTTTGTGTATTTTTTGTGAATGCTTTTATTTATGGTTATTGATCTGCAAGTCCAGGTTCAAAACTTAAAAAACGCATCCAAACCACACTTTTTTAGGTGTTTTGGATGCGCTGAAAATCCCGTGTTCTATGTTTGAATTTTATCGGCTGTTTTTCTGAACAAGAAGCTTAATGGTTTTTTCCAGCAAATCTGCTGATGCTGTCAGACACGTCTCATCAAAATCAAATCCCGGATTATGAAGTGGATTTGACACATCAGTGCCTATTCCTATATATGTTCCAACGCCTCCCTGCTCCTGAACTTTATTCATCATAACAGCTGCGTCGTCCGTTCCTCCAAGATTGCCCTCCATATATATTTTTTCAAACCAGGGAACATCTTCGGCTGCCATATATACAACATTCATAAGTTCATCATCACTTTGTCCTGCAGGAACTTCACCGTGATCTACATAAGAATATGTGAGGTCATATGCAAGAGCGCTGCCATCAAGAATATTAAATACTCTTTTTTCCAGATATTCTGTTATTTCTCTGTACTGTCCTCTGTATTCCAGTTCTATTGTACATTCGGGAGCAATTGTATTTGTACATACACCTCCTTGTATTTTCCCCACATTTACTCTGCATAATCCTTTTTCATGGTGTGCTATACTATGGAGATTCAAAGCAGCACAGCATGCTGCCAGAATCGCATTTTTCCCTTCCTGCGCAGCTCCACATGGATGAGCTGCTTTTCCATGAAAAGTGACGTCTATCTGACGACAGCTCATAAAATCTTTTACACCGCAAGCAACCGTATGAGATGGCAAAGGTACATTTTCGGCTGACAATGCCAGATGAACCGCAAGAAAATAATCCACATTATTCAGATGTCCTTTGTCAACTATAGATCTGGCCCCCAGAGTTGTTTCTTCCGCAGGCTGAAATATCAGCCTGATTTGGCCTGAATATTCATCAATATTTTCCATAATTCTGCGTGCCAGTTCAAGTCCTATTGCTGTATGTGCATCATGGCCACATGCATGAGTGCAACTATAATTCACTGATCTATACCCTTCTGTCGATGCAGGAGAGTCTTTGCTGCATTCCTCTGCATAAGGAAGTCCGTCAATATCAAACCTCAAAGCAAAAGTAGGACCTGATTTTTCTGTGTCAATTACCGCAACTACTCCAGGATATCCTTCAGTGCGTTTTACATATTCCTCATCTGCCCCCTGAGAAACAGCTCTTTTCATGTTCTCTACCCTTCGATGTTCTGAAAGCTCAATGGGGTATTTCAAAGTATCCTTATTTACAGCTTCTGACCCCATAAAAATATTTTTGACTCCGTAACCTGCGAGAATTTCTGCAATTCTTGCGCTGGTTCTTATTTCATCCCAGCTTTTTTCCGGATATTTGTGAAATTCCCTTCTGTTTTTAACTATATCATTCATATGTTTCTTAAACCTGCTAAGATTTTTTCCTCCAGTCCATAAAATTATCTCTACTTATATCCATGGCAGCTTTCAAAATATCCACACCCCTATCAATGTCTTTTGAACACACATTTGAGAAGCATAATCTTATATATCCACTTCCACTGTATCCATATGGAAAGAATACACTTCCAGGCATATAAAGCAGCCCTTTTTCTCCTGCAGTAATAAAAAGCTTTTTTTCGTTAACATCATCAGGAAGTTTACACCATATGTATAATCCCCCCTCAGGTTTTTCAAAAGACAGCCCCTGCTCTTTAAGTGGTAAAAGCCTGTTACTCAAAACATCTCTCTTGTTTCTGTAAAATTCTGTAAGTTGTTTTTTTCTTTTGTCCATTCTGCCGCTTTCAATAAAACGATTAAGAAGGGCATGCGATATTTTATAAATAGTGTTCTGTTCTGTTACAATAAGTCTACCTATCATATCGATTGTTTCAACCGGCCCTGCCACAAATGCTGTGTTTATACCGGGAAGAAATGTGAGATTAAAAGTATCTACATATAACACAATTCTATTTTTATCAAGAGCATAAAGAGAAGGCAGTTCACTCCCCTCATACCTGAAATCGCCAAGAGAATTTTCTTCTATTATGGGAACATTTCTTCTGCCGCATATCTCCAGAAGTTTAAGGCGGTTCTCCAATGTCATGGAAATCCCGGTAGGATTGTGTAAATTAGGCATTGTATATACAAATCTCGGGCAATATGTTTCAATAAGTCTTTGAAGATCGTTTAAATCCATCCCATCCTCATTCATTTTAACGCAGACAACATTTGCTCCCTTATTACGAAAAACATTTACGGTTCCGGCTACAACCGGTTCTTCCACTATCACTGTGTCGCCGTCACGCAAATACAGACTCATTATATATCCCAGGGCCTGAGTCGTTTCAGACACCAATTGTATATTTTTTTCACTTACAAAGATATCTTTTGCGCTAAGCATTTTACATATGTTACGCTTCAGTCTGTTGGCCTCGTTTTCATCACACTCATAAAGTTCTTTGAAATTTACCAGAAAATCATCTGTGTCAGGATAGTTTACATTTATTCCTGCAAAAGAAACATATTCACCTGCAGTCGATCGTCGAAAAATATCCTCAAAAAGCGTTTCCTTTTCCGTATAATTATATCTGCGCATATTTGCAAGCGGATGAAGCACTGTTTCGTAAACCGGTTTTATTACCTCCCTCACAAAATATCCTTTCGGCTTACTTGATACCACCAGAAATCCTTCAGCTATCAGTTCCTGATAAGCTCTTACCACCGTATTGCGCGATACGTGCAAATCCTCTGCAACCGCTCTTTCCGGAGGCAATTTTAATCCAGTGGGGAGGATCCCTGAAATAATCTTCTCTTTTATTTTATTCTTAATCTGAATATAAAGTGGTGTATCATTATTTCTGTTTATTGATATTTTCATTTACATCTCCTGATTGATTTAAGAAGTTTTCTCCGATTCTTTTGCTTTTCGATACAGCGCTGCCATTAGAAGTCCTGTTATGAGCATCATGACTGCACCTGCCCCCTGGAGCATCCATATATACTTATAACCGCCATTTCCGAATGAATCAAGCCACGAGCCGCATAAATTATACAACCAGATATCTGAAGAATATCCTATGGCAGATGCGACGCCCAAAACAGTTCCTACATATCTGAAAGGTACTTTTGCTTCTGTTACAGGGGTATAAAGCGCTGTAGAATTCACATAAGAAAACAGCAACAGAATTATGCAGACTATCATTAATATGGTCACCATATTATGCTGTTGGGGAATCATCATTAATACAATTGTAAATATAAAGGTACCTATGCTGCCAACCATAACCACCTTGGTGGAACTTTTTAGCCTGTCTATAAAAAATCCTCCTACTGGACCTGATACAAGGTTCATTCCACTCCTCAAAGTGTTTGTTAAAAGAGCAGCAACTCCTATAGAAATTCCAAATGCATCAGTCATATATGGGTTAAGATAAGGCACTGTTGATCTGATAAGGAAATATCCCAGTGTGAAAAATCCAAGATACCATGTTATAGGCATTCTAAGCACTTTGCCTACAAGTTTCAGATCAATCTTATCTTCTTCAGTCGCTCTTTCTTTAGCTTTTTCTTCATCGTATGGCACAAATATCAAGGTCAGTATTCCAAAAGTTACAGATATAACACAGTATATCATCATACCTCCCCTGAACTCATATTTAGCAAGAGCAGTTTCCATCATCGCTAATATAATATAAGTGCATGCAACACCTATAAGTCCAAAAGAAAAATTATAAAACCCAAATAATCTACCTTGTTCCTCATCACTTCCGATATTTTTTATTAGTTTTAGAAAAGCACTCCAATGCATGCAAGTGCTTGTTATTCCAAAAATAAAATACATTATTTTCAGTACGGTGAAAGAAGATGAAAAGGCAACTACAGTTCCGGCGGCAGCTGTCAAAAGGGCAGACATGACTACAAGACTTTTCGGATTAAATTTGTCCGCTATCCATCCTCCTATAAAATATCCTATTACTGCAGTGATTCCAAAGAACGAAAGAAGCTCTCCGGCCTGTCCGTCAGTTATATTATAGGTTTCAAGGAAATGGTTATAAAAATCATAACAGGCATATGGTATGAAATAAACTACCGTTGTACATGTAGCAATCAGAATCATGAGATATTTATATGTCATGCTGTTTTTTTTCATTTTTGACCTCCTAAAGGTATTTTCTGAACCATTTGACCATTTCAGCAATTCTGCGTTGTCTGTTCAGCGGAGATCCGCTTCTGCATAGTTCGTGGGTTTCACCCTTGACAGCAAAAACTTTAGAAATGCCTCCGAAATATGTTATTGCACTGTGTAGTTGCAGTGCGTGATCATAAGTGCATCGGTAATCTTCCACCCCGTGAATAAATAATACAGGAGTTTTTATATTCGGAGCATACTTCAGAGAAGAACTGTTCCAAAGAAATTGAGGATTCTCCCAAGGAGTAGTTCCATAAGTATCTTTATTACATGGGAAACCTATATCTGACATGGAAAAATCGCTGAGCAAATTAGATACACATCTGTCTGAAATTGCTGCTTTATATCTGTCTGTATGTCCGATTATCCAGTTGGTTATTATTCCGCCATATGATCCTCCCGTTATTCCGATTCGATCAGGATCTATCCAGCTGTTTCTTTCTATTGCCTTGTCAGTAAATTCCATAAAGTCTCTATAATCTACAGTCCCCCATTTTGTTCTTATATCAGCAAAACTTCCTCCTTTTCCTTCAGAACCTCTTGGGTTGCAGAATATAACACCCCATCCTTCCTGACACATTACAAACATTTCATGCATTGCGACCGGCCCGTATGCAGAACCCGGACCGCCATGTATAAAAAGAATTGCCGGATATTTTCTGTTTTTTTCCAGACCGGCAGGTTTCATTACCCATCCTTCTATATTAATCCCGTCTGAATTCACAAAGTTGCATTCTTCAATTTCAGGAAACTCAAAATTTTCCTGAAGATGCATGTTAAAATTGCTTATTCGTTCTTCTTCACCAGACAGAGGATCCAGTATGTAAAATTCTCCACCGTCAAGGCCTCTCATTGCAGCCATATATATTTTGCCCCCGGCAATAAAATAATCGAGTATTTTACCGTTATTTACGGTAAGTGGAATCATGGTATCATTGCCGAATTCAGAAAAGTAAAGATTTGAACTGCCCCCTTGCGTACTTATATACACAATGCCTTTGTCTGTTACTGTTATCTTGTTAAGCCATCCACTGAGATATGTAACATCAGTAAGCACATTATCATAAAAATGAATATCTGCCTTCTTATTATTCCTTATAAGTTCCCCGGTCTCCAGATCAAGAATATCAATATACTCATTCTGATACTCACCGTGCAGTGTTCTATCATTTCTGCCGAGCAGAATATGTGAAGAATCTATAGGCTGAACTTTAGTATATATATATCGATTGCTGTCATCTATAACATCAACTTTCATTGTTCTGAAATCAATTTTATAAACCTTTCCTTCTGTTCTCTGCATTCCTCCTGACTCCACACCATAAAACAAGCCATATTCATTTTTATATGAACTTATGTCAAATACACTTATATCATCCTCTGTGAGCCGAGAAAGTGTTCCATGTTCATAAAAATATACTCTTCCTCTTTCTTTATTGCAGTAACCTCCGTCATTTGACCAGAATGGAACTTCATCTGCTATAAAATATCTATTCTCTCTTTCAGCGATTTCAACATATCTGTCCCAGTCACCATCTGCCTCATTGATCCATGAATCTCTAATGGAACTTTCACTGGCTAAAAACAGAAAATGTTCTTCATCTATACAGCAGAACTTATATATGTTTTTATAAATTTTAAACATTTCTTTTAATTGCCCTGTATGTATATTAAGCTTACAGAAAACAACAAGGGGAATTCCTTTTTCTTGAGCCTCCTTATCATTTTTATCCAAAGCCATGGCAATAATTATATTATTATTATCAATCCATTCATGCATCCCCACGTTTCCATCAAATGTCAATTGCTTTTTTATTTCTTTGTTCTCCATATCAAATAGATATAAATTGGAACTATATTTATCTTCTTCAAGCATGACATCATCTCTTATAAAAGAAAAAAGACCGTCCCCATTATACTTCATTTCTCTTACATTGGTATATTCTTTAAAAAAATCTTCCTTTATCTTTTTTTTCATAAAATTCTCCTCCTATTTTACCTGGGGCTGTTTTTTTTATTTTATAACAAAGTCCAAAATAATAAAAGTAAATTTTTGGACTGTTCCAAAAATGCTTTTTGGCACTTTATCAAAGACAATCTTTAATGTATATTTGTTTTATAAGCAAGTATTCAGGAGAAGCTTAATGAAAAGTCATGAAACCAATGATAAACTATCTGCTAAAGTCATCATACTCTTAAAGCAATCTTTATTTCTTTTTGTTGCAGATATTGGATACGCTCTGGCTTTAAATCTCTTTTATGTCCAAAACAATATTGCGGCAGGAGGCCTTGCTGGTGTAGCCACTGTACTTAATTATTATTTTTGCTGGCCCATAGGCCTTACTGTTTTAATCATGACACTTCCAATTGCTGTCGCAGGTATCAAAATAAAAGGCAAAACATACGTTTTTATGGCTATACTAACTACCTTGATATATTCACTGGTGGTAGATGTCCTGTCTTTTCTCCCTTGTATAACTGATGATAAAATTGTTGCTGTAGTTTTTGGCGGAATAATATATGGATCATCCTCTGCTCTTTCCATTAAAGCAAGGATGTCGACAGGCGGTACTGATCTCCTGGCAAAAATAATAATAACAAAAGCAAGAAGGTTCAGTATCGGTACTTTATATATGATTATTGACGGAACAATAGTGCTTTTCGCAATGTTTGCCTACAATGATATCAGTGCCGGAATATATGCCATTATGGCTATTGCGATGAGTTCTATTGTAACGGATAAACTTACAAGTGGCTTCAACAGGGCACAAATGTTTTACATATTTACAGATAAAAATGCAGACAAAATAACCAATGCAATTTTATCTGATATGAATCGTGGCGTCACATCTATTAACGGGACAGGAAAATTTTCCAATTCAGAGAAAGAGATTCTTCTGGCAGTAGTAAAACCATGTGAAACTCCCATCCTAAAAGATCTCGTGCACAGACTTGACCCAAAAGCTTTTGTCGTTTTGGTTCCTGCTAATGAAATAATAGGCAATGGATTTGACGATATAAATCTTACAGGAACGTTCAGCGAATAAATCAAGTTATTTTTCTAAAATTTACGGAAAGGAGACCGATATGAAAAAAACGCACTTAAGTCCGGCAACTTTTATCGCCATCATATCATTCTCAATTGCAGGAAGCGTTATCTACGAACTGCCCTACATAAAGTATATTTACTATGATAAATTCCTTCCTGCTTTTGATATGACTAATGCACAGGCAGGCTTTCTTCTCTCGGCCTATGCAGTAGGCTGCCTTATTCTTTATATTCCGGGAGGAATCTTAGCTGATAAGTTTTCAACAAAAAAAATGCTTGTGCTTTCGCTTTTTGGAACAGGAATCTTAGGGCTAATAATGGCTTTTTCAATGAACTACATTACTGCCCTTATTGTTTTCTTCCTGTTTGCGTTTACTACCAGCTTTGTATTCTGGACAGCGCTTAATAAAGGATTAAGGTTATTAGGTGGTAAGGAAGACTCCGGATCAACATATGGATGGTATTATGCCCTCGGTTCAGTTATAAGTCTTATTTGCAGTGTTATCTTCTGGCGTCTTTATTCTTCCAGTGATGATAACCATGAGGCCATGTTCAGAACAATTATTGCCATGTCTGTTGCAGTCATACTGGCCGGTATTCTCGTCCAGATAACATTCAAGGAAAATCAGACTGCAATTAGCGAAATATCCGAAGAAGATCGTTTTAAATTAAGTGATGTTGGCAAAGCAATAAGAAATCCTTATTTATGGTGGGCTTCGGTCATAATGTTCCTGATCTATACTATATATAGCAATGTAACTTACTTTACCCCTTACCTTTCATCACAAGTTGGAATGGATGTATCAGATTCAGCTTTCCTTGGTATTATCAGAGGATATGTACTTTACTTTTTATCTCCACTTGGAGGATATATTGCAGATAAACTGCTTAAGTCAACACTGAAACTTTACGGATACGGCTTTATCATTTTAGGTGCATTGTTTTTTATCACAACCCAGATTCCTGCGGGCGAAGGAAGTGTAACTATTGCAATAGCCATATCAATGCTCGCTTCTGCGTTTACAATGATGTTATACGGTGTAATGTGGTCTATTCTTAATGAAATAAATATTCCGATTTCTTATGCAGCAACCGCCATAGGACTTGCCTCAATGGTTATATATCTCCCTGACCTTTTTGTTCCAGCAATGATAGGAAGCTGGCTTGATAATTTAGGAGAGGATGCCGGTTACTTCAGGATGTTCATTTTCTTTGGAATATGCTGCATACTGGCAGTGGTTCTTTCACTTACTCTTGCGAAAAAAGTCAGGACTATCAATTCTGCCAAAAACGAAAATACACCGCTTTCATAATAATATTTAAAATAAACATATATTAAAAAACTTGGCAAGCGTTATAGCCTGCCAAGTTTTTTAATACTAAATTACCTAATCTGATAAAAAAAAATTATATTTAACCAATTCTTTTATTATCGCTTTATTTGTCTCTCAAACAGAAAAACTGCCGATACAACAAGCAATATGACCGATATCCACTGGGAGACAGAAAACATCCCTATAAACCCTCTTTCAGGGTCTCCCCTTAAAAACTCAAGAACAAATCTTACCGACGAATATGTAATCAGGTATATAAGGAATGTCTTTCCTTTCATTTTTCCCTTTTGCTGCAGTAAGAAAACCAGAAGAAAAATACATATATTTATCCCGGCTTCCAAAAGCTGCAGAGGAAACCCTCCTATACCATAACAGCACCCTGCCGAAAAGCATCCTATCCTTCCGAACACATGAAACAGCGGTATGCCCGGTGCTGCAAGTTCCAGCACATTTCTGCAGGAAAGGCCAAACTGTCTGCAATAAATATAAAAAGATGCAATAACGCCCAGTAATCCTCCATAAAATACAAAACCGCTCTGCATAAGCAGAGTCACCATATCCATGTTCCATTTTATATTTCCGGCTTCAGCAATAATATCAGGCGCCATACATATAAGCGCCAGCAACTTTGATCCGACAATTATTCCTACTATGGAATATGCCATCATGTTTGTCACATCAGCTTTCTCAATGCCAAATCTGCCACACCGGCTTCTGCACAGCATCCATGCTGCCATAAGCCCGGCAAAGCCGAGAATAGAATACCATGAAATCTGTATACCAAGTATTTCTATATAATTTCTGTACAAAAAAACACCGCCTGTTTTATTTTTTTATCAATCTGCTCTTCTTTTCATATCTGCATATAATCATGCTATCATGATTATTTTCTGAATGCCTTCATCAGAAACCCGGCTCCCAGTCCTGCCATACCCGCTGCATATCCCAGTATCATATTGTCAAATACAAGACCCAGTGAACTGCCTATGATAAATCCTCCTATAATCAGCCACTCAGTCTTATCGTCATTTCCATCAGTTTCTATACCGAAGATTTCATCAATGGAGAATTCTAAAACCAAAGCCAGGTTTTTCAGGCTTTCCACATCAGGAAGCGTGTCCCCGGTTTCCCATTTGCTTACAGTCTGTCTGGCAACATTTATTTTCTCAGCCAGTTCCTCCTGAGTAAGTCCTTTTTCTTTTCTCTTTATATAAATTATTTCTCCAAGATTCATGCTGCTTGTTCCTCCCTAACTTTCTTTATTTCATTTTAAAACTTCGTCCTGTGCAATACCACCAGTTTAAAGAGGAATTTGCGCACTTAACCTTAACATCAGTATTTTTTCAAATAAAAAACCGCGCGATATCCATAAAATATGGTTTCGCTGCGGTCATCTGCCTTATTAGAACTGTGCCAGACTGATAAAAGTACCTATTGCACAAAGAGCGCATGCATACATAATTCCTGCCAGAGTTACACCAATTATTGAACATACAAGACCGGCCGTTGCCATGGCATTAGGTTCTTCTTTTTTTCTTGCCTGCACTGCCACCACTATGCCTACTATACCTATTATAAGCCCCACGATAGCAAGCACAAAGTCCATTACTATTGCCGCGATACCTAATACAAGTGCTGCTATAGACATTGAATTGCTTTTATTTTCCATATCCTATCCCTTTCGTTTTTGTATATTATTATACATATTATACTCTATTATGACACAATTTGCAACAAAATCACGTCATTATAATCTTTTTATTTTGCCCAGTCTCTCACTCTGCTTACAGCTTTATGCCATCCTTCAAGCTTTTCTGTACGTTCCTCCTCATCCATGTCTGGAGTGAATACCCTATCTACCTGCCAGTTCTGTATAACATCTTCCTTGCTGTTCCAGTATCCGGTGGCAAGTCCTGCAAGATAGGCAGCTCCCAGTGAAGTTGTCTCTATGCATACAGGACGCTGTACATTACAATTCAATATATCTGCTTGAAACTGCATTAAAAAATTATTGGCGCAGGCACCTCCGTCCACCTTGAGAGACAGCAGGCATCCGCCTATATCATCTGTCATGGCGTTGATAAGATCGCTGGTCTGGTAAGCCATGGATTCAAGGGTAGCACGGACCAGATGGTTTTTTCCGGCACCTCTGGTGATACCAAGCACCGCACCTCTGGCATAAGGATCCCAATATGGCGCTCCAAGTCCAACAAAAGCAGGAACCACATAAAGTCCGCATGAATCCGGCACTGCCATGGCCATAGCTTCGGAATCGGACGATTTTTCCAGGATATCTATTTCATCTCTAAGCCACTGTATGGCGGCACCGCAGACAAATACAGAACCTTCCAGCGCATAATTCACCTTTCCATCAAGCCCCCATGCTATAGTGGTGACTAAACCGTTTTTAGAAAACACGGGCACTTCACCCGTATTCATCAAAAGGAAACAACCGGTTCCATAGGTATTCTTTCCTTCTCCTGCTTCAAAGCATGTCTGACCGAACAATGCTGCCTGCTGATCACCGGCAGCTCCGGCAATTCTTACAGGTCCTCCGAAAACGGTATCATCGGTTTCTCCGTATATACAGCTGGAAGGCATAGGCTTGGGAAGCATGTGCCGTGGTATATCAAGAACTTCAAGTATCTCATCATCCCAGTCCAGAGTACGTATGTTGAACATCATAGTCCTTGAGGCATTGGAATAGTCCGTTACATGTACTTTTCCTCCTGTCATCTTCCATATAAGCCATGTCTCTATGGTGCCGAAAAGAAGGCTGCCTTTCTCTGCCTTTTCCCTTGCTCCCGGTACATTATCCAGTATCCATTTAAGCTTAGTGCCGCTGAAATAAGCATCTATAAGGAGGCCCGTCTTTTCTCTTATCATTTCACCATAACCTCTGGCGGCAAGCTGATCACAATACCCTGCGGTCCTGCGGCACTGCCACACTATAGCGTTATATACAGGGATTCCCGTATCCTTATCCCACACCACAGTGGTTTCACGCTGATTGGTTATGCCGATTGCCTCTATATTTTTATAGGTGCACCCGATCTTCAGCATAGCTTCCTGAGCCACACCCATCTGCGTAGACCATATTTCCATGGCGTCATGCTCCACCCATCCGTCCTTCGGGTAAATCTGTGTAAACTCCTTCTGAGCGACGCTTATCATATTCCCTTTTTTATCGTAGATTATGCACCTTGAACTGGTGGTCCCCTGATCCAGTGCCATTACATATTTTTTCATATCCGTTCTCCCATTTTTTATACAAACAATGCCATTATCTTATTGGAAATATCTATACCTTTTACGGTAAGTCCGATGTGATGCGTATCTGAGACTGCATAACCATTATCAACGTATTTTTCAAATCCGTCTTTTACCTGAGAGAATACATCCCAGAACTCTCCCTTTGTTTTTCTGGTAAAATCCTCAAATACCACTCCTCTGTCTGTCCTGAGTGCTGTAAACACATACTCCGAATAATTATCCTGCCTGGAATTGATGTGAAAACTGTCCACGCATCCTGCCGCTTCAACAGGAGTCTGTCCTATATGACGTCCTTTGGCAATATCCTGTTTCTCCATTGTCTGCATGTAATACTTGACACTTGCAATATTTGAGAATCTTACCCCGCCTATAAAAGAATGAGCCGAAGCGCCAAGACCGATATACTCGTCAAAACTCCAGTATTTGAGATTATGCATGCACTCTTTGCCGAAACGGGCACCATTTGATATCTCATAATGCCTGAATCCTGCGTCTGATATAATTTCAAGGCAGCTTGCATACATTCGTCTGTCAGTTGCCTGAGAAGTCTCTGAAATCATCCCATCTTTCATCATTCTGTAGAATTCCGTATCTTCGGCTATCTCAAGACTATAAAAAGAAAGATGATCCGGCTTCATTTCAACTGCCTTTTTTACGGTATCTTTCCAGATAGCAGCGGTAAGGCCCGGCACGGCAAACATCAGATCGAGGCTGATATTGTCAAATCCTTTATCCCTTGCTGCAGCAAAGGTCTTTCTTATATCAGCTGCATTATGGAGTCTGCCTAAGCCTTTAAGTACGTCATCATCAAATGACTGAGCCCCTATGCTTATTCGGTTTACTCCGGCTTTTCTGTATCCTTCAGCTTTTTGGGCATTCATGGTGGCCGGATTACATTCCATTGTTATTTCACAATTTTTTGTCACATTGAAGTGTTTGAAAAGTGACCTTATTATTGCCTCCATATACTGAGGTTCCATGAGACTGGGAGTACCTCCGCCGAAAAAAATACTGTCTACAATCAGATCTTTCCCATATCTGGCCCCATAAAACGCGGCTTCTTTCATAAGCGCCTCTGTGTATTCTCTGCGCAAAGTCCGGTCATCTTTCGGAACTGAATAAAAATCACAGTAGGGACATTTTCTCAGACAGAACGGTATATGTACATATATTCCGGCAGCCATTTTCCCACCTCCGAATCTCCATTTATGCTGTCACTTATTCTCATCATATTTGAGAACAGCTGTAAATGCTTCCTGGGGCACTTCAACAGTACCGAACTGCCTCATCCTCTTTTTTCCTTCCTTCTGCTTTTCCAGCAGTTTTTTCTTTCTGGATATATCTCCTCCGTAGCATTTGGCAATGACATCTTTCCTGTATGCCTTGACGGTTTCTCTTGCAATGACCTTCTGCCCTATTGCTGCCTGTATGGGCACCTCAAACTGGTGCATAGGGATAATTTCTTTCAGTTTTTCACATACGAACCTGCCTCTGGCATATGCTTTGGATTCATGTACTATCATAGAAAATGCATCTACCAGGTCTTTATTGAGGAGGATGTCCATTTTTACCACATTGGAGCGCTCATATCTTATGAATTCATAATCAAGAGATCCGTATCCTCTGGTCTTTGATTTGAGAGCATCAAAAAAGTCATATATGACCTCATTCAGTGGCATCTCATAGTGGAGCTGCACTCTGCTTTCGGTTATATACTCCATGTGTATCATCTTGCCTCGTCTTTCCTGACAAAGTTCCATTATGTTCCCCACATATTCCTTTGGAATCATTATATCTGCTTTTACCATAGGCTCTTCTATATAACTTATCTCATGGACCGGAGGAAGATTTGTGGGATTCTGTATCATCTCCACTGTTCCATCAGTTTTTACCACACGATAAATTACGCTGGGTGATGTGGTTATTACCGCAAGGTCAAACTCTCTTTCCAGCCTTTCAACTATTATCTCCATATGCAGAAGGCCCAGAAAACCGCATCTGAAACCAAACCCCAGAGCCGTAGAAGTTTCCGGTTCAAAATTGAAGGCGGCATCATTTACCTGAAGTTTTTCAAGGGCATCTTTTACGTTTTCGTATTTTTCGCCTTCAGCCGGATATATTCCGCAGTATACCATTGACTGTGCTTTTTTGTATCCCGGCAGCATCTCGTCAGCCGGGTTCTCATCAAGAGTTATGGTGTCTCCCACTCTTGCATCTGATACCTGCTTTATGCTTCCGCAGATATAGCCCACTTCGCCTGCCTTGAGTTCTTCGGTGGCAACAGGTCCCGGGATGCATATACCAACCTCGGTGACCTCATATTTCTTGCCTGTATTCATCAGCCTGATGATATCACCTTTTTTTACATGACCGTCCATTACCCTTGTATATATGATAACGCCTTTATAATTGTCATATTTTGAATCAAAAATAAGAGCCTTGAGTTTTCCTTCAGGATTTCCCGATGGTGCTGGTATTGTCTCTACGATCTTTTCCAGAAGGTCCTCTATACCTATACCTTCTTTAGCCGATATGAGAGGGGCTTCTGAAGCATCAAGCCCTATAACTTCTTCAATTTCTTCTCTGGTCTCATCAGGTCTTGCCGAAGCCAGATCAATCTTGTTAAGTACAGGGAGTATCTCCAAATCCTCGTCTAAAGCAAGATACACATTTGCAAGAGTCTGCGCTTCAACTCCCTGAGTGGCATCCACCACAAGAACAGCGCCTTCACAGGCAGCCAGACTTCTTGATACTTCGTAGCTAAAATCCACATGACCCGGAGTGTCGATAAGGTTAAGCACGTAGTCATGTCCGTCCCTGCTTTTATACGAAAGTCTTGTTGTCTGAAGTTTTATGGTTATTCCCCGTTCTCTCTCCAGGTCCATATTGTCCAGAAACTGCTCCTTCATATCACGCTGCTGCACCAGTCCGGTTTTTTCTATTATCCGATCGGCCAGGGTGGATTTACCATGATCTATATGAGCTATTATACTGAAATTTCTTATATATTTCTGATAGTCATTATTTATCATTTTTACCTCACTTGAAAACATACTTGTCTGATATTATATTTTAATGTAAATCAGAAATGTTTTCAATGAAAAGTTGCAGAAATGCACTTATGCTGCCGGCGCTTCCATATGTTCCGGCACCCTGCCTGTCCAGATAAAGCAAGGCAAGTGCGGCTGCAAATGTTATCAGTGTTGTCAGAAAAAAAAGCTTTACACTTTTCATATATTTTTTCTCCTGTAAATGCTGTCAGGAGGCTTCTCAGCCTCCTGATTTCAGTACTTTTCCTATAACTGTTCCAACTATCCGGGCCGTATTGCGGCAATCTTCTATCTGATTCCTGTTATAACCTATTTCCAGAAGCAGATATCTGGATGAAAGATCCTGATTATACTTATAGCTTCTTTCTATCACATTACCGGTAAAGCCGCTGTATTCCGATGAAGCCAGCTTATTAAGGCTTTTTACAAAAGCAAGGTTCGACTGGTATGTAGATACACCTGTGCTGACCACATATGAATATCTGGCGCATGTTTTGCCTCCAACCGATACGGTGGCAGCCGGAGCCTCTGATGCAATGGCATCTCTGTGGAGATCTATAACACATTTTACTGTAGGATATTCAGCCAGCAGCTTCTCTGTGGTTTCATATGATCTGCTGTATGAGCTGTTATATGAAGGATAATCATGGAGTGTCTTGTCGTGTACTACTGCTATTCCCTGCTTCTCAAGAGCCTCTGCCAGCACATTGCCCACATCTCTTACGGTATTTTCTTCTCCCTTGGAATGGAAATTTCCCCCTGACTCAGGCAGATAAGATTCCGTAGCATGTGTATGGACAATAAGTACAAGAGGATCATCCCCTATGACCACCGGTTCCTCTGAAGGCTGGGTTTCAATCTGGCTTTCGTCACCACTGTCCTGAGGTTCTTCATTGTCTCTGGAGTCTGCCAGCATTATCCCCATGGACGGATAAGATGTATTTATACACATAACGCCCACATCAGTAGCTGAAACTTCTCGTGTTTCATCACCGGAACCTGCTTCAGCAGTCCTGTCTGCCATAGAAGTGCAAAAAAATATTGTACTAATTATATATATCAACAATACTGATGATGTTAATAACTTTTTCATTTTTCCCCCTTTCACTTAAGAATATATGCCGGGGTGCAGAGTTATATTTATAGCATTTGCGATTATATCTGAAAAGTCTTTGATTATCTGGTCTATATCCGTTGATGTTACTATCATGTCAAGGTTTTTGTCTTTAAAATATTTTTCTGTTTTTTCATCCTCTTCCCACCCTAATGCTTCTGAGGCCTCCATAATAAGCGTACGGGAGTCTATTACAGTAGGGACTCCCACAGAAACAACTTTACATCCCAGGGTTTTCTCAGATATTTCTCTTCGCCTGTTACCCATTCCTGCCCCAGGCTCTATTCCCGTATCGCATATCTGTATGGTGGTGCTCATTCTTTCAATATTTCTTGCTGCGAGAGAGTCAACTACCACCGTCACATCCGGTTTTACAAGAGATACGATTCTTTGTATAATATCCGCGGTCTCTATGCCCGTAATACCTGTGACCGAAGGGTTGAAGCCGCTCACATTGGCCATATCAAAATCCCCATCTGCCCCGTACATGTTAAACAGATGAGATGTTATCTTCACCTTATCCACGGTGTGAGGTCCAAGACTGTCAGGTGTGACTTTTTCGTTGCCAAGACCCACTACCAGCACTTTAAGATAGTAGTCGAAATGTATCAGTTTTTTCAATTCATCGGCCAGTGCTCTTGCAGCTCTTTCCTTTATTCCATCCTTCTGCTCCGCTATGCCGCCGACTTCTATGGTAATATATGTGCCTTCAGGTTTTCCAAAGGCTTCTTCTCCGTTTCTGTCTGTTATCAATATCTCTGTAACACATATGTCCTCATCCTTCTGCTGCTGTTTCTTTATATATCCGGTGGCCTTTCGGCCTGTATTTCTTATATCCTCGTCATTTTCAATAGCCAGATCAGTTCTGTATCTCATTTATTTCACCTCTTTATTGATTTTCCCCGTATACAGAATATTTATTCCGGCAGTATCTGAGGCTTTTATTTTAATAAAAGCCTTGCAACTGTATTGTTCATAGTGTATAATACATGTTGCGAATTTATCACGTTCATTGAGCGTGAATGCTGAAATTAAGAAAAGTGGGGTAAAATTTATGGCAAACATCAAATCCGCAAAGAAAAGAATCAGAGTAATCGACAAGAAGACTGCAAGAAACAGAAGAGTTAAAAATCATCTTAAATCTGTTCTGAAGGACTTTGAACTGGCTATGGATGAAGGTAACTTCGAAAAAGCACAGGAAAAACTCCATCTTGCCGAAAAGAAACTTATGCAGGCAGCTGCCAAGAATACAATTTCAAAGCATGCAGCTTCAAGAAAAGTTTCCAGACTGACTAAAAGATTCAACGCTGCCAAAGCAGCAAAATAAGTCTCACCCGTCCCCACCGGTGCATAAGTTAAATGCACAAAATGAGCAGAAAAACCATGGATGTGTCTCCCATGGTTTTTATTTTTTCTTAAAAATCACAGGAATTCTCTTTGCAGCTTAAACATTGAAATTTACACTTTTAAAAGGTTCACTCATTTCTTACGCTTAATAAAGTCAAGTTTAGTAAGATTGACTTGCCAATAAAAAGGGCAGATGTTAAAATGTAAATATAATTCAATGCAAAAGCCTGTAAATTGCAGGCATTACATCTTAACAATCGACGGAGAGGAAGAGAAATGATCGAGATTAAGAACAATCGTGTATTGGAATGGGTAAAAGAATGTGCCGACCTTACAAGCCCTGACGAAATAGTCTGGATAGATGGTTCGGAAAAACAGCTGGAAGAAATAAGGAGCCTGGCCTGTGCCACAGGGGAAATGATAAAGCTGAATCAGGAAAAACTTCCCGGCTGTTATTACTACAGAACCCATCCCAAGGATGTGGCAAGAGACGAAAAGAGAACGGTTATCTGCACCACTTATCAAAAGGATGCAGGTCCTACCAACAACTGGGTACAAAAGGATGAAATGTACGCTAAGATGCGGCCACTGTTCAAGGATTCTATGAAAGGCCGCACAATGTATGCCATCCCTTATTCAATGGGAGTTCCGGGTACTGAGTTTTCAAAGATAGGCATAGAACTGACCGATTCCATATATGTTGTGCTTTCCATGTACATAATGACCCATGTGGGAGATGCTGTCTCGGAACAGCTCAACAAAGGCGCAGATTTTGTAAAATGTCTTCATTCAAAAGCGCAGATCGATGCTGAAAATAAATATATAGCCCACTTCCCTGAAGATAATACCATATGGAGTATCAATTCAGCTTACGGTGGCAACGTGCTTCTGGGCAAAAAATGTTTTGCACTTAGAATAGGTTCATGGCTTGGCAAGGAAGAAGGCTGGATGGCGGAACATATGCTTATTCTCTGCATAGAAAGCCCTGACGGGACAAAACGTTATATCAGCGCCGCGTTCCCGAGTGCCTGCGGCAAAACTAATCTGGCCATGCTTATACCACCTGAACACCTCAGGAAAAAAGGGTATAAAGTCTACACTATAGGTGATGATATCGCATGGCTGCGCATAGGCAAAGACGGAAGACTCTATGCTGTAAATCCCGAAAACGGATTTTTCGGAGTGGCTCCCGGAACCAACAGCAAAACCAACAATAATGCCCTGATGACTACAAAGAAAAATACAATATATACCAATGTATGCAGAAATCTGGATGACAACACAGTGTGGTGGGAAGGCCTTGATCAGCCTGCACCTGTCAATGGTGAAGACTGGCAGGGACGTCCGTGGAACGCTGACACAGCTACAGAAAAGGGGGCTCATCCAAACTCCAGATTCACAGCGCCTGCAGAGAACTGTCCTTCTATCGCACCTGAATTTTTCACAGGTGAAGGTGTTCCTATAAGTGCCATAATATTCGGAGGCCGCAGAGCCAAGTCGGAACCTCTGATCTGTCAGTCCAAGAACTGGAATCATGGTGTTTTCATGGGTTCAAAAATGTCATCTGAAACCACTGCTGCGGCTAACGGTGCAGTCGGTGTAGTAAGATATGATCCTATGGCAATGCTGCCTTTCTGCGGATACCATATGGGAGATTATTTCCAGCACTGGATTGATATGGGTGCAAAAATGACCGATCCGCCTAAGATTTTCAACGTCAACTGGTTCCGCAGAGACGATGAAGGAAATTTCATCTGGCCCGGATTCGGTGAAAATATGCGGGCTCTTCTCTGGGCTCTTGATCGCTGTGAAGGCAAGGCCGGTGCAGTGGAGACACCTCTGGGATATGTCCCCACCAGGGACGATCTTGATCTTGAAGGTCTTGATATTGATGACAGCAAACTTGATGAGATACTGACTGTAGATAAAGAAACCTGGAGAGAGGAACTCAAGGGTATAAAAGAATGGTATGCAAAATTCGATCATATGCCTGATGAGCTTATAGCCTCGCTGGCAAAACTGGAACTTGATCTCGACTGAATGTATCTTTACTGATTCTTAAATACAAAAAAGATATAAAGGGACGGCATTTTTGTTTTTCAAAAAGCTGTCCCTTTTTAATTTTTTTCTTTGAGCCTTTTCTCCTGCTTCATATATTTTATCTGTATCTCATTACTTCCCTCTTATCTGTATCAATGTGTTTTTCAGTATATCCTCCTGCCATGCCTTAATCACAGTTTCATCCGGTGCCATTATATAAAAATATATACTTGCATCACACTCTTCAAAATACCTGCCTATCACAACACCTTTCATTTTCACAGTTTCAAAGTCTTCTCCGGCATCATAACCGGGACTTCCATACTGGATATAGTTTCTGCGATACCCGGTTTTCTCATGCGCAACTCCGTTTACCGACATGTCAACGTCTACCCGGCTCCATCCGTCATATCCGGCCACGCTTAATCCACTGACCTGAGATGTTGTTTCCCACCGGAATGTCTGATGCCGAAGCGGCAGACCAAGATCTCTGAGTACAAGGTGGGTATAGTCATATTGGGGCACAAGCCCTGCCTTTTCATCATCCAGTTCGCCATAATCGGTAAATCCATAGGAGCCCTCCGTGCAATATGCACCGTAAAAGCTGCTGTAATATGGAGAAGCGGGATCATACAATCTGCTGCATCCTTTTAAAAGATCAAATGCAGGAAAATTATACATTATGGTCAGACGCCGGTCATCCTCCGAAATAAACCGGCCAAACCCTGTATCCGCATTATATGTCATGACAAACGGGTACCACCCCTTTGCCGACGGAATATCTATTTCTATTCCTTTTTCTGACATTAAGCTGTCCGCATACTGACTGCCGCTGTATATGCTCATTACTGTAAGACTTACACCATATGCTCCCGGAGGAGAAATTATGACCATCGCAGTTATGAGAATGGCAGCCACAATTTTTATGAGTTTCTTTTTCATTGTTTCATTATTCTTTCATTGACTTTTTTTCCGGCACGTCTATATAATGTAGCCAGGAGGTATATATCATGAATATATGTATTTATGGCGCAAGCAGCGATAATATAGACAAAAAATACAAGGAAGCCGTATTTTGCCTTGGAACTGAAATTGCCCGGCGAGGTCACGGTCTGGTATTCGGAGGCGGCGACCAGGGACTTATGGGAGCTGTTGTTTCCGGTGTACAGAGCCTGAACGGTTTTTCTCTGGGTGTAGCTCCGCATTTTTTCGATAAACCGGGTATACTAAACAATAAGTGCAGCGAATTTATTTTTACTGACACTATGAGGCAGCGCAAGCAGATCATGGAAGATCGTTCCGATGCTTTCATTGCTGTTCCCGGGGGCATCGGAACCTTTGAGGAATTCTTTGAAATACTGACTCTACGGCAGCTTGGACAGCATAACAAACCTGTAGCCTTATTTAATGTCTCAGGTTATTATGACCATCTTGTGGCCATGTTACACCATGCTTTAAGCCAGGGATTTATGAGAAACACCTCAGAAAACATATTCCATGTTTTCAGCGATCCTTGTGCCATACTGGATTACATAGAAAAGGAGGCAATGTCATGATGATTGCAATAGCGGCAAGAGTCGAAAGATCCCCCGGTGAAAAACCCTTTGAGGATCGGTTTTATATCACATCTAACTTTCGTAAAATATTTGACCGTATGGGAATCCTTCTTTTTCCCATGCTTTCCGGAAAATTTACAAATGAAATATGTTCCCGTGCAGACGGTCTGATTCTTCCGGGAAGCTTTTCCGACATACATCCTGTCTACTATGGCCGGAATCCTATGGAAGGCAGGGACTACTCCATAGATGAATTTAAAGATGATCTGACTATGATAAGAGCTTTTGCCGCTGCCGGAAAGCCCATCATCGGGATCTGCGGCGGAATGCAGTCAATAAACGTATGCTTCGGAGGAACACTTCATCAGCAGATTGAAGATCACTTTCTTAATGATAACCTGCACCCGGTAAACCTTATGGATGATTCCTTTGTTCAGAAGGCATATGGGCAAAAGCAGATTATGGTAAACTCATTTCATAATCAGGCTGTCGATCTGGTTGCTCCCGGTTTTAAAGTCACCGCATGTGCAGCTGACGGCATACCCGAGGCCATTGAGATGGGAAATATCATAGGTGTCCAATGGCATCCTGAAGTTCTGGACAATATGAATTTTTTCAGAGATTTCATAAATCTCTGTAAAAGAAAATAGCAGACAGCCTGCTATTTTTTTATTATATCGTCTATTACCGTTTTAGCTATAAGAAGCCCTGCCGCACTCGGTACAAAGCTTATACTGGCTGGAACATCACCGTCTGTCTTAACAGGTTCTTCTTCTGAATACACTGCTTTTACACCTGAGATTCCTCTTTTTCTGAGTTCTTTTCTCACGACTTTTGCCAGAGGACAAACTTTTGTATCCTCAATAAGAGCCACTTTAAAAGCCATGGGATCAAGTTTGTTACCTGTACCCATAGCGGATATTACCGGTACCCCTGCTTCTGATGCCTTTTGTATTATATCTAATTTTGCAGTTACATTATCTACAGCATCGACTATATAGTCATATTGGCAAAAATCAAAATTGCCACTGCTATCAGGAAGATAAAACTGCTTTACAGCTTCCACTTTTATATCGGGGTTTATATCTTTTAGTCTGGCCTCCTGAGCCAGTACCTTGTCCATACCTATTGTGCTGTGAAGAGCTATAAGCTGTCTGTTGATGTTAGTCTCATCCACTATATCCTTATCAACAATGGTCATTCTTCCCACTCCGGCTCTTGCCAGAGCTTCACAGACATAGCTTCCGACTCCTCCAAGACCCAGCACCATCACCGATGCTCTATTGAGCTTTTCCTGCGCTCTGCTTCCTATAAGCTTTTCTGTTCGCTGAAACTGCTGCCTCATATATATTCCTGCTCCTGCTGGGTTTCTTCATCCATCTGTTTAACCGTTTCATTCATCACCTGTCCGATAACAGAATATATTGTCTGGCTGCCATATCCCAAAGCAGAAAGCCTTCGTCCCATCTTTGCCATAAGCTTTCTGTCGGCGCCGCCTCCTGAAGATATATAATCATGCGCCATCTTTCTTGCCACCTTCACAGCCCTTTCCTTCTCAGACAATATCTCTTCCATTATCTCCTCATATAGAGGAGATTCTTCAGACAGAAGCGTGCTGATGGCTTCTGACACAACCTGGCGCGGAATCATCTTATTCTCCAGTTCTTTTTCTATCCGCTTTCTTCCGCGGCCTTTCAGACAAGCCTGCTTGTAATAACTCATGCAATATGAAGTATCGTCCACATATCTGTATTCTCTCAGCATATCAACTGCCTCTGATATATGGTCTTCTTCAAAGCCTTTTCTCCTGAGATAATCCTGTACCTGTCCTTCAGTACGCATTCTCACAGCTACATATCTTAAAGCGGCCTGTCTGCATTTTTCAGAATTCATATGTATCTCCTGCTGATCCTATCTTGCATTTTTTCCCCATCTTGTTGCGGAACATTAGAATTGCCTTCATTCCGGTACAGTGGACAGGAAATACATAATCTACACCAAGTCTGACGAATTCATCGACAACTTCTTGTTTTTCATCATCGGAAAGGGGATATAGATGCATACCCGCTACGACCGCCTTTATCTTTTCACCGGGGAACATGCTCCTGGCTCTCTCTATATCAGATATTATGCCCGTATGACTGCACCCCGAAAATATACATATTCCGTCGGACTCTTTTATAACCAGTATCTGCTCGTGATTCATGGAGTCCTTGACCAGTGGAAGGTTTCGCGGTTCTTCTGTTTCTCTCCAGTTTCCCTCAGGCCTGAAAAACATCTCAGTCATAGGACTTAGGGGAGTTATATTAGACGATATCACACAGTCTTCCCATAACCACACATCATTTTCTGTATAATACAGTCTGTTCTTTATTGAATCAATGAATTCCTGTGTCCACCTTATGCCACAGTTTTCTTCCTCTATCTCACCCCTGGCATCCGTTCCGTATGCAGGAGAAACAGCATTTTTGTGAATGTATATGGGTGCTTTTTTATTTATACGGCAGAAGGTTTCCATGCCTTCTGTATGATCATAATGCCCATGACTTATTATAACTGCATCGACTGAAGACAGATCTATACCAAGGTTTCTTGCATTATCTGCAAATAGAGAAGATGCTCCCACATCAAAAAGCAGTTTCCGTCCCTTGAGTTCTATAAGTACAGAAAGTCCCCATTCAGCCATGCACAATGAGTTTTCAGTTTTATTATCTGACAGAAATGTTATCTTCATCAAAAATCCTCCCTTATTTTTAAACTCTTACAACTGTCTTTATATTTTAAAGGTACGCACCATGCACATTTCAGGTTCTCGCCCAGATCTGAGCGTATTATTATACAATCTTCTATAATCTCTTTCAGTATTCCTTCTTCTGTGACAAAATCCGGAAAGTTTCCGAAAAAACCCTCACCTGAAAATTTTCCGCATGCTTCTCTTGCAGTCCATATATCAAAAAAACCGTCAATACCCTTTTTTTCTATATACCTGTTTTCTGCTGCAGAAAAAAAACGCCCCGCTATCTTATCAAAGGCGCAAGGCTTAATGTACTGAACATCCAGCCCACAGCAGGCAGGCCCCATCAAAGCCGCCCATATATCCCGGCTGTGACTTATGCTGAAATGTATATCTGAATCACTGAAATAAGGTTTCCCCGACTCAGTACGCAATATACTCACAGAAGAACTCAGGTGTGAAACTGCACCATAAGCAAGAGCAGCTTTTTTTATAAGCTCCTCGCTGGTTTCAGATCCCGTCCGTCTGCAGATAAAAAGCTGAAAATCATTTTTCATCTTTACTTCCCAGTCTTTCAAGGACTCGTTTATATCCGTCTGCTCCATATACAAGACATTTGTTTATCCTGCTTATGGTGGCAGTTGAAGCCTTTGTAGCCGCCTCTATCTCTGTGTAAGTCTTTTTTTCAGAAAGAAGCTTGGCCACCTGAAGCCGCTGGGCTATGGCGTGGATCTCATTGATAGTGCATATGTCTTCGAAAAATCTGTAGCAATCCTCCTGATCCCTCAACGTAAGAATAGCTTCAAACAACTCGTCTATATCCTGCCTCTTGAATTTTGATTCGTATGCCATAATATACCGACTCTCCCTTCATGACAAAATTATATCATCACCGTTTCTAACCGTCAATTTGTATTTCATTGACTAAAAACTGCAATCTCTTGGTGCCCTGCCATATCTGAGAATCAAGTGTTCCTATGACAGATACTTTTTCTTCTGATATATTTTCAAAATCATAGTCCTGCGCCTTATTGAAAAGTACGCATTGAATGTGATTTACATCATCGGATGAAATCATAAACCTGACATGCTGCATTTCATCGCCCATATATTTAACTCCGCTTATCATACAGTTTCTGCATATAATCAGAGGCTTTGGATTTCCGTTTCCAAAAGGTGCAAGAAGGTTAAGCTGATCAGCCAGTTCCACGGTCATATCTGCAGTTTTAAGATCCAGTTCCACATTGTATTTTTTTCTGAATACATCCGGATTGTTTTTTCTGATGTCAGCTGCTTCTTTTCTGATTCCTTCAACAAATGTCGCCAGATTTTCTTCCTTTATGGAAAAACCGCAGGCTCCGCAGTGACCGCCGAATTTTTCAAATTTATCTTCCTGAGTTTTCAGCAGTTTATATAGATCGATGCCTTCGATGCTTCTTCCTGTCCCTTTTAGCATTCTGTCACCTGTAGGAGTCAGAATCACAGCAGGGCGATAATAAGCATCTTTTATTTTTCCTGCCACTATGCCCGCAATGCCTTCGTGGGCAGCATCCGAATCAAGTATTATAAAATCGTCAGGGTCCTCTTTATCTATCTGTGCTCTGCATACGTCAAACAGCTCAGACTGGAGTTTTTTTCTCATTATATTTTTTTTAAGAATATCTGTAACTATGTTTTCCAGCTGGGATTCAGTCCCGTCGCCTGCAAGAAGCTTTACAGCCTGGGAGGCATCCTCGATACGGCCGGAAGCATTCAGATGGGGCACTATGACAAAACTTACATTACCGGAGGTTATGGCTCCGGCCTTGAGGGAAGTGCCTTCTATGAGTTTTTTAATTCCCGGCCTCTGCGCAATATTCAGGACTTTAAGCCCGTACTTTACCATGGTTCTGTTTTCATCGACCAGAGGCATTATATCTCCGATAGTGCCTACGGCAACCAGATCCAAGACTTCTGTCAGAACATTCTTGGGCAGCCCTGCTTTTTTCTGTATGGCCTGCGCCAGTTTAAATGCCACACCGCAGCCCGAAAGGTCTCTGAAAGGATAAGACGAGTCTGGCCTTTTGGGATTGATAAGGATACAATCTGCCATGGTATCCGTTATATTGTGATGATCTGTAACCATTATTTTAAGGCCCAGTTCTTTTGCATATTCTACTTCTTTCCGGGATATACTTCCGCAATCAACAGTAATTATCAGATTGCATCCTTTGGAGGCAATATGCCGGATTGCGTCAGAATTGAGCCCATATCCTTCTTCAAATCTGGACGGTATATAATAGCTGAGCCTGCCCGGCTCTGTCAGTTTTGAAAGAATTGCCAGCATCAATGCGGTGGAAGTTATACCATCGGCATCATAATCGCCATATATACATATTCTGGATCCATGCATTATTTCAGATAAAATCAAATCCACTCCTGCCTCCATATCGGCAAGCAGGAATGGATCATAAGTTTTTTTCGGTTTATCGGAGAGAAATTCCTCCACATCAGACTGCTGTGTGATTCCTCTCTTTTTCAGAAGTTGTATTATTAACGGATTAATTTTCATATTTTCAGCTTACATAATTGAACGGATCTACTACCTGTCCGTTTTCTCTTACCTCAAAATGAAGATGAGGCCCGCTTGATATGCCTGTGCTTCCCACAAGGCCTATGACATCACCTGAAGTCACAGTCTGACCTACACTGACATTTCTTGAAGACATATGGCCATAAAGAGTTGTCAGTCCTCCTCCATGGTCGATTATTACGCATTCGCCATAACCGCCATATGATTGTGAGAGAATCACCGTCCCGGAATTTGCAGCAAGTATGTTGGTGCCATAACCTGCTCCTATATCAATACCTGAATGGTATTTCCACACTCCATATACAGGATGTATCCTCCACCCGAATGGTGAAGTTATATATCTGCTGGCAGGAGCCGGCCATACCCATGTTCCTCCCACATATTCCTTGTCCGGATCTGTCATGCTCTGAATTTTATCTGTCAGAGCAGCGGCTTCTGCTTCCAGTTCATCTTCCTTTGCTTCCAGTTCCGCTTTAAGTCCATCCAGTTCGGACATCTGTGAATCAAGTTCTGATTTCTTCGAATCAAGATCAGTTTTTTCAGTCTCCAGCTCTGACTTCATTTCCTGAAGTTCTTTCTCCTCTTTCTGAAGAGTTCTCAGAACATCCATATCATTTTTGTATATTCTCTGAATCAGATCCAGGTTGGAAACAAATTCCGAAATACTGCTGGAACCTAAAAGTACATCAAGAAAACCCACAGAACCGTTTTTATACATGACACGAAGTCTCTCATTAAGATTATCTTCGCGGTTTTTCATCTGTGCCTGTTTATCCTGTATTTCCTGCTCTGTATTTTTAATTTTCTGCGCAGCAGCAGAAACTTCCTCATTCAGCTGGTCTACCTTAGGCTGCAGTTCATCTATCTGATCCTTGACTTCGGACAGTCTGTTGCTGACCTGATTTTTTTCCTGATTAACACTGTCAAGATCCTCCTCCAGTTCTCCTTTTGTTTCAGCGTATGTCAGTCCTGAAAACACAAATGAAACTGCGAGGATAAATATCAGAAATATACTCAATCCTCTTTTTTTCATAGTTAGGTCCTTTCCTTACATAATCAGGCATCAAGGAACTTTCTCATGGAAAGTAAGCTTCCCCATGCGCCTATACTCACTCCAAGAGCAATAAATATTATAAGCATGTTTCCCGCAAGGTAACCTACAGATATCAGTGGGGAAGATACTATGGCAATTACCTGCGTTCCGATGAGATTGACCACATTACTGTATAGCAGTGTCATTAGGCCGGCTGCCACAAGAGCTGCAACCATTCCGATTATTATGCCTTCTGCCATGAACGGTCCCCGTATGAACCAGTTTGTCGCTCCCACATATTTCATTATGCGGATTTCTCTTGCTCTTGCAAATACAGTAAGTTTAATGGTATTGGAAACAACCACTACACATACAACTACAAGGAACGCCATTACCACCAGTGCCCCAATCTGTATACCGTTGGTCACTGATGTAAGTTTTTCAACGGTCTCCTGATAATACTGTATGTCTTCCACGCCTTCCAGACTGGAAGCATATTGTGAAACTGCTGTTGCATCCTCGATAGAATCCACACTTATCAGAATAGATGACGGAAGGGGATTTTCTCCCAGAGAATCAAGAAGATAACCGCTTTCTCCCCATCTTTCCTTCATTATCGTAAGGGCCTCTTCTTTTGTCCTGTACGCCACACTGCTTACACCCTCATAGCTTTTCAGCTTGTCCATATTGGCATTGATCTGTTCCTTGGTGGCCGAATCTTCTATAAAAATCTCAACCTGATCATAGTCCTGTTTTACAACTTCGGTGAACAGGTTTAAATTTACCAGTATCGCAAAAAAAATGCCCAGAATAAACAGCATTGCCAGAATCGAAAAAACAGAAGCAAGGCTCATTCCCTTGTTACGTAATATCTGGGTGAAGCCCTGCTTTATATTGTAAATCAGACTATTCAAGAGTCTCCACCTCCTCTTTGAATATGTATGCGCCTTCCTGGTCGTGTATGATATGGCCTTCTTCTATGGCTATAACTCGCTTTTTCATTCTGTCGACTATATCTTTGGCATGGGTCACCATGACTATGGTTGTTCCTCTCATATTTATCTGTTCCAGAAGGTCCATTATTTCTGCTGCTGTTACAGGGTCCAGATTTCCAGTAGGCTCATCAGCAATGAGAACTATCGGGTTGTTTATTATGGCTCTGGCTATGGCTACTCTCTGCTGTTCCCCGGCAGAAAGTTCGTCGGGATATTTATCAGCTTTATCGGTTATTCCCACCAGGCTCAATATCTGGGGCACCTGTTTTCTTATCTGTCTTTTGCTTTTATGCAGCACCTCCATGGCAAATGCAACATTTTCAAAAACTGTCTTCTTAGGCAGCAGTCTGAAGTCCTGAAACACTGTTCCTATTTTTCTTCTCAACTCGGGTACTTCTCTGTTGCTTAGGGTGGTCACTTCTTTATCGTCAACTATTATACTTCCTTCATCAGCATCTATTTCTTTAAGGATAAGCTTTATAAATGTCGATTTGCCTGCTCCGCTGGGTCCCACAAGAAAGACAAAATCACCCTTTGCTATATCCACACTGACATCTTCCAGTCCAACATTCGTACGATAAGTTTTGGTAACATGGCTGAACTTAATCATGTTTTCCCCCTTCTCTGTACTTTATTCAACGAATATACATCAATTATACTACAATTCGACACTGATTTAAATAGAAAATACTGGCAAAATGTGTGTAGATATTGTGAATGGCAGTAAAATACTCAGTACAGAGTCTTTATATAAACGGCTATTTCTTCAAGTTTTTCCTGCATCAGCAATGATAACTGCGGTGCTGTTTTATCATTCCTGTTGGCAGGATCTGCAATAAAAGTATTTCTTTTCTGTGCCTCATAAAGCTTTTCTGCCGGCTCTGTGGGAAGAACAAAATCAGCTTTTATATCAAGAAATTTTTCTGCAGCTTTTACATCTGACTTGCGGCCGCCGTTGAACAGCCATTTTACTTTGTGTTCTGCATAATTCCTTATTTCTTCAATTTTTTCATAAGATGCCATCACTTTTGACGGAAGGGGGTCAATCACCGCAAGTATGAGATCGGCTCTTTCCATTCCATTTTTGTCGTCCCATATTATATACTTTCCCGCCACATCCTCAGGGAGAATATCTGATGCGCCACTTGGGCAGACATTTTCATCTAACTGTCTGTTTCCTGATTCACACGGCCCTCTTACCGCCCAGTTGACATTGGCAAAAATATTGGCTCTGTTATCTGTTTTTTCACCACAGGATTTTAATTTATAAAAATCCGCAAACCTTCTTTTTGGTATGTGCTTGTCCAGAGATATTTCATAAAACGGAGCCGGGTGAAACTTCTCTTCGCCCCTGCTTCTGCCTTCAAGAAATGTCACCCCGTCTGTCTTATCCGCCATTACAAATGCCAGTGATAAAGCTACAAATGTGGCTCCGCAGCCTGAACATGTACCGGCAATATTTATTACCTTTTTCATATCAGATGATTTTAAAGTACGTTAAAATCAATGTCAATACGGGACTCTTATTTAAGGATTTTACTGTCTCGTTTAGATACGATATTGTCTTTTTTCAGAGGATTATAAATTTATCAGTGATGACATTCTTTTTCCAAAATATCTTTCAGCATATTCCGGGCGCGCTGAGCTTTTTTTACAGTCTCAACCGGCAGGCACAGCAGCTGGGAAACTTCACTGAAGGAATATCCATAAAGATAATAGAGATACAGAATGTCCCTGTATTTGTCAGGAAGCTTCAGGAGGCCATCTGACAGTGAGTTTTGAGAAAACAGATCAAAATAATTATCATTGTAGGATAACATTTTATCGTTTATGTATTCGTCTATGCCGGCTATGTTATTATGTTTTTTCATCATATCAATAGATATGTTTTTGGTAATGATAACTACAAAATTTTTTGTTTTGCGGCATGAGACATCGTTTATCTTATGAAAATTTTTCGCAATTCTTATAAATGCTTCCTGCACGGCATCTTCAGCCATATAATCGTCCTTTATTATTTCTTTTGCCACATAAACCATCAGTCTGCTGTATTTTTCGTACAGTTCAGCAAACTTGGCTTTATCACTTTCTTCATCTAATAATGTCAGAAACCGTTCCACCTTAAATACCCCTAATTTCAAAACATTTTCTTTAATTATACTACATAATTAAAAATACTTAAATGACATATAGAATAGAAAAATAATTAATTTAAAAAAATATACCTTGCATGTCCCTAAAAAGGAAAAAGGACGATTTATATATATAACAGTCAGATAGAAAAAGGGGTGGTACATGTGAAAAAATTTAATAATTATATAATCCTTAATAGTAAGAGAAAACAACCGGGTTGATATCATAAGATAAAAAAGAACAGAAAATTACAAGGCATCAGATCAGAAGAGCAGTAACCGGATACAGTTATACAGCTGACACAAGAGAATATGTAGGTACCCCATGAAAGAAAGCAACAAAAATAACAGAGTAAAAAAAAGCGCAGGAATAATAGCGGCAGTCCTTATAGCTGCCGGCCTGCTGATGTTTGTATTAAACAGGTTTGCAGCAAGCCAGGATACAATAGATATGATCACAAAATTCATTGTACTGGTTTGCTTTATTGTATCATGCATTTTGTTTATTCTCCGGGTGAAGCGGGAGCGAACCGTGCGCAAAGCAGATGTTATCAATATACTTCTTATTATGATACTGCTTTACGTTCTTTTCAGATGAGAAATGTCGTATAAGAAAAGAGCCGCCCCATCAGCAAGTGACCCTTCATTCACAGATCATCTTATGGCCTGTGAATGAGGGGTTTATTTTTTCAGCGGGCTTTATATTAATTTATATCTGCCAGGTGTGTATTTTTTTAGAATTCTCTGATATTTCTGTCATTTCCGAAATTTTATTGAAACTTGTTTTTATGCTGCCGTTATCTTTCTTCACCGGGCATACTTTACTACCAGTTCTATGGTATCAGGCAGTGATGTCATTTCTGTTTCTGCCACCACATATGGATATGTAGTTACCTGCGAAACCGCTTTTCCCTCTTCAGGTTCGGTGAAAGAAGCATAGACTTTCATATTTGTTCCATTTTTTGTTTTCTCAATGGCTATCTTTTCTACTTCAGCCCCATAACCGGCAGTGGGCTTCTCACCTCGTGTGACAAGTACGTATACTTTGCCGTCCACAAGGCATCCGAGAGCCCGCTCAAGCTCTCTGTATTCAGGAATAACATCTGTTTCAATAGTCTTAGGTATATCATCTTCATCCAGCTGGCTGAACCGGATGTTTTTTTCTCCCACTATGTTCTGTCCGAAAAAAAGCCATGCCGCAACGCAGACAATCAATACAGCCCCTGATGCGATTACTGTTTTACGGGATGGTTTCCTTAATATTTTTTTCTTTGTATCTCCGGTCATAAAAAAACTCCCTTCACTCATAAAGTTTTATAACATCTTATGAGATTAAAGGGAGTCTTATTCTTGTTTTGATTTTCTTATACCTGCATTCTGCCTGCTTTACAGCACCTTTCTGACTGCTTTTACGATATCTGCAGCAGTCATCTTGTATTTTTCTTTAAGTTCTTCCGGTTTTCCGGATTCTCCAAAAGTATCAAGCTGACCTACCATTTCCATACGAGCCGGATAGCGGCGGCTCAATACCTCTGCTACTGCGCTTCCAAGCCCTCCTATCACTGAATGTTCTTCTGCCGTAACAACGGGACCTGTAGAAGCAGCTTCTACCAGGATATCCTCATCTATGGGCTTTATAGTGTGAATATCTATCACTCCTGCATCTATTGACTCTTCTGCCAGCATTTCAGCAGCTTTCACCGCTTCACTGACCATGATTCCTGTTGCAACTATGGTGGCATTTTTTCCTCTGCGCAGCCAGTTTCCTTTTCCAAGTTTTATGTAGTCACCCGGATGGTAAAACATAGGAACAGCTGCCCTTCCAAGCCTTATATAGCATGGTCCTTCATAGTTTATTGCCTGTCTTATAAGATTCTCTGCCGATACTCCGTCACAGGGATTTATTACCGTCATTGCCGGTATGGTACGCATAAGGGCAATGTCTTCAAAAGTCTGATGGCTGGCTCCGTCTTCTCCTACGGTTATGCCGGCATGAGTAGCGCATATCTTCACATTTGCATGGGTATATCCTATGGAGTTTCTTATTATCTCAAAGGCTCTGCCTGCGGCAAACATGGCAAAAGTGCTGGCGCATACTACTTTGCCGGAAAGTGCCAGTCCACATGCAGCAGCATACAGATCCTGCTCTGCAATCCCCATATTGAAGAATCTGTCCGGGAATTCCTCAGCAAATCCCGCAGTCATGGTAGATTTGGAAAGGTCTGCATCCATTACCACAAGATCGGGGTTTTCTCTTCCTATTTCCACCAGCGTTTTTCCATACGCCTGCCTTGTCGCCTGTTTATCTGCCATTATAAAATACCTCCCAGTTCTTCTACTGCTTTTTCTGCCTGTTCATCATTGGGCGCTTTTCCATGCCATCCGGCCTGGTCTTCCATAAATGATACTCCATGACCCTTGTGAGTTTTGGCAATGATAGCCGTGGGTCTCCCCTTACATTCTCTTGCTTTATCAAAAGCATCGAATATCTGGTCAAAATCATGCCCGTCAATGTTTATCACATTGAATCCGAAGGCTCTGAACTTGTCATCAATGGGCCTTACGGTCATCACATCATCATTTCTTCCGTCTATCTGAAGTCCGTTCCAGTCAACAATCACGCAAAGATTGTCCAGTTTGTAATGGGCTGAGGCCATGGCTGCTTCCCATATCAGGCCTTCCTGCAGTTCTCCGTCACCAAGGAGGGTATATATCCTTCCCGGATCATTGTCCATTTTATTGGCCAGAGCCATACCCACACATACGGCAAATCCCTGGCCAAGGGAACCGGTGGACATTTCCACCCCCGGAACTTTATCTCTGTTGGGATGCCCCTGAAGCCGGCTTCCCAGCTTTCTCAGAGTCAGAAGTTCATCCACGGGGAAAAAGCCTCTCTCTGCCAGCGCCGCATACTGTACCGGTGCTGCATGGCCTTTGGACAGGACAAATTTATCTCGTCCTTTCATATGTGGATTTTTGGGGTCTATGTTCATTTCTCTGAAATACAGTGCGGTAACTATATCGGCAGCCGAAAGTGATCCTCCCGGATGTCCCGATCCGGCACTATGTACTTCGTTGATAATGTCCACTCTTATTTTAGCTGCAATTTTCTCGTAATTCTTATGCTCCATTGGCTTCCTCCGGTCGTAGTTTCTATATGACGAAGGTCCGCCGCACCTTACCTTCGCAAAGCGCCGGGAAGGCTGCCGGGGCAGCTGCCCCGGCAGATCCGGGCAGAGCCCTGAAGGGCTCCTGAGGTGCGGCGTACCTGACTGACTATTACTATTTTAACGGTTTTGGGGCAAATTGGCAATTCCCAAACTTACGCTGAGTGCTTTTTCCACATCAGGCAGCTGGCTTTCACTGAGCGAGCCAATTCTTTCCTTCAATCGCTGTTTATCAATAGTCCTCAGCTGTTCCAGCAGAACAACCGAGTCTTTGCTGAGTCCTCCCTGTGTAGCTGCAAGCTGTACATGAGTAGGGAGCTTAGCTTTCCCGGTCTGTGAAGTGACCGCAGCCACGATTATCGTCGGGCTGTATTTATTTCCCACATCGTTTTGCACCACCAATACAGGCCTTACTCCCCCTTGTTCAGAGCCTACCACAGGACTTAAATCAGCAAAAAACAGATCCCCTTTTTTTACTATCAAGTCCAACACTCCTTTTGTTTTGCTTATTCGTAGTGTGGATGTCTAACCTGAAATGTGTTTCAGGGCTATAGCGGTATAATAAGCTATATCTTGGGCAATGAGACCATATTCCCCTGTCTCTTCAGCCGCCAGGTCCCCTGCCATACCGTGTACAAAAACTCCGCATACAGCAGCTTCTTCTGCCGATAACCTTTCCCCCGAAGATTTCTTCTGCCCTGCAAGTCCTGTTATAATACCTGTAAGAACATCTCCGGAGCCGGCAGTAGCCATTCCGGGGTTTCCTGTAGTATTAGTATATGTTTTCCCTTCCTCAGTGGCTACAACTGTTTGATGCCCCTTAAGCACCGTAATTGCTCCGGTCTTTTCAGCCAGCATAATGGCTGCCTCCTGACGTTCTTCTGCAGAATCTCCCGGCCTGTAACCCAGAAGTCTTTCTGCTTCACCGATGTGAGGTGTTATTACCGTCTTACCCCTCGGCCTTGCCCTGACCATATCAAAAAGATCACGGTGCGCCACTATATTTAATCCGTCAGCATCCAGCACAACAGTGCTGTCAAAGCGCTCCAGCACGCTTATAACAGACTTGACGCCGTCCTCCTTTTCTCCCAGTCCCGGTCCTGCGGCCGCGGCGTCATAACGGCCCGGATCAATAAGCGAAAAGTCGCGGTTAAGACACGTGGCTTCCGGAACGCCTGTCTGAACAATGGGAAAAAGGACCTTGGGCAACGCCGCCTGCACCAGACCGCTTCCGGCTCTGAGCGCGCCCCTGCATGCCAGCACTGCAGCTCCGGCCATTCCTTCAGATCCGGCTACGATCAGTATCCGGCCGCAGTCCCCCTTATGTATTTCCCTTCTGCGCTTTTCAATTATATTCTGGACAAACTGAAGAGTAATAATACGGGATCCCATAAAAAAATTCTCCTTATTCTGTTTCTTTTTTATTTTAATCTAACATCAGATAAAAATCAACATGACTGTAAGTACGATTTGCCATATCAGTCCCCATTGGCAGGATGATTGCCCATTGTCTCATTTTATACTGACGCTTTCTCTTTCATACTAAGTATTATCTGTTCTGTTGCCTGAAAAATACCGCCTGCAAACGCAAGGCGGTAAAAATAATATCTTGTTTTTGCTTAGCTGCTGTAAGATCTTTTTTCTTCTGTCAGCTGTTGCTTTTTATATGTTTTTCACAGTAATCGGCAAGTTTTTCTATGATAGCCTCGGCAGTCTTTATTCCGTCTACCGCAGCCGATGTTATTCCTCCTGCATATCCTGCGCCTTCACCGCATGGATAAAGACCCTTAAGAGAAATGCTCTGCCTGTCTCCGCCTCTCAATATGCGCAATGGGGAAGAACTTCTTGTTTCTACAGCATAAAGCATTGCATCATCAGAATCGAACCCTTTCAGTTTCCTCCCAAGATGCGGCATGGCCTTTCGCAAGGCTGCCGCTGCAAAGTCCGGAAGGCAGCTTTCCACCTGAGGCGCCATGCCATCTCTGAAGGCAGCCCAGGTGGCTGATGGCGGCGCGTAGCGGCTGCCTGCCAGGCGAAAGGCCATTCTCTCATATTTTTCCTGAAAATATACACCGGCAAGAACATCATCACTGCCAAAGTCAGAAGGCCGCACATCGCACAGAAGGGCACTGTTGGCTCTGCCGCTGTCTCTGGCATGAAGACTCATACCGTTTACCACCATGCCCCCTTCCTGAGAAGAAGCCGCTATAACCTGCCCTCCGGGACACATACAGAAACTGTATACGCCTCTGCCTTCCAGTTCCCGGCCATCATCAGCAGTACATCTGTAATTCACTTTATACTCTGCCGGCGGAAGTCCGATTTCATCCGATGGCACCCCATACTGGGCAATGTCTATCAGTTCCTGAGAATGCTCTATCCTGACGCCTATGGAAAACGGCTTCTGTTCCATGGCGATTTCCTTTTGTGAAAGTTTCCTGAAAGTATCTCTGGCACTGTGGCCTATGGCAAGAATCGCATTGCCGCATCTTAACCGGTAGCTTTCACCGCTGCGGCAGAATACATCAATACATTTCAGATAACCGTCTTCTTCTGTCAGATCCGTCACTTTAGAAGCAAATCTGACTTCACCCCCAAGACGTTTTATCTCCTCTCTCAGATTCTTAACCACTTCCCTGAGTATATCCGTTCCCACATGAGGTTTCTGCCTGTAGGCTATTTCTTCAGGCGCTCCCGCTTTTATCAGTTCCTCCAGCACCTTTTTTATTCTTATGTCCTTTATGCCGGTAGTCAGTTTCCCGTCAGAAAAGGCTCCTGCACCTCCTTCGCCAAACTGTACGTTGGATTCTGCATTCAGCTTACCGTCTTTCCAGAAAGTTTCCACATCACATACCCTCTGATCCACATCCATTCCACGCTCCAGCACTAAAGGGGCAAGATTCGCCTGTGCAAGTATGAGGGCAGCAAAAATACCGGCCGGTCCAAAGCCTATTACCACGGGTCTCAAACCCGCAAGTCTCAGAGCCTCATTTTCGGTGGCTGTAAATACATGGTGCAGCCGGTATTCTTCCGGCAGGATATACTCCACTCCTGCTCTTTTGAGTCGTTTTTCTGTTTCTTTGTTTTTCTTTTCCGACAAGTCTTTTTCTATCTGAAAGTCCACTGAATATATGCGTTTTATTTCTTTTTTATTTCGCGCGTCTATGGACTCTCTTGATATATGCCATTCCTTTATTTTAAGATCCCTGCAGCCTGTCTTTTTAATTATCCTGCCGGGAATTGCATCTGTATTTTCATCTATATCAAGTCTTATCTGATTTATCCTGTACATTTTGTGTCTCCGCTGTCAGCCTTCCGGCCATTGATCTGCCGGCTTTTATGCCTGTATACCATGCATTGTTAAGATTAAACCCTCCGCATGGGCCGTCATAATCGGTCACCTCGCCTGCAAAATAAAGTCCTCTTACTATTTCAGACTCCATTGTATCCATATCTATCTCATCAAGATCAACTCCGCCGCTGGTCACCTGAGCTTCTTTCCATCCCTTCCTGCCGCAAGGAGTCAGCCTGAAAGAACGCAGCCCATTGATGATGCTCAGCAAATCTTCTATGCCCAGCTTCGATGCCGGTATTGTTCCACTGATTCCTGCTCTTTTGATAACTTCTACACCTACATCCCCTTTTACCAGTGTCTCAGTAAGATCCTCCGCCCTTACTCTTGTATCAGAAGCCTTGCTTTTCAAAAATGCCATCAGACCCGCCGGGTCAATATCAGGCACAAAATTTATGCATATCATGCATCTTGCCATAGGGTCTTCTTCATCACCATTTCTTCTGGGAAGCCTGGATGACATGTTCATAAAGCAAATGCCGGAGACGGAATCTGCCCTGAACTGTATCTCGCCTCTCTCTCTGAATATTCTCATGCCATCTTTAAACAGACTCACTTCTGCTTTTTCTCTTATTCCCTTCAGGCAGGAGATATCTTCTTTCACTTCTATAGCCGTAAGAGCCGGCACCATAGGTATTATACCATGCCCCAGCTTTCTTGCCATAATCTGTCCGTCTCCTGTTGAGCCGTACGGAGCAAAAGATTTTCCTCCCGTAGCAATGAGTACCATTTTGGCTGATATATATTTACTTTTATCAGAAATTTCTTTTTCACTTTCTGCAACAAAAATGCGGAAGCCGCCTTCTTTCCGGTCTGCTTCCACATCAACAGCACTGGTATTTTTCAACAGCCGGACACCAAGCCTCTCTGCTCGTTTAACAACAGCATCTGCCACTGCTCCCGCTTCTTCGGAGTGAGGATAGATACGTCCTTCATCATCCATTCTGACAGCAATCCCACATTCCGAAAGAAATCTCAGCACCTCCTCACAGGAATCACATCTGCTGTTGGTAAGATTTCCTCTCCCGTTTCCTGACGCTCTGAGCTTTCTGGCAGGTTCTTTTTTCTTTTCTATCAGAATAATCCTGCTTTTCGGGTCTGTCACTTTAGCGCTTATGGCAGCTGCAAGACCGGCAGGTCCTCCGCCTATTACCGCAATATCAAATTCTTTTTCCATAATCTAAATCTTATTGATGATTTTCTTTTTTATTCTTCTTCTCCTTCGGTGCCTGTCCCCTCCTGACCTTCAGCCGTTGGTTTTGGAGCAAGAGCAGCATCCAGTTCTTCCTCAGGAGTCTCTTTTATTACCTCTACAGTGGCCTTGGCCTCTTTAAGAACTTTTATAGCCTCTTTTGCTGCCTCATGAGCTTTTTCCACTTCTTCAGCAGCCTGTTCAAGCATTTCTTCCTTGTTCATGATAAATCCTGATTTTGAAACCAGAATGGTTATGGCCACCATAAAAATATTAAGTCCGTGCACGAGTATGCAGACTCCTACCAGAACGCCTACAGGAAGCATGAACAGATCGTTATTGAAGAACATGTACAATCCTGCTACTACGTTTACTATTCCTATTATCAAGTGACCATAAAAATAGCTGTCCTTGACATCGATTTTTTCAAGGGCTCTGGTAAGATTACGTATACCTGTGATAGCTATCCATAGTCCCAGTACCAGGGGCACTGCAGCGTCAGAAGCCAGTTTATTCGATATTATCAGAAATCCCAGTACAAATGTGGTAGCACCGTCTACTACTACCCATGTGCTGTCCACCGAGTCTTCACGGTTGCTCTTGTATGACATGCATCCAAGAATACCTGCCACCATAAAGAGAAGTCCTATTACAAATGCTACGGATAAAAATGTGATGCCGTTGAATCCGGCTATCATTACTATTCCTGCGACGACAAAAAGTACGCCTACCAACATATTTAAAGTTCTCACCTGATAATCCTCCTAAGATTTAAATATTATACCTTTAAAACGGCTCTAAAGTCAAGAAAACTGCTATTTCCTTCACAAAAAACACATATTATGTCTTTGCAAAAATGGTTTTTTTCATGATATACTTTTATTATAAAAACTTACTGAGGAGGTTTTTTATGGATGACCGCAATAGAGAACGGGTAATACTGCACTGCGATATGAACGGTTTTTATGCTGCGGTCGAACTCCTTTCACGGCCTGACCTTGCAGAAAAACCCATGGCCGTAAGCGGAGATCCGGAAAACAGGCATGGCATAATACTTGCCAAGAATCAGCTTGCAAAAGAGAAAGGCGTAGTCACTGCCGAAACCATATGGAAAGCAAGACAGAAGTGCCCTGACCTGGTACTTGTCCGTCCTCACATGGATAAATACAGGCTGTACTGTGAGAAGATCAACGCAATATATCAGCGCTTCACAGATATGGTAGAGCCTTTCAGCATTGATGAATCATGGCTTGACGTAACTGCAAGCCGCCGGCTTTTCGGCAGCGGAAAAGAGATAGCTGACACTATACGCAAAACTGTAAAAGAAGAACTGGGTATGACTCTGTCGGCAGGTGTATCTTTCAACAAAGTCTTGGCAAAAATGGGCAGTGAATACAAAAAACCCGATGCAACCACTGTCATATCCCGTGAAAATTTTAAAGACCTGCTTTGGCCGCTGCCTGCGGAGGAACTTTTCGGCGTAGGAAAAGCCACAGCTCGAAAACTTAATGAGATGGGAATAAAGACCATAGGTGATATAGCTCGATCTGACAAATCTCACCTTACTTCTTTTTTCGGCAAATCAGGATGTGTAATGTGGGAACATGCCAATGGCATAGATGACAGTCCTGTATCAAGGTATGGCCAGCGGGAACCCATAAAATCCGTCGGCAACGGAATAACATTTAAACGAGATCTTACATCTGATTCTGATATTTCCATAGCAGTAAAAGCCCTGTCCGATACGGTGGCAGGGAGGCTGCGTAAATATGGAGTAAAAGCCTACGGAATAAAAGTAGATATCAAAGATACTCATTTTAAAGTCATATCACGGCAGCGGCAGCTTTATGCTCCCACATGGCTGGCAGATGAAATATCCAAAATCGCCACAGAGATAATCCGTACTTCATGGAAAAAAGGCGTACCCATACGTATGCTTACCATAACAGGAATCAATCTTACCGATGATATAATGGAAGAACAGCTTTGTCTCCTTGACAAAGATCCTTCCTTAAGAGAGCGTAATGAAAAAATCGAGCTGACCATGGATGATGTACGTGAAAAATACGGAAAAGGCGCCATAGGATTTGCATCTGTGATTAATAATGATCTGGGACTTTCTTTTAACGATCATAAAAAAAACAGCCTTGACAATCCCGACGATATCTGATGGAAAATCCAATATGATACCTGACCAGTCTGCATTACACAAAAGCCATATAAAAAATGACCTCCTGCATTGTCTTATATTTTATATTTCAGCAGGAGGTATTTTCAAAAGGTCATTTTTGATTTTATCCTTCATTTTTTATTAAGGCTGTTTTATGAATTCTTCCACAATAGGACGTATATATTTTCTGTCAGTGAGATCTGCTCCGTTTTTCACATGCTCAAGCAAGAGCATGTCTTCATCGGTCATATCTCTTTCAGGCTTATTTTCCAGCATCTTTATCATCATCTTCATAATCTGCCCATCTATACCATGGATTTTCCCGGGATCATATGCACCCGGACAATAGTAGCATGTAAGGCCTGCCATCTTCCGCCTGCTGAAGTTTATGTCCCTCAGCTGCATTCTGGTCTCTTTCTGCATAATGTTAAGTCCTACGGCAAAGATTATCACCTTTTTCCCTTCCAGCCTTTTCATATTCTTTTTTATTATGTCAAGGCCCATTATGCCTCCCGCCTGTACACATCCGCCGAATATGATATTATCATAAAGCGAAAAATCTTTTTTTGAGAAATCATCGGCTGAGATTACAGGACAATTCAGTTCTTCTCCTATCCAGCGGGCGTACTTTTCTGTCGAACCATGTTTGCTCTTGTATATCACTGCTGTTTTTTCCATTTTGATCTACTATTCCCCTCTTATTTCCCAAAAGTTTTCAATAAATGTTTTACGGTAAACCTGTTGCCGATAGCTTATATTCTTTCACTATTTGCTAAGAACATCAATAAGCTCATACATCTCCTGATTGAATATTCCGGGCATTTTCAGCGCTTCTTTCAAGTCGTAAGCAACTATATGTCCGTCAGATATTCCTATGGCTTTACTTTCTGATTCTTCGCAAAGAAGGCGCACAGCTTTCTCTCCGCACAGAGTGGCCAGCAGCCTGTCATTCATGGTAGGACTCCCGCCTCGCTGAAGATATGACAGTACAATCAGCTTTGTTTCCTTTCCTGTTCTTTCTTCTATTATTTTTACAAGCTCATCTCCCGGCGTTTTTGTGCCTTCAGCTTTTATGATTATACTGTGCAGTTTTCCTCTGTTGCTGCCTTCTATTATCTTCCGGCAGACTTTATTAATATCTTCCTCTTTTTCCGGAAGAAGAACACATTCAGCTCCCCCGGTCACCCCGGCATACAGGGCGATATCGCCGCAGTGTCTGCCCATAACCTCTATAACACTGGTCCTGTCATGGGCAGAAGATGTATCACGTATCTTACTTACTGCTTCAAGTACAGTACTTACAGCCGTATCAAAGCCAATGGTAAAATCCGTATAGCCAAGATCATTATCTATGGTTCCGGGAAGACCCATCACAGTTATACCTCTCTGCGCCAGTTCAAGCCCTCCGTGCAGTGAGCCGTCGCCGCCGATGACCACAAGGCCTTCTATTCCGAAAGTGTTAAGAAGCTCTGTTCCTTTGTCTATCCATGATGGACTCATAAATCTTTCGCTTCTTGCAGTTTTCAGTATGGTTCCTCCCCTGTGAAGTATATCGCCTACAGAGCTTCTGTCCATCTGACGCAGTTCACCGTCAAGGAGACCTTCAAAACCTCTCTCTATACCCCACACTTCCATGCCTGCATCTATACCGCATCTTACAACAGCTCTTATAGCTGCGTTCATACCCGGTGAATCCCCGCCGCTTGTAAGCACTCCTATTCTCTTCATTTTCTACTCCTTCTGCACTTTAACATTTTCTTCTTCCAATATGGCTTCAAGCTGCAGCATAAGACTTTCCGAAGGCTCTGCCCACATATTTCTGTCAGTACGCAGTATCTTGCCGTCAGTAAGGTAAATCAACACTTCAGATTTTCCCGGATGTCGTAATAGAGCCATCTTTATCTGCTGCAAAGTCAAGTTATCGTCACTTCCCGCAGGTATTTTCAGTTTTATCATACCCTCAGGCTTTTCTGAAGGCCGTGGTACAGACGGCGCTGCAGAGGTTTTTACTGATTGCCGGCCTGCCGGTTTATCATTTTTCATATTATAAGTCACCGGCATACCCTTTTCTGCCGCTTCCTCCAGAGGGACGACAGCATCAGCCAAAAGAGAGGGTGCTTCGTCTTCTTTAAAATTCAGTGTTCCCGATATGGCTATTACCGAATCTCCCTGAAGCAGATGAGCACATTTCTCATACACGTTTGGAAATATCACCGCTTCTGATACTCCATAAAGATCTTCAAGGACGAGGAACGCCATCATCTTGTTGTTTTTAGTGATCAGTGTCCTTTTTGATGATACCATTCCGGCCATCACTGCCTTCATACCGTCGCGAATGTGGCTTTGAGAAGTTCCCATGTCATGTTCCTGGCCGGCATGGTTAAGTTCTTCTGAGGTCACAGTTGCCACCCTGTTTATCATTTCGGCATAATTATTAAGAGGATGATCTGTTATATATACTCCCAGCATCTCCTTTTCCATCGCAAGGGAAGTCTCTTTTGAAAAAGGAGCAACATCGGGAAGGCTGTTATCCATAGATCCCAGCATATCCTCTCCACCGATATCGAACAGGGACATCTGTCCTTCCAGATTCTTTTTGCTGCTGTTCTGTGCCGATTCCACAAGGCCTTCATATACTGACATCAATGCAGCCTTGTTTTCGCTGAGACAGCTCAGCGCTCCGGCTTTTATAAGGCTTTCTATGGCCTTCTTATTGATCTGGCTTATATCAAGCTGTTCTATAAACGTGAATATGTCCTTGGGGATACCCTTTTCTTCTCTGGCGGAAATAATGGCATCTATAGCATTTTCGCCCACATTCTTTACGCCAAGGAGTCCGAATCTGATTTTCCCGTCTTCTACGCTGAATTTCTTACGGCTTTTATTGACACATGGAGGAAGTACTTCTATACCCATCTCATTGCAGTTTCTTATATATTTGGGCGTCTGTCCCGCATCTCCCATGACGCTTGTCATCAGTGCCGCCATGAACTCTACGGGATAATGAAGCTTCAGATATCCTGTTTCATATGCCACTACTGCATAAGCAGCCGCATGACTCTTGTTGAATGCATACTGAGCAAAACTTACCATATCATTGAATATTTCTTCCGCTGCCTCCTCAGGAATACCGTTTCTGACACAGCCGCTGATCTCTACAGTACCGTCAGGAGCAGTTTTTCCGTGTATGAAATATTCTTTTTCTTCAAGCATTACGGCCATTTTTTTCTTGGACATGGCCCGGCGTACAAGATCTGATCTTCCGTAGCTGTAACCGCCCAGATCTCTCACTATCTGCATAACCTGCTCCTGATAGACAAGACATCCGTAAGTCACATCAAGTATGGGAGCAAGAGCCGGATGAACGTATTTTATCTTTTCCGGATTTTTTTTGTTTTCGATATATTTGGGGATAGAATCCATCGGACCCGGTCGATACAGAGATATACCGGCAACTATATCCTCGAAACAGTTTGGCCGCAGATTTTTCATAAACTGGGTCATTCCCTGGCTTTCCAGCTGAAACACTCCCTGGGTATTTCCCTGAGCTATCATTTCATATACTCCGGGATCATCATATCCCATTTTTGAAAAATCTATCTCTACGCCATGGTCTGTTTTTATAAGTTCAAGAGCATCTCTTATGACAGTCAGATTTCGAAGACCCAGAAAATCCATTTTAAGCAGTCCCAGTTCTTCTATGGTAGTCATAGGGAACTGGGTCGCAGGGCCTTTATCTGACATATAAAGGGGTACATACTCATCCAGCGGCTCCTTTGATATAACAACTCCGGCTGCATGAGTGGAAGCATGGCGCGGCATTCCCTCCAGCGCCTTGGCCATATCTATTACCTGCTTTGCCCTGATATCCTGATCATACATGGCCTTAAAATCGGGACTGGTATTAAGAGCCTTTTCGATGGTCATTCCAAGGTCAAAAGGTATGGCTTTGGCAATAGCATCAGCTTCTGCATAGCTGATATCAAGTGCCCTTGCCACATCTCGCACGGCCTGCTTTGCCTTCATTGTTCCGAAGGTTATTATCTGGCATACCCGATCTTCCCCGTATTTTTTCGTTACATAGTCTATGACTTCCTGCCTTCTTTCATAGCAGAAGTCTATATCTATATCAGGCATACTGACCCTCTCAGGATTGAGAAATCTCTCAAAGATGAGATTATATTTAATCGGGTCTATATCAGTTATCCTGAGGCAGTAGGCCACAAGTGATCCGGCGGCGGAACCTCTTCCCGGCCCTACTGTTATGCCGTTTTCTCTGGCATAGTTTATAAAATCCCATACAATAAGGAAATATTCCACATATCCCATTGATTCTATGGTAGAAAGCTCATATTCAAGCCGTGCTTTTAGACTGTCATCAGCTTTCTCCCCATATCTTTCAGCCAGTCCCTTCCGGCACAGTTCCCGAAGATAAAGTCTGTTGGTTTTTCCTTCAGGCGCCTTGAATTCGGGCAGATGATATTTGCCGAACTCAAATTCAACATTACATTCCGCTGCTATAACAGCTGTATTATCTACAGCCTCCGGCACAGACGCAAATATGAATCGCATTTCTTCTTCGCTCTTGAGATAAAACTGATCGTTGGGAAATCTCATTCTGTTTTCATCATTGATGCTGGTAGCAGTCTGAATAGCCAGAAGCACATCATGGGCCTCTGCATCTTCCCGTCTTACATAATGGACATCATTGGTGGCCACAACAGGCACTCCAAGTTCTCTGCTTATATCCAGCAGCATAGGGTTTATCCCGGCTTCTTCTTCCAGACCCTGATCCTGCATTTCAATGTAAAAGTTCCCTTTTCCAAAGATATCCAGCAGTTCGGAAGCTTCTTTCAATGCTCCTTTATAGTCTCCCCTGAGCAGTCTGTTCTGGACTTCTCCGGCAAGACATGCCGAAAGGGCGATTATTCCTTCGCTGTGCTCTCTGAGCACATCTTTGTCTATTCTCGGTTTATAGTAATATCCTCTGATATATCCTGCAGAAACTATCTTGATCAGATTCTTGTAGCCTGTATTATTTTTAGCCAGCAGAACAAGATGACCCTGATGTTTGTCCCTTTCCGGTTCTTTATCTGTCATCTTTCTTGCGGCAGTATATACTTCGCAGCCTATTATAGGCTTTATGCCCTGCTTTTTACATTCCTTATAAAAATCTATCACCCCGAACATGGCACCGTGGTCGGTTATGGCCAGGCTGTCCATGCCCAGTTCCTTTGCCCTGCTCACAAGATCGCCTATCCTTGCGGCTCCGTCCAGCAGGCTGTATTCCGTATGAACGTGAAGATGTGTGAAAGCCATATTTTTTCTCCTTTAATATTATTTTACCACAGCGCTCTTATGTTTAAAAGGTTCTTTTGCCCCTGCTGTTTATGTAACCTGTCAATGTTGAAAAGAACATCATAATGTGCTAAAATTTCTCTGTTAATTATAAAAGGAGATCTTGATATGAAAAAAGCTTTCAGAATCATTGCCGCAGCCATTGCTGCCATAATACTAGTGCTGATTGTTTATGTCGTATATGTGTTCACTTCATATTATCGGCTTGAGGATAATCTTCCCCTTGATACAGACGGCTCTGCTGCCGGTAAAACTGTACCCGTTTCTAAGGAGCTTTCTCTGACTTCATGGAATATCGGTTTTGGCGCATATACAGACGACTTTTCTTTCTTCATGGATGGAGGAGAATATTCAAGAGGTTTTTCAGAGGAGACAGTAAAGGATACTGTTAATAATATCATAGACGATCTTTATGCTGAAAACTCGGATTTCTATATGCTGCAGGAAGTAGACAGAGATTCTGACCGGTCCTATCATATAGACCAGTATTCTATGATCTCAGATAAGTTTGATTATATGGAAAGGGTCTATGCTCAGAACTATGACTCGCCATATCTCTTTTATCCGCTGACAGAGCCTCACGGCAAGTCAGTAGCAGGGATTGTAACCATGTCTGATTACCATATATCTTCTTCACTGAGGCGAAGTCTTCCCATACAGAGCGGATTTGCAAAGTTTCTGGATCTTGACAGATGTTACAGCATATCAAGACTTCCTGTAGAAAACGGCAAGGAACTGGTTCTTGTCAATTTCCATCTTTCTGCATATACCAGCGATCCTTCCGTAGCAGAATCTCAGCTGGAAATGCTGTATTCTGACATAACTGCTGAATATGAAAAAGGAAATTATGTCATATGCGGAGGAGACTTTAACAAAGATCTTCTGGGAGACTCATCCGCTATATTCGGAATATCCGGAGGTGACTACAGCTGGGCCGCACCTTTTCCCTTTGACACAATTCCGGAAGGATTTGATCTGGTTGTCCCTTATAATGAAAACAATCCTTCCCCCAGCTGCCGCAATGCGGACGCCCCATGGGATCCTGAAACTGTTTTCCAGCTCACCATTGACGGATTTATAATCTCTGATAACATTGAAAAAGTCAGTTCAGACGTAATCGATAAAAACTTTGCCTGCTCTGACCATAATCCGGTTTATCTGAAATTTATCCTGAAATGATATATTTTATTAAAATCAGATGACATCAAGAGGAATGACCGAAATGGAAAATAATCTTAATCGCAGACTCAATGAGAGGGCTCTTGCTGTAACTGCCGCAATAGTGGGACATTCTCTCTGGGGGTTCAGCTATATGTTCACACAGATAGCTCTGACTGTCGCATCCCCCGATGTTCTTCTTACAGTGAGATTTTTCGTCGCTTTCCTGATACTGAACATACTGATGCTCACAGGAAAATTCAGACTCACCTTAAAAGGAAAGTCCATATGGCTTCTGATAGTGTTCAGCCTGCTTGAACCGGTATATTTTTATTTTGAAACCTATGGAATACTCTACACAAATGTTACATATTCAGGAGTGGTTCTGTCTATCTGCCCCATTGTTGCAATGGGATTTGCTGCAATTTTTATCAAAGAATATCCTTCGGCAAAACAGGTGTTATTTGCTTTTCTTCCCATCATCGGTGTCATCATGATAACTCTGTCCGGAAGTGAAATGGGAGTAATACAGCCTGTGGGTATACTTCTGCTGTTTATCACATTGATGATTTCAGCTTCATACAGAACCATCAACAGAAAACTTTCTGAAACATACACGGCGTTTGAGCGTACATATTTTATGATAGGAGCCTGTTTTACAGTTTTCACCATTGTCAGCCTAGTAAAAGAAAAAGGAGACCTGTCAAAATTTACAGATCCCCTTACAAAGGCCGATTTCGTTGTTCCCATGCTCATGCTGAGTATTTTCTGCTCTGTTCTGTGTTACAATATAGTCAACTTTGCAGCAGGAAACATGTCTGTCATGACACTGTCCATATATGGTACTCTGACTACCATCTGTTCAATATTCTCAGGAGTCATATTCTTAGGTGAGCCCCTGACCCCTGTGATTTTAATAAGCTCTGTACTCATAATCTTCGGCATATGGCAGGTCACAAGAATAGATGCAGTAAATCAGCACATACCTGAACCGGAAAACAAAAATGATGACACTTCTCAATCTGAAAGATAAGGCCTCAGGTATGAATAGTAATCTTCATCCAGAATCATGGCGGAATAATTAAACATTTCCGCCACTTTTTTATCTTTCTTTTCTACATATTTCTCGTCCTTTTTTATAAGTTCATTTCTTGTTCCCTTTTCACTTATCCAGTTCTTATCCTTGAATACCACAAATCCTTCACTGTCAGAAAAGATATCTTTTCCCATGAGAAGCCGGCTGTCATACTCTATCCCAAACATATTAGACAGTGTAGGAAGAATATCCAGATTGCTGCTTAATTTATCTACAGTCTCCGGTTCCATTCCGGGAGTCCACAATATAAATGTACTTTTATACATTTCATATGTTGTATCAATATCATGCCCTCTGAATTCACTTATCTCTGAAGCATCAAGTCCATAGGGATAATGATCTCCTGCCAGTGCTATGACTGTATTTTCAAGCTCTCCGGCCTCTTCCAGTCTTTCAAGAAGAAGTTCCATAGCTTTGTCCAGCTCTATATTGGCTGCCATATAAGCTTTACATGCTTCCGACATTTCCAGATCTTTTACAGCATCCTTGTTTTTTATAGCCATATCGTCATCAAAAAAGTTATACTCCAGATGACCGCTGACAGTTAGGTAATATACATGAAACGGCTGTATTTCACCGTTTTCATCCGGTGCAAGAAAATCTTCGGTGGTCTGATCTATCATCTCCAGATCCGATTCCGGCCATGTATCGGTAAAAGAATATTCTCTGCCCTGACCTTTGAAATCATATCCCAGATTAGGGTGAGATTTGTCCCTCTGATAATAATATATGCTGTGATTATGATAGGCTTTCGAAACATAGCCCTCTTTTGAGAACTGATGTGCCAATGTGAAAGGCAGATCATTATCAACAGATTCTTTCATTGACCATACACCCGGTTTTGGAAGAAGTCCGACAAGGTTTACATATTCCCCGTCCAGAGTGCTGACTCCCCACAGTGGATTATAAAAGTTTGTGAACGTATAGCCTTCCGTCTGCAGTTTGTATAGTGTTGGCGTATATTTTGGGTCCACAGCAAAGTCAGTGAAGCTTTCTCCCGTTATGAGAATGAGATTTTTCCCTTTGAATATTCCTGTCTTTTCATTCTTTTCTGTGGGATGGATACTCCCGAAATATTCGTGCATCGTGCTGATGGTCTTATCATCTTCTTCATCCGCAATATTTTCAAAATCCAGTTTTTTTATTACGTTATCGTTTTTATCTGGCTTTACATAGTCCCCGTCAGCTTCTATGGAAGGCTCCCATCCCACAACCAGCTTAAAGAAGTCTATCTCCATTGCACCAAGAAGCCCGCAGCACCTTACAGCACCCTCGATTTCTCCTGTTCCGTAAATATTCTGATAGGGTGACATGGGGTCATTGCTTTTTACAGTACCGGGCAAAAGACTGGCTCCAAAAGATGCGACACAAAGAACTGCCGTCAGAAGCATCATTTTTTTCTTTTTGCCGCTGTTTTCATCTGTAATATCAAATTTTCTTTTTATACCTCTTACAGTAATGGTTATCCCTACAGCAAAAAAAAGAACTATGGCTATTTTTTCACGCCACATGTTAATAAATACAACATCCATGAATTCAACAACCTGGGCGCTGTTTATAAGAGAATATACAGTGAAAAATGTACCGAATATGGCATAATACACTTCCTGTGCAGCAAAAAGTACTGTTGCCGTCACCATTCCTGTACCATAAAGGATTTTTCCTGCTTTTTCCCGCGGCCATGTTCTTAAAATAAACAAAAGAACAGCTGTTGACAGTGAAGTGAGCCCTATTATGGCTATTTCAGCCAGCCAGTGTTCCGTAGAGTTGAATCCTATGGTAAAAGCCGAAAAAATCAGCTGCATCAGAATCAAAGCTGCGAATATTTCTGCCGCAAAAATAAGATTCTTTACTTTAACGTTCATCTCAAATCCCTTTCAAGCAAAATTATATTTTTATATTATATTATAGATTTACATTTTGAGCAACCTGCATTCACAAATATTAAGATTTCTGCATAGTATATATTAGTCTCTGGAGGTGAACTATGGCATTAGACACACGAGAGCTTTTCGCTCGTCTCATACAATGTGAGGCCGGTGGCGAAGGCGAATACGGCATGGCCGCTGTAGCTACCGTGGTAATGAACAGAGCCACAGCTACCGAGGGAGAATTCAGCCGCATAGGCAACGGTGGAGATATCAGGGCTGTCATAACCCAGCCGGGTCAGTTTACCTGTATGCGTGAATCTGTAGCGGGTTCATATAACCCGCAGAATGTTTACAACATGACACCCCTTGATATTCACTATCAGATCGTTGACTGGGCTATGGCAGGAGGAAGGCTTCCGGGAATTGATAATTCTCTTTTCTTTTTCAATCCCTACAGTGACACCTGCCCAAAATATTTTCCCACAAAAGTAGGCATATTTCATAACCGGATAGGCGATCATTGTTTCTATGCGCCTACAGATCTTTATGCCGATACTTGATTATTTAAAAATCAGAACAGGAGGTAATCTATGGCAGCTTGCTGCAGCAACACAGTTACACCTAAAATGATAAAATCCGGACGGGTCTCCGTCGGAGACAGAATACAGATGGAAGAAGAAATGCCGGTTTCAAAGAATCCGGCCCCTGAGGAGGGCAAAGCAACAGTCCCGTCAGAAGAAACACATTCTTCCGATGATGTCATGGTTTCTGCAGCGGCCGCTACTGATGCTGATAACCACTCCAATGCCTATATGCGGGCCGCTTCGGGTGAGTACATAAAATCAGCAACTGCAGAATCCGGCCGCATGAATTATGATCCTCTTCCATATTCACAGATGACATCTTATCTGAGTAATGTCTCCATGGGAGGGACTCCCGACGCACCGTCCATGATAACTCCGCCGGATCCTATGACTCCAAGCGGATACGATGAAGAAATAGACTACGACGCTCTTCAGTCTATGAACGGGTTTCTCAGAACACAGATAGGAAGATATATGAAAATAGAGCAGCTGGTCGGTTCAAACACCATACAGGATCGCTACGGCTTTCTTGTAGGTGTGGGAAGCAACTTTATACTGCTGCAGGAAATAACTACAGGGAACATAATGGTTCTGGATATTTTCTCTATTCGTCTCTCTTATATATACTACTCACAGCCGGTGTTCCCCAATCTGTAAACGTAGAGAAAGGAAACACTTATACAATATAGCGGGCAACGGCAGTTTCTGCTGAATGATCTGCGGCAGCCACTAAAAGTGACTGCCGCTTTAATTTATTATTCTATTTCTATAACTTTATAATCTTTGTCTTCGACTGTTTTCTTCAGAGTTTCATCAGAAATCTGAGCTCTGAGTTTAATTGTAGCGGTTCCCTTATTGTGGTCTACCTGTGCGATGTCTACCTGAGGCAGAGCTTCAAGAGCTTTCTTTACAGTGGCCTCGCAATGTGAGCACATCATTCCTTCAATCTTCATTACTTTATCCATCATCTGCATCTCCTTTTCTACTACAATATATTTATGGTTAATACCCCTTACAGCCAGTAAGGAATTACCCATCTTGTTGCTTAAGCTGTTAGAAT
>CASFMJ010000115.1 GCA_949295785.1 uncultured Bacillota bacterium | reverse complement strand
GTTCTCAAAAACAACTTAAAACCGCTACAATCCTTGTAATTTGAACGATTGTAGCGGTTATCACCAACACATTTTGTCCTATAACCCCAAAAGAAGGGAGCTATCGCTACACCCAACCTGATTTGGTCAACTGTGCGACAGCCCCACTCAATTATCAAATAATCTCTTCAATATAATGAACAGCTTTTATCTTAAGAAATTCATCCATTACCTCAGAATGATCTCTTTTTTTGAGCATATCCAGTTCTATCCTCAAAGCTATGTCATCCTCCACTATAGTTTCATCCTTGCGCCTTTCTATTGAAGATATTACATAGTTCTGATCATGTATAAAGGACAGCAGAGGTTCCATGCCTTTTCGTTCCACTTCAATATATATTTCGATTGTTCTGGTATGATTTTCTATGTACCTTGTCATATAGTACAGGTAATATGTAGTAAAGAAAATCAGCAAAAAGCAAACAAAACCCGCCATTATGAAGCCTGCGCCTATAGCCATTCCCATAGTGGCAGTCACCCAGAGTCCGGCTGCCGTGGTTAGTCCTTTGATCTGCTTTCTGTCTGTGACAATTATGGTACCCGCTCCAAGAAAACCTATCCCACATAAAATCTGAGCCGGAATACGGCCTGCGTCTGCCTGATATAAGCCGGAAAGATAAAGCCCGGTCAAAGTGGCCAGAGCCGAACCAAGACAGACAAGTGCAAATGTCCTTACACCTGCGGCATATCTTTTGTGGGCTCTCTCCATTCCGACAAAGCTTCCAAGAACAGTGGCCATGACAAGACGCGCAACCACTGATAGCGGTGTAAGCGTCTCAAAAAATGCCTGAATATTTTCAAACATATTTAATAGTCATCCCTTTCGCCCAAGTCTTCCCTAAGATTAATTCCTGTTTTCTTTCTGTATTTTCTTATTACTCCTACCTGAAGTGCTATTACTGCAGCTATCAGTATGACTATTGTTGCGCCGAGAGCAATTACAAGAATTTTTTCTCTTGAATCAAATATATCGAAAAAACCTCTGTCACTATCATCTTTATCATCTTTTTGTGATAACAAAGCTGCATATTCTATGGCTTCATCGGCAGATAATTTCGATGTTTCAGAAAATGTATCGTTTTTTTCATCATAGAAAAACCATTTTTCATCGCCTGTATCCGGGTCTTTAAGCAATGCAAAAGTATATTTCAGGTTTGCATCTTTTATTACAGGGATATCGTTATCTTCATACTTTGCCACAGTCATGACGAATCCATCAGGAACAGAGTTTTCATCGTAGTTTTCCTGCAGTATATATTCTTTATCACCTACGGTTACCTTGATTTCAGATGCAGGTTTGTCCTGATTGTTATCTTCTTCTTTATCACCGTCATCATTTCCCGAACTATCCGGTTGCTCTGCAGCCGAAGAACTGCTTCTGTATATGGTGATGGTATATGATTTTTTTGTTCCGTTTTCCGCCGTAACCGTCACTGTCCTGACATTTTTCCCCACTGACAGATTTTTGGATCCGCTGACTGAAACAGTAGCCCCTGAATCCTGAGGGGTGGCACTGACAGTACATACAGTCACATTTTCCCCCACATTTACGGTGTATGAAGTTGTCGAGGGTGAGAAAGCCGGTGAAAGGCTGCCGGCAGACACCTTCAGACTGGAAAGATTCGCATTTGAAGATACAGATGAGGATGGATTGGTGACAGAAACAGTAGTACTTTTTGAAGAAACACTTAAAGGATTTCCATCATAATCTATTATTCCTTCATCACCTCCGGGAGATACTGTTACCTTGGAAGATCCTGCTTTCAATGCCTTAAATGATATGGTGACAGACAGTGAAGAATGAGCATTGCCGTCCCCTGAATAAACATTTATGACACCTGCAGCCGTGGATGGTGCAGTTCCTCCGGAACATCCGGTATATTTTAAAACTGAAGAATCATAAACTATCTGCGCTGATGCTCCTGCTATATTAGAGGCAGAAAATGTATAAGTTATTTTTACGGTACTGCCTACCGTGTAGCTGCCTCCTCCTGAAATACTCAGAGATGCGGATGCACCGAAAGTATACACTGTACTTGCCATTGTAAACATAAGGCAAAGTAATATTATTTTTACAATTGTTTTTTTTGTCATAATAAATATTCCCACTAATTTTTAATTGTATATGTTCCTATAATATGTCGCTGCATAAACAGAACATCAACTGAAGTGATTTTGCCATCCCCGTTGATATCAGCACCTTTAAAGTATGCACCGCTCAAAGTGTATGTCTTTATTATATAACGCTGCGTAAATAGGACATCTGCCGCAGTTATTTTTCCGTCACCGTTATTATCCCCTTTGATAACAATAACATGACTTTTTACAGCCTTTCCATTGCTGTCATAAATCGCGGCTTCTGTTCCTGTGCCTACATTTCCGGAAGTTATCTCCTTGCCGCCGGAATTTATCAGTTTCAGGGAATATCCGGATGTCACTTTTACATTGGATTTGAAGGTTGCCACAGATGTATTGTAATCCACACCTGTTATATAACTTCCTATGGTATATACTGAACTTGTCAGGCTTCCCCCTGAAGTAGTCCCTGTTTCCTTTGCAACAGTTATAGTATAAGTCTTTTTCTGCCCGCTTGTTGATGTTACAGTGATTTTGACATCTGTAACTTTACCTGTAAGCTGCACTTTACCGGTGCCTGATATTTTTGCCCCGGAATCACTTGCTGCAGCCTTTACATTTACATAAGTTGTATCGCTTGGTACAACTATTTCGTATTCTGATGTATACATGTTGAACTTAGGCAGCAGGCTGTAGCCGTCAACACTCAGACTCTTCAGGAAATAATTGTTATTACCGCTTCCGGGCATAGGACATGCAGTATCCGGCATTCCTGAATATATGGGTATATAAAATGTTATGGCACCGCTTGAACTGTATCCTGCCTTAAGATTGGCTGCTTCACTTGCTGCTCCTCCAACATTGGTCATATACTGATGGGTAGCCACAGAAGCAAGCCCGTTCATAACATTAAATTTCTTTAAATATAAGGTATTCTGATTATTCTTTACATATCCGCTGGCGTAATATGCTGCTCCTCCGAGTATGGACTTTATATGAGAGTTCCAGCCTTGCTGTTTAGCATACATAAGTCCGTACTGCACTGCATCATATGACCCCGATGCATATGCTCTTACATTAAAATAGTTGTAATAACCTTCATATCCCTTTACAGTTCCGGAAATGCTCTTTCCACTCCCGTCTCTGCCCTGCTCCACAAGTATCATGGATGCAAGCACATATGGATTTACTCCCGACTGCTTACCGGCATATATCAATGCATCAGAATATGTATCATACCCCGATTCCGGAAATTTCTTTGCCAGAAATGTTCCTGCAACAAGTTTCTGAAGTCCGGTCTTTGTCTGTGTCTGAGAGTCATAAGAATGGCTCATGAACTGGAATATACCGCTTTCATTCAAGAAATTTCTCGGATCCATATAGTATTCCACTATTGATTTTGATGCTGCCACCCAGCCGCCGCTGTCAAATTCGATATAGTTACCTTCGGAATCTTTTGCACCGTATTCATCAGATTTCCATGAATCTTTGGAACTTTTATGTACAAGATTTATTCCTACTTTACTTTCCTTTGCAATAACATCACTCCAGCTAAGTCCGGTTTTCTGGGATTTGAATACCCAGTCGGGATGAGATGCATGAAGTATCCTCAGATAATATTTATAGCTTTCAGGGAATCCCTGTGCTGTCAGGCCAGCTTCAAAATCTTCGTCATACACATAATCCTCATCTTCATGTATTATAAGATATTCTCCGCTGACATATCCGGCTTTTCCATTATAGCTTATTTTGTACCAGCTGCCGTCTTTTTCTATAACGTCAACCGTAACATTATTGTTAAGGACATACAGTATACTGTATCCTGTTCCGGGACCACTCCTAACGTTAAGTCCGATACTGCTGTTTACTGTAGCGGTTGTTGCAGCGAAAACTCTGTCAGCCATAATAGATGTTAACAGTATCAACATGGCAGCAAACAAAATCACAATTATTAAATTTCTTTTTCTGAAATCCGTGATCATATTTTCTCCTCTTATCAATACCAGATTATTTATTTTCGCAGAATCGACCATCATTATAATGCTTTCTGCAAAGGGAGACATACATGTCATTTCCCCCGATGACTACCTGCTCGCCCTGTTTGACCACTTTGCCGTCAATTACACGGGCAACCATTGTAGCCTTTCGTCCGCACCAGCAGATGGTTTTTATCTCTTCTATCTTATCGGCATATATGAGCATATAATATGAGCCTTCAAAGAGCTCATTTCTGAAATCATTTTTTAGTCCATATGCCAGAACAGGCACATCACAGCTGTCTACGATTTCCACCAGTTCCTGCACATGATGTTTTTTCAGAAACTGACATTCATCAATAAGCACGCAGTCAATCTTTCTTTTCTCATTTTCTCTTATGTATAGTTCAAGTATATTTGTATCCTCATTAACTACAAGGGCTTCTCTCTGTATACCTATTCTTGATGTTATGACACCTACGCCGTAACGGTCATCAACTGAAGGTATCAAAGCGAGAACATTTTTGCCCCGTTCTTCGTAGTTATACGCCACCTTGATCAGTTCTATAGACTTTCCGGCGTTCATCGTGCTGTATCTGTAATATAGCTGAGCCATCTTTTCCTCCAGTGCATTTATGAATTTATTTTACCTTATAACACGTTAAAAATCAATGGTTATCGCAAATTTACACAAACATCCGAGGCAGGTAAGTATTTCCTAACTTTTAACTTTTTTTATAGTATTTAACCTGCACTGAAAAATTCTTATTTAAAAAAAATAAATTTATGGTATTATTTTCAATATATAAAGACAAAAAGGAGTTTTCATGGAAGATTTACTTGTTTTAATTTTAAAATGTATTCTTTTAGGGATCATATGGGCTGCTTTACTGATTCCTGTCTTATTTAACAGAGGGGGATGGCTCAAATATCTTATTACAGTTATTGTTATCGCACTTTTATGTTTCCTCCTTAGAGGCTGGGCAGGTATCATCAACAAAATGACTGTGATTGCTCTTATCACACTGGTCGTCTCATGGATAACCTCCATGGCAGTATTCGATAAGGAGTCAAGGGTAAAATCCAAGGTTATTTCCTTTGCTTGTGTAATGTCTGCTGTAGCATATCTTATTTCCTGTTGGGTAAGCTTTTCTATCCTGTAATAAGATATACTCATGGAAGAGAGCGAAGGTTTAAGCATTATAAAAATCCGCATATGTGACATGCGGATCTTTTTTTGGTTCTATAATAAATGTTGGGGTGGCTGAAAAAAATATTCAGCTGTCTCAACTTTTTTGATTAAAAAAATTGAGCATAAGCACAATCTCCCTTACAATTAAAGTGTCCAATTCCAACCATAAGGAGGATGCGTTATGCTCAATACCTAT
>CASFMJ010000114.1 GCA_949295785.1 uncultured Bacillota bacterium | reverse complement strand
GCGCACCATCAAAATAAGGATGTCCTTTGGCATCCTTATTTTGATGTAAGCATAAGAACGGAAGGGACTTGAACCCGGGAGGGCACGGACACAATAAGTGCATGGAAGATTACGACAGAAATCTGACTGAAGAAGAGCATGAATTATATCTGAAATTATAAAAACGGGAATGTACAGCAGGCATTCCCGTTTTGCTGTTAAGGTTATTTACAAAATATTTTCTTCTTCTGATTTCCATTTTGCCAAAATAAGTTGATTTATGAGAAGAATCAGGATAATCTGGCATATCCATAGCAGGCCAAAAGGACTTTTTAAAAATAGTATGAACTTTCCTGCATATGGAATATGCCACAGATAAATGCCAAGTATGTCATTGCTGGCAGTCTCATATATGTCCGGTGTGTCACTTCTCTCAGGACAGGTTCTGTATATAACAGAACCGTCTTTTCTCGTTTCTGTATGTGAAAACCGATGCATTATAACAGTTTTTTCTCCGAACCGATCTGCAAGAAATATAATTATATCATTTTTTTTGATTTTCATGCTGTCTTTATAAACAGCTGCCAACACGAGTGAATCTGTTCTTATTGCGGGTTCCATACTGTCTGTAAGTACATTATAAAACCGGTAAGGAAAAATGCTTTGGAAAGAGTCGGCAAGCAGCACTGTATAGAAAATAAGAGCAGACAATAAGCACACACAGGTTATAAAAAGAAACCTGCTCAGTTTTTTCAGCATTGCAAGTATGTATTATGGATGTCAGCTTAATGTTGCAGTTACTTTAACAGTACATGTGTTGGAGTTGGATTTCATTTTTTCCAGCCCGCTTTCTGTAAAAGTAATGGTATAATTATATTCTTCAGCTCCGTTTGTTATGCTGCTGTCTGTTTTGCCGGAAACACCGTCTCCTGAAAACTCTATTGAATAGTCAGTGGTTTCTTCAAGCTTTTCTAATGCCTGAACAGATTCCTGCAAAGTAAGTTTTTTGGCAATGTCATCAGTATTGTCCACAGTGAATTTGACTGTACCTGAGGCTGTTACAGAAGCAGGATTCAGACTCCCGGCATCGGCAGATATATTCTGTTCTGTTGTGCTGTCAGACACAGTGACAGGATTACGCATTGTTACTGTGTTTCCTCTACTGTCAACAGTTACAGTGTCCCATATGGCATAAGTTGCAATCGTAGTCACTGTTATCGTCACTATAGTCAAAAGTGTCAGAATAGTTGTTTTTTTCATTAAATATCCTCCTTTTTTTACGAAGGATATATTATCATGTTCTTTAATAAAAAAACAAATACGTATTGATATATGAAGAATATAACCTGATGGTTATGAGCGTTATAGACTGTAACTATTACGGAAAATGTGCAGAAATCTTTTTGCTTCTTCAGAAAATGGTGCCATTTCTTTTTTGATGATTAAAAGATGATTTTTGCGATTTGAGGAAGAAAAACGTATGCTGCTGATTCCTGCTTTTCTCAGTTCTGATATCTGCCACTTATTTCCTATCATAAAAGCGTTACTTGTTTTGATGATATTAAGGCAGGAAGGAATGTTACTTGCTACTATACATTTATTTATTTCAGCATCAGGGTACTCTTCTCTGAATTTTTTGCTGCTGAAAGTTGTAAATTCGTCTGTTTTTAACCGGACATAAGGATAGCAGATAATCTTGTTGAGCTCTGTTTTATCTTGAATTATCAAAGGGTGATCTTTCTGAAGGTGATAAAAAAGATATCCTTCGTCCAGCTGGATGTACGTCAAACCTTTGCGGTCAGATATGGTTGTCAAAAGGGCCTTTTGAAAGTCATCTGCAACTATAATGGCAAATTCGGAGATATTATCTTCTACATTCTTTATACAGTCTTCGATTGTGGTTTCACAGAAGTCTACATGATTTCTGTGAAAATCACATGATGAAAAATAGTCCGAGATCACACTGCCTTTTATTATAAGATTTCCAACAGATAAAGATAGTTTTGACTCAACGGTTTCAGAAACCCCTTCATTATCCAGGTTGTCCAGCTGATTCACCTGATCTATTATGGACTGGGCAAGAATATATACTTTCTGACCGGAGGCAGTCAATTCCAGTCCGTTATTATATCGTATGAAAATCTGTTTATTTAATCTTGCCTCAAAATCAGAAATGACTTTACTCAGATAAGGCTGAGATACGTATAGTTTCCTGGATGCTTTAGTTACAGATTTGCAGTCAGCTATCTCTACAATATATTTCAGATGCTGAATATTCATTTTATCCCTCGTAAAACAGTAATGGCATGATACATTGTCGTATTTCAATTATAACAGCAGATATTTGCCATTATACAGTATATGTATGGATGAAGATGCTGAAGCATCTCCATTCACAATTTGAAATCTTTATTAAAGCGGTCTGTTAAGCTTTAAAAAAGTTATATTTACATGCCCGTCATTAACACTGGATGAGCCTGAATAGGTGAGCGTAAAAACCGTAGGCGATGTCACTTTTATTATCATAAATGCAGAACCTCCAAGGCTGGAACCGTCTGCAGTAGTTGCGTCATATATGCCTGTATCAAGACGGGCGCTACCGTTATAGGAAGGTGTTACCTGTATATACCCTGCATTTTTCATAAGAACTGAAACTTTATAAGAAACAAGGTAATATCCGGGCTCCAGTGAAATATGCTGAGGATCGGTAGAAACTATATGGCCGGTAGGATCGGTTATATCCGGATACATTGATATAAGTGATCCGGGAGTATATTGGGAGTGGATAGCGCTAAAGGATGCAAACACATCATCCGGAACTTCACCAGCCGGCCCCTGAGGCCCCTGAGGCCCTCGGATGCATACTATTTGCGGACATCCGCAGTTACATCCGGAATTGATAGTTGAGTTCATATTTAACACACTTTCTGTTTTGATGTTATCATAATATAATATGATCAGAAACTTTCAGCGGTTACACAAAAGACAGTAATTTGACAGATGCAAAATTCGGGTCATTCTTTTTTACACTTTTTGCAAGTGTAATCATCAGCATATTATGTTCCAATAAAGAAAAAGTTGCGAAAAAATAAAATAGATACTTGCGAGATAATGTAAATCAATGTAGAATTAAGTTGAGTGAAAAATTCTTCCGCACCAAGTGCGGAAGTTTTTAAATGAAAGAGAGAAGCTATGGAAGAAAAAACCAATGTAATGCGTATGTTGGATAAGAAAAAAATTAAATATAAAAGTCATTTTTATGGAGATACCGATGCGGTTTCAGGGGCAGACGTAGCTGATGTGCTGGCAGAGGATCCGGCTTGTGTATTCAAGACGCTGGTTACTTCAGGCAAAAGTGGCTCTCACTATGTCTTCGTTATACCGGTAACAAAAGAACTTGATCTGAAAAAGGCTGCAAAGTCTGTAAGTGAAAAATCGGTAGAAATGGTAAAATCCAAGGAACTGCTTGGACTTACCGGATATATACACGGGGGCTGCAGTCCCATAGGTATGAAAAAGTTTTTTCGTACAGTAGTTGATATTTCGGCAGAAAGACATGACTATATATACGTCAGCGCAGGAAAAATAGGTTATCAGATAGAAATTTCCCTGGACAATCTCAGGAAAATGATCAGACTGGAGACAGCAGAGCTGACAGTGTGATCTGTGACAAAAGACAAGGTGGTGAAATTTTAATGATTTTCGGATATGGACTTGGATCTTTGGGGCAGGGCGCCGCATACTATTTCATATCTTCGTACTTTGTTGTGTTTCTTACAAACTGTGTGGGTATGGGTGCTGCTGCAGCAGGAACCATATCATCAGTTGCGCTTCTTGTAGAGGTGATGGCAGGAGTGACAGTAGGCAACCTGTCAGACAGATGCACATCGGGGATGGGAAGACGAAGACCTTTTATGCTTGTTTCATCTGTCCTTGTCTTGCCGATTTTTCTGTTTATGCTTCATAGTGTAGAAGGTACAGAAACGTATAAAACGATATATTATTTGACTTTTGCCATACTGTTCAGAATTTTTTTCTCCGGCTATGAGATTCCATATAATGCGTTGGGAGCAGAAATAGCTACAGAATATGATGAAAGAACCAGACTAAGGAGCATAGCAAGAGCCTTTTCGATTGTGGGAAACGCAATAGGTTATATAATGCCGCTGGCAATACTGGAAATTTTTAAAAATGATCAGGTTTTTGCATGGGCTTTTATGGGAGTCATACTTGGAGTATGCTGTATGGTAAGCTGGATTTTTTCTGTAACAGCTACAGGAAAGAATGTCATAAAGATTACTGAAACTGCGAGGACTAAAAACTTTCTGAGTGAGATTTTCGTCAATTACAGAGAATTGCTGAAACTTAATGCAATGAAGCTGCTTGTGGTATATAAGGCTGCATTTACATGTGCATTTTCTTTGTTCAGCGTGGGTACAATATATTTCCTTCAGTATAATCTGGGATTGGATAACACATATTCGTCGTATGTGTATGTTTTTACAATAATAATATTTATTGTTTCAACTCCCTTGATAGAAAAGATGGCGCTGATTAAAGGAAAAGCGTGGCAGCAGATGATAGTAATGGGGATATGCGGACTGTCAGGCATAGTTATATATCTCGTTTGGGCAGAGACACTGATAGGATGTGCTGTTTTCATAGGGATTTTTGCAGTGGTACAGTCAGGGTTCTGGCAGATAAGCAACTCTATTTTCTATGATATAGTAGAAGTGGACGAGTATGTCAATATGAAAAGAAGAGAAGGGGACATAATGTCTGTGGTATCAGTTCTCGGAACTCTTATTACAGCCGTGATGGTATGGATATTCGGAGTTTGTCTCGAACTATCGGGTTTTGATCCTGATATTACTGTTCAGCCTGAAAGTGTAAGGCATTTTCTTGATATTTCATATATACTGGTGCCTTGTATATGTCTTATTATCGGTGCCGCAGCACTGAAACTTTTCCCTATAAATAAAGAGACATTTGCATCACTTACATCTGCAATTGAACTCAGAAGAAAAGGTCAGCCATATGATCAGTATAGAGATGATCTCAACAAGATACTCTGTTACAAGTGAAAAGAAAATTAAAAGGGGCTGTCGCACAGTTGACTGATCAGGTCAGCTACAGCGATAGCTCCTTTCTTTTGCATAAAAACATGAAAACCCTTGCAAG
>CASFMJ010000113.1 GCA_949295785.1 uncultured Bacillota bacterium | reverse complement strand
CTTAAATTTAAAACTATATTTTGCCATGAAAAAACCGACCTCCCATCTGTTAGATATTTAGGTCTAACTTTTGGGGGTCGGTTCAATAAAACCGGGGGCTTTTTTCATGCTCATATTATCCTAAACACAAAAGCTCGCCCTTAAAGAGCGAGCTTTTGTGCTGTCATAAAAATTGTAAGGTTATGAAATTGGACTTATTATCTTTATTTTTCCCATTTTTTCAGGTACTCGCCAAACTCGGCAAGACCGGCTTTCAGTGTCTCAGGATCTCCGAACGCACCGTAACCGACACGTATGGTTCCCGGCATATCGAAATAATCTCCTGGAACAAAGAGAATCTTTCTTGGATCTTCCATAGCATCCTTTGCCAGAGTCTCTGAGTCTACATCATAATCATATTTAATCAGACATGTAGTTCCCTTAGGATCACCCTTCAGTGAAAGATGAGGCTGAGTCTTTACCCAATCTTCTACGATTTTCTTGTTTGGAGCCAGGATGCTTCTTGCTCTTGCCCATACTTTTTCATAGTTTTCCAGTGCAACAGAAGCCACGATTTCATCGATTATACCCAGACAAATAGTGTTATATGATCTTCTTGTCTTGAATTCTTCATAAACTTCTTTATCTTTGCAGATAATCCAGCCTACTCTTGTGCCTGCCATTGAGAACATCTTTGAAAGGCTGCTTACAGAAATAGCTTTGTCATATCCGAAGTCTACTATTGAAGGCATATAAGTCTCATCCATGCCTCTGTACATTTCGTCGCAGAGTATATATGCATCAAATTCTTTAGCAATCTCAACGATCTTAGCCAATCCTTCTTCATAAAGAGTTATACCAATGGGGTTGTTAGGATTGGTAAGAGTGATAAGTTTTGTATTTTCATCGCAAGCAGCTCTAAGTGCATCAAAGTCAAGCTTGTAATCTTCTTCTTCCTTAAGCTGTACGATTCTTGTCTCTATGCCTATTGACTTGGAGATATCGTAGTGCTGCTGATATGAAGGTTTCACTACCACATGATTATCACCGGGTTCAAGAAGTCCCATGATAACGATGTCATTTGCACCTGTGCCGCCATGTACCATCATTACATGCTCAGGCTTAACATCACCTTTAGGATAAATTCCTGCAACAGCTGCTTTTACTCTTGGAGAACCTGTAGCATCTCCATGATGATAATGGAGACTCATAGTTTCCATCTCTTTGAGAAATGCCTGTTCATCCTGACCTGTCACTCTGAACAGTTCATCCATTGTGAAAGCTTTTACGCAGCTGCTTCCGAGATTGATCTTTGCCAGTGAATCCATAGGATTCAGCCATTCTTCAACTCCAAACCAAGCTAATTTCATTTTAATCGTCCTCCCGAATATTGATTATTTATTATATTGTTTTAAATCACATATCTATCTCTATGCCTATTTTAGCATCCTTCGCCTTGCTTATTGCCACTTTGGCAGCCACAAGATCCAGTATATAAAGTCCGGTAGCATCAAAGATAGTGGTTTCTGTATCGTTTTCTCTTCCCTTTACGGTTCCCAGCAGAAGATCTCCTATTTCACCCATTATGTCTTCTTTTTTAAAAGCACCTTTTGCAATAGGTATCTCCATTTCTCCGACGCGCATGCACTGCGCTTTATCATCAGCATAAACCTTGGCTCCGGTAAATATATTCTCGTCGATTTCTTCTTTGCCTTCCATGTCGGAGCCAAGACAGCTGAAATGAGTTCCCGGTTTTACCCAGTCCTTCATGATCATAGGTTTAGTGGCTCTGGTAACTGTTATGACCGCGTCAGCCTGTTTTACAGCTTTTTCTGCCGATTCTTCCGCTATAAACTCTACACCTGAAGCATCAACGCTGAATTCTTCTCTAAGCTGCTTCGCTATTCTTTCGGCCAGTCCCTGAGCCTGCGGATAGTTCACAGGGTCAACTATTATGACCTTTTCTATCTGGGGTCTTAATATGAGGGTTGCGGCAATCTGGAAAGGCGCCTGTTTTCCCGCGCCTAATATCATCAATGTCTTGGCGTCTTTCCTGGCCAGGGCGTCAACACCTATGGCCCCTGCCGCTCCCGTTCTCATACAAGTGATATATGAAGCGTCCATGATACCTATTGGTATTCCGGTATTGGAATCATAAACCATCATCAGTCCGTTAAAAGGAGGCAGTCCTTTTTCTGTGTTTGCCGGGAAATTATTGAGCATCTTCAATCCATGAAGCTGCTCGTCTCCCATAACATAACCGGAACGGATATCCATGGCCGCATTCTCTTGTGGAAATTCATAGTTGACAAGTGGCCAGATTACAGATTCACCTTTACTTTTTAACTGATATACTCCTCTGACTTTTTCGAGGACTTCCCGCATATCGATAACACTCTGCACCTGTTCTCTTGTCAAAATTAAAACGCTCATTTTATTCAACTCCTTTTCTCTATATTGACTATACTTCTTTGAGCTTATAATTTCCATTTGATTTTTTTGTATTTAACAATAAAATATATTTATATTTTATGTTCTTTAGCACAAATAAATTCAGTTGTTATCTTGCCATTTCACAAAACTTCTTTATTTTTATCTCATTTGGGTGTAAAATAAAATAAAATCATGTATGTATTTTGTACAAAAATCCATGTTGGAGGCAAAAATGAAACTTACCGTAAGAGATGTGTCTAATTTTCCTGAACTTTCTAAACTTACTCTCATTGCCGGAAGAGGAGGCCTTGGCAAAGTAATCACTCACTGTGGCATTCTTGACTATGAATATGATAAAGATGTAGCCAATAAGTACTATGACTATAATTATCAGGTAGACGGCGGTTTTCTGACTCTATCCACTTTTTTATATGCAAAAAAAAATCCTCATCTTATATATGATGCGGTTAAAAAGCTGGTTTCAAAAAACGGCAGCGGTCTTATCATAAAAAATATATTCAAGCTACCTATCAGCGATAGTGTAATACGATATGCAGACTACGCAGATTTTCCCATTTTTATACTGAATGACTCCTATCCTTTTTTTGAAGATATAATATTGCTGATTAACAGAGCAATGGAAAAATACGGCTCCGTTTATTATATGGAACAGAAAGTAAACACATTACTTACGTTAAAAGAACGGGATCCGGATGCAGTTGTGAAAGCTGTAAGCGATATAAACCCCCTCATGCAAGATGATATCCTTGCTCTTTATTTCAACTATAATCGTGAACACCTCAGTACCGTTGCATATCTTGATATTGAACATGACATGGAAATACATGGTGTTTTAGAACCTGAAAGTTCTGTATTCCTCTACAAAAACGGTTTCATGATAATTCTCTCATCACGCCATTTTGCCACAGAAGATCCGAAAGACATACTTGCGCCCTATTCTGATTTTTTAAACGGCTCTGCTTTGAAAGACTTCACCGTGGGAGTTTCAAAAGTTCACCACGCAAAAGAAAATCTAATATATGCAATAAAAGAATGCATATATGCCTCTGTTTTTCCTGAAGAAAAATGTAGCGCAGGTTACACAACTTTCGGAGGTCTGGGCACTTATCAGGCTATATTGCCATTTATCAATAATTCTTCAATGTATACCTATTGCAGAAGCTTCATTGAGCCTCTGGAAAGTCACGATGCCGAAGCCGGCAGCGATCTTCTTGATACTGCTGTAGTTTTTGTAAAATCCAGCGGCGACCTAATGCAGTCTGCTCAAATAATGTCACAGCACAAAAACACTATCCGCAACAGAATGAATAAAGTAGGACAGATCCTCAGCATAAATCCTTTTTCAGCAGCCGGATACGAAAAACTTGCTCTTGCGATAAGAATCCACATATGCATCAACAAAAATATCCGATAAAAAACAACCGCAAATGCAGATATAGCTTGCATTTGCGGTTAGTAATATTCAATGCTAAAACTGTTCTTTTATCTCACCATTTTTGAATGCTTCAACCAGTTCTCTCAAATCTCCCACCTTTTCTACCAGTTCTGCTCCCTGGTCTGTATCCAATATGAGAAGTCTTTCTTTTAATGTCTCAACAGTCTTCATTACAGGAGAATGGAATTCCTGTGTACCGTCCTCTCTGACCGGAGTATATGGTTTATGTTCAGCAAGGGCCATGAATCTGGAATTGAATATAAACGTATATCCGGCAATTCCCGTCTGCTTTTGATATGCCTTGGATATTCCTCCGTCTATAACATACAGCAAGCCTCCTCCTTTGATAGGAGATTCGCCATCTTTTATCTTTACAGGCACATGCCCGTTAAGGATTTTACTTTTGGAAGGATCCAGCCCAAATTCCCGTATTATCTTTTCACAGGTTTTTCTTTCTTTGATCAGTTTGTAATATGGCCTGGTAAATTCTTTATGTGTGCTCTTGTCTTCTATAAACAGTCTTTCAAAGGTGGTCATTTTTTCTTTTCCAAAGAGAGGTGAATCTCCACCCAGCCACAGATACCACATCAGATCCCCTCTGTATCCTGTTTCATCAGAACGTTCAGGGGTATAATATGATTTTCGTACCTGATCATCCAGATAATCCATCAGAGCCTTACCTTTAAGTTTTTTGCCGTATAAATCTATTTCCAGAAAATCTCCGTTTTCGTCCATAGGTATGCACCCGTGATACAGCAGATTTCCGTTAATTTTTGTATATAGTGCACCATGGCTGTAAAGGAACTTAATATGCGCCTGCAATTTCTCTGAATTTACAAAAGACGCCGCCAGGGATCGCATGACTTCCTCTTCACTTTCTGTCAGTCTGTAGGGATCATCCGGATCTAAAGTAGGGAAATTGGTGTCAATAAGCGGCCATTTTACACCTTCCACTTCTACTGTTCCGTTTTGAAGATCAATTTTATCAAGCAGCAATCTTTTTTCCAGTTTATACTCAGGATGGGCTTTGATACACTGCCCCTCTATCTTGAACTGGCATATGGCTATCGCCTTGTGCATTTTGGCCGCCAGATCCTCGGGTACAGGATCATATTTGTTGTAATCCAGTATATGTGGTTTAAATTTGCGACAAGGATCGTCTGCATACGTCTCGGCTGCAAAGGTGGCCAGAGGTCTCAGATTTATACCATATCCCACCTCAAGCATATCAAAATTGTTGTAGCTTATATTCATTCGGAGCAGGTTGCTTATACATGCCCAGTTTCCTGCCGCAGCTCCCATCCAAACAATATCATGATTTCCCCATTGAAAATCCACGTCATGAAAATTCATAAGAAAATCCATAATCGTATCAGGGTGCGCTCCTCTGTCAAATATATCTCCTATTATATGTAATTTATCAACAGCCAGACGGCTTATGGCTTCTGTAAGTTCTATTATAAATTCTTCTGCCATGCCGCATTCCACTATTGAATTTATTATCTCGCTGTAGTAATATGCTCTGTTAGCCTCATCGTCAGCATGAAGGAGCTCATCTATACTGTACTCCATATATCTTGGGAGTCTCTGTCTCACTCTCGACCTGGTATACTTGGTAGAAACGGATTTACATATTGTAATAAGACGATATATTGCTACGGTACACCAGTCATCAAAATCCTTTTCGCTTTTTTTCCTTCGTGCTATTTCTGCTTCAGCATTATATACCAGTGCTGCCAGTTCTTCTCTTTCTCTTTCATTGAGCACATTTTCAAAATGCTCGTCTATTTTCATTTTAATGGTACCTGAAGCACTTTTAAGCATATGAATAAAGGCCTCATGCTCACCATGCAGGTCACTCAGAAAATATTCTGTTCCCTTAGGGAGAGCTAATATGGCCTTAAGATTTATTATTTCAGCTGAAGCTGCTTTTATATTTGGGTAGTCCTTGGCTAAGCGCGTCAAATACTTGAGATCTGCCATGATTTTTCCTTTCTTATGTTTAATACGAAATAATAATTTCATATATATTTTACAATATCATCCTGCACAAAATCAAGGCTTAATATCAATATACACTTGTACCTGTATAATAATGGGCAAGAATCTCTTTATAGTCGCTTCCATGGGACGCCATTCCCCTTGCCCCGTACTGACTCATTCCGACTCCATGTCCCGAACCGTTTGAGGTAAATATGATTTCTGTGTCATCCTCATTGCTGCCTGCTTCAAAATCTATAGAAAACAATGCTGAGCTTAAACCGAGGGCTGTTCTTATCTCTGTGCCTTTAAACTTTTCGTTTCCTACCTGCATAACGTCTACTCTGCCGCCTTCGGTTCTGGAAAGTATTGATATTTTATCAGCTTCTAAAGTCCCCGTAGGCCTGTCCGGATATTTGGTCTCCAATGCATTCCTCATTTCTCTCAATGTAAATTTTCTTTCTTCGTCTGAATGAGTTGCCCCCTCCTCGTATGGGCTTGATACACTTACAAGATATGGATATGTTCCGGAAAAAACATCCTGTGAGTTTTCTGTATGACCTCCGCTTGAGCTGAAAAAAAGAGGCTGCATAACAAGTTCGCCATCATAATAAAGCATTTCTCCACTGGTGGCCCTGCAGGCCTCCTTTATTATCTCAAATCCATTTTCCTCCCAGTCACTGTCATGTATGCTTATAAGTTCATCCTCTGTCTTATATGCCTGACAATGGGTAGTGTCACATACAGGTGTATCAGGGTGAGTCTCCGGCTTTTTCTCCTCATATTTAAGTATCTTCGCCATGGCATATGTGCGAGCCGCCACTGATTGAGCCTTAAGAGCTTCTTCGCCAAAATCCCAAGGCATTTCACTGGCAACAACACATGTGACATATTCCTCAAAATCCACTTCAACTGCCTTACCTTCTTCTTCTTTCCACACCTGTATTGTTTCCGGAACATCTAACTTGTTTTTCGTTTCTTCAGCGCCCGGTGTATCATTATTGCTTCCGAAAAATAATACCAATACCAGCGGGAAAACCACAAGAATGATAAGTATTATTATCACAGTCTGAATCACCGCCTTCATATACTGCCCCCTTTCCTTCCATATTATATGGACGGCATAAGGCATATATGACAACAGACGGCTCAGTTCCGCCGTCTGTTTAAGCAACATATAGAAATTAAACTGTATCAGTCTTCCACCCTTTCTATTTCAGCACCCAAAGCTGCAAATTTTTCTATGAAATACTCGTATCCCCGCTCTATATGATAAATTTCAGATATTTCTGTAGTTCCTTCGGCAACAAGACCCGCCAGTACCAGCGCTGCTCCGGCACGCAGATCCGTAGCCATTACCTGACAGCCGCGCAGTTTCGCATTGCCCTTTACGCTGGCTTTATTACCGGCTGTCTCTATAATTGCTCCCATCTTTCCCAGCTGGGAAACGTGCATGAATCTGTTTTCAAACACGGTCTCTATTACTGTGCTGGAGCCCTCCACTGTGGTCAGATATGCCATAAACGGAGACTGAATATCTGTAGGGAACCCGGGATATGGCAGTGTCTTTATATCAGTGGCGTATTGGGGTCCCAGATTTCCTCTGACAATCATGTCCTCATCGCCTACTTCAATTCTTACACCGCATTCTCGCAGTTTTGCGATAACCGGCTTCAGATGGTCAGGGAGCACATTATTTATGTGTACATTACCTCTTGTTATGGCAGCAGCAAGCATGAATGTACCGGCTTCTATTCTGTCAGGGATAACCGTATGGTTGGCACTCCCTAAGCTTTTTACTCCTTCGATCTTAATTGTATCGGTACCGGCACCCTTGATTTTGGCTCCCATTTTATTCATGAAATTTGCCAGATCCACAATCTCCGGTTCTTCGGCAGCATTTTCTATATATGTGGTGCCTTCGGCAAATACTGCTGCCATCATTATGTTTTCGGTTGCCCCCACACTGGGGAAATCCAGATATATGGTATCACCTACCAGACCCTGTCCGCCTGCCACTGCCTCGACATAGTCATCTCCTACGGTAAGTATCGCTCCCAGTGCCTCAAAACCCTTAAGATGCAGATCTATGGGGCGGGCTCCTATGGCACATCCGCCTGGATGGGGCACTCTTGCACGTCCTTTTCTTGCAAGCAGCGGACCCATGACCAGAATAGATGCCCTCATTTTGTTTACAATTTCAAAATCTGCTTCAGTAGAGACTATATCCTCCGTATTAATGGATAAGACATGTTCTTCTGTTTCTTCTATCTTTGATCCAAGAGATGATAAAAGTTCTTTCATAAGAGCCACATCTCTCAGATGGGGCACATCCCTTATCACACACTTTTCTTCGGAGAGAAGTGTCGCAGCCATTAGAGGCAATACGGCATTTTTTGCTCCGCTTATATGGACCTCCCCTTTAAGGGGGCCGCTCTGTTTTACAATATACTTTGCCAATTCTATCCTCCGACCCTATAATGATTTCATTTCTTCAAGGCATTTTCTGCACACGTTTTTATCCTTTACTGAAACGACATCTTCTCCGCTTCCGCAGAAAATACATTTGGGATCGTTCTTTCTCAGCATGATATATTCACCTTCCACGAACACCTCCAGAAGATCATCGGTCTTTATTCCAAGGCTTCTTCTGAGTTCTACCGGTATCACCACTCTTCCCAGCGGATCTACCGGCCTGGTTATTCCTGTAGCCTTCATTATTTTTCCTCCTTCTTTTTCTCTGATCTGTTTACAATTCCGGCTATATTACCGGCAGCATTGATAACATTTGTTGCGGCAGATATAACGCTTTTATTGCCGTTTACAGTATCTACAACAGTACTTACTGTATCACTTATACCATCCACTATGCCATCTATCTTTTTTGCCTTGTCTGCAGCTATAGCCGAAACTACTTTTGTATCATCAAGAACCTTGTTGGCTTTTTTTACTGTTTTTATAAGATTATTTACAAGAACTATAAGATATATAAGCAGGATAATGGCCAATATTGCCAGCACTGTCAGAAATGCACCCTGCCATGTTATTGTTATAGTCATGATTTTCCTCCCTGTTTACTTGATTCTCTCATATATTATAACCCAAAAATGGAAAAAACTTCAACATCTTTTTAAGAATTTGGCATATCCTTTTATTACCATGAAAGGATATCGTTTGCTATGATGAATATTGTATGGGCCGGTATTTTTCTGGCTTCAGTTTTTTATTCTGCTTTCTCTGCTAATCTTCCCGCTCTCAGCGAAGCTCTGACTGAGAGTTCGTCCGAAGCAGTAGAATTTGTTCTGGGTCTTTGCGGCATAATGGCTCTGTGGAGCGGACTGATGGAGATAGCAGAGCGTACAGGTCTGATAAACAGTCTCTCCAAACTTCTAATGCCTTTTACAAAAATACTGTTTCCAAATCAGCGTGATCCCGAAACTCTCTCTCTCATAATAATGAGTTTTATGGCCAATATCTTCGGGGCAGGAAACAGTTCTACAGTTTTTGCCCTCAGAACCATGGAAAGGCTTGATGCGGATAATCATCATAGGCCTGAGGCCAGTAATGATATGTGTACCTTTGCGGTAGTCAACATGGCATTTGCACCTATATTTCCTGTTATGGCAATTCAGATACGCACCGAACTGGGATCAGATGATCCTTATTCAATAGTGCTCCCTTCCGTAATCACCGCAGCTGCAACAATATTTATATCAGCGGCATTATGTCGTTATTTTGAAAGGAGAGACTGATGGCAGCACAGATTTTTTCATTTCTTTCAGCAGGCTTTATACCCATAATGGGGGGAATTATTGTTCTTTACGGCATTATCAAAAAAGCCCCCGTATATGATTATTTTATTGAAGGTGCGAAAAGCGGTCTCAAAACTGCCGTCGAGATTCTTCCCTTTCTTATAGGTATATTTATAGCTGTCAATGGTCTAACCGCTTCTGGCATACTCAATATGCTTGATCATCTGCTTTCTCCCGTTTTGAAACTTCTCGGGATACCTGTCCAGCTGCTTTCTCTAATGCTTCTCAGAGCCATATCAGGCAGCGGCTCCCTTATTATACTTCAGGACATAATGGAAAACGTGGGGCCTGATTCTTATGCCGGCAGAGTTGCCTGCGTAATGACCGGAGGCTGTGAGACTGTAATATATGTTCTTGCCCTGTATTTTGGCGTCACTCATGTAAAAAAAATGAGGCACGCACTGAAAGGCGGCCTCATAGGATATCTGGCAGGGATTGTGATTTCAATAATCATATGCAGATTCATCTGATTTTTCATATATCTGCAATAGTTCCTTTGTATATGTTCCGTCTGCTTCGTGCACAGCAAGTTCAGGAAGGATTTTCACCTCTGTTCCTCCACCTTTCACAAAATGCACAAGCAATATATTCGGCACGGTTTCTTTTGCAGGACTCACGAACCGGATTGCCTTCATCTCTAATCCGTATTTCCTGCCGAAGCAGCATAAATCAACAATTCGTGAAGGCCTGTGAACCATAAAAAGTTCCCCTTTATCTTTTAGGACACAAGAAGCACAGCGCATAAAGTCCTCCAATGAGGCTTTGATTTCATGCCTGGCAATGGCCTTGGCAGACTGATCGCTTATGATGGCACTGCCTGCCTTAAAATATGGAGGATTACAGACCACCATATCAGCTCTTTCTCTAAGGTTGGCAAGCCACTTGCTGTCCTCATCTTTAACATCCCCTTGAAAAAAAAGCACTCTATCCTCTGCATGGTTTAAGGCAGCATTTCTCATTGCTTTTTCACATGCTTCTTCCTGGACATCTATTCCATAAATCAGAGACGTTTCTGTCTTGTGCCATAAAATCAGAGGGATTACGCCTGTTCCTGTACCAAGGTCCACTATTATATCAGGTTTTTTCTTGCATCTTTTCGCTGCAAAGTCAGCAAGAATCACCGAATCCACACCGTAGCAGAATTCATCTGGTTTCTGTATAAGTTTCAATCCGCCGAAACCTATCTCGTCAATACGTTCACCTGTTTTCACAAAAGATAGTCCAGTTTTATACATAAACAATATCAGTCCTTTATCAGTTCTTTGATTTCTTTCATGGTGTCTGCATCAACGCCTTCAAATATATCGATATTCTTATTTCCTTTATGTTTCTCTACCCTGCGAATCTCATCTTTTTTATATGTGTAAATATCTGTTGAAAGTTTATCCTCCTGATTATCATCTTCATTCTGGTTGCCGTTTTTAGATCCATCATCAATGAACAGCCTGACTTTAACTGTCCTTTGAAGAAGATTTGTCTCTATAACCTTGCCCATACCACCCGGGGTTTTTATTTTCTCACCTACATCGGGCATGCCTTTTCGGAATTCCATATAAATATCATTTTCATATTTCAGGCAGCACATAAGTCTGCCGCAGATGCCTGAGATTTTTGATGGATTAAGTGAAAGATTCTGTACTTTGGCCATTTTTATGGATACAGGTTCAAAATCAGAAAGCCAGCTGTGGCAGCAAAGGGGCCTTCCGCAGCTGCCTATCCCTCCCAGCATTTTAGCTTCATCCCTGACACCGATCTGTCTCAGCTCAATACGCATCTTAAACACACCTGCCAGGTCTTTAACAAGTTCTCTGAAATCCACCCTTCCATCGGCCGTGAAATAAAATACTATTTTGCTGTTATCAAATGTATATTCCACATCTATCAGCTTCATAACCAGACCATGCTTGTCAATTTTTTCCTGGCACAGATCCATGGCCTTCTGTTTTTTTCTAACGTTTTCTTCATGCTGGATATGATCTTTTTCATCTGCTATCCTGACTATCTGTTTAAGGGGCGCCACCACATCTTCCTCAGACACCTCCGTAATATCCATGGTTACAGTTCCAAACTCCATTCCTCTGGCTGTTTCCACTACAACATGATCGCCTGCATTAATTTCCAGTTCACCCGGATCAAAATAATATACTTTTCCGGCTGTCTTAAATCTAACTCCGGCTACTTTGACCATTTTTCCCTCCGATTTTATATTCCGATTTTCAAAAAAAGATTTTTAACCGCATACTGATAATTGACTTTGGCAATAAGATCCCGTCTGGCTTCTTCTATAGCTTTTATGCTGAAAAAAATATCTTCTTTAGTGAAATTTTTTCTTCTTACATCTTCCCACTTGAGAAGTTTCTGGTATATCCGCTCAAGACCGTCAATAAGTTCAAAGGCTTCGTCACGGCTTTTAACCCTACTGTTTATTTCCTGTTTTACTTTGACAAAACCTTTTTTTTCATATATCATATCAAAAAAAAATTCAGCTTTTTCATATACTTCGCTTTTGCAGACTCCGTTTTCAAGTCTGTATACTATGCACCTTGATCTTATCGTGTCTAAGAGATTAAGCCTGTTTTCTGACAGAAGTATTATTACTGCACCATCAAAAGGTTCTTCCAGCGTTTTTAAAAGCCGGTTCTGAGCCCTTGCAGTCATTGTGTCAGCATTATTGATTATGACTATGTTGTGGTCTCCCAATGGCTTCTTTTTTATATCATACTGAAGATTTTCTATCTGCTCATCTTTTACAGACATGCCATCGGCTTCAATAATGTGCAGATCTTCATGATTTCCATGTTCTATCTTGCGGCATGTTGAACATTCTCCACAGCCTTGGCCTGGCTCCTCATGGCACAAGACCGCTTTGCAGAATTCTTTAGCAAATCCAAGCTTATCTGTAACTGAATCGCCTTCGATTATATATGCGTGAAAAACTCTTCCGGCCCGTACAGATGCACTTATGATGTCCACAAGTTTTTTGTCTGCTTTAAATTTACTCAGCGACACTTTTTAATACTTCCTCCAGCTTCTCGTAAATATCCGCTTTTATCTGTTCAATACTTCCTGTGGCATCTATGCCGACTATCCTGTCTGGATACTTCTTTTCAAGTTCCAGATATCCTTCAAAAGTCCTCAGGTGGAACTCGTCCTGCTCTTGCTCCAGTCTGTCCTGCTGGTCCTGTTTTATTCTTCTCCTTCCGATTTTTGGATCCATCTTGAGAAGAAATGTGATATCAGGCATGCATCCTGCGATAGCATAATCATTAATCACCGTAACAGATTCTCCAAGGTTTCTCCCATATCCCTGATAGGCTATACTGGAATCCACGAATCTGTCACATATTACGATTTTCCCCTCAGCTAATGCCGGCTTAATTATCTGGGCTACATGCTGAGCCCTTGCAGCCGCATAAAGCATAGCTTCTGTCATGTTATCCATTTCTGCGCAGGCCTTATCAAGAATTATCTCTCTTATTCTTTCTCCTATGGCAGTACCGCCAGGTTCTCTTGTAAATACTATATCAATTTCTCTATCAGCAAAAAAACGCCTGATATTTCTGATCTGAGTTGACTTTCCAGAGCCATCAGGTCCCTCTACAGATATGAATACTCCTTTTTTCATAGCAACCGGCTCCTATTTTTTATACATCTGCTCTACGAGCTTTTTTAAAAAATAATATCCAAGCACAACAAGAGGAAAACATATAAGAATTGCAAACATAATTTTAATAAAAGTCATCATATATTCTCCTCTTTTGATTCTGGTTTATTATATTTGGATCTTACTGTATTATTACCTGAGACCCGTATCTAATTATTATACCATAGCATGTGCAATAAGGAAAGTATTCATTTTGCCTGATCAAAAGCCTACTCACATGATTACAATAAATATATTAAAGCTATATATCGATGCAGCTTAATCGCTTAGCTAAAATTTCTCCACTGCAGAATTATAACATCTTTTTTCAGAAGTTCCTGCAGGACTTGCGCAGAAGATGAATATTTGCTTCAGATATCTGCTGATTTATGTGATTAGTTAAATTAACATGACATAGCCTTTGTATATTTCTGAAGGTCAAAATAAAAACAGTGGATGCCACCTGCAATATAATCAAGCATCCACATGCCATTTTATCCTTAGCTATTCAATTAAATTTAATCTTAATATTCTGAAATGTTTTGTATGCATTAGCAGTTATCTCTTTTTACCTAAATTTCATATATTTGATATAATTTTATACATAAGATCCAGTCTTTCTGATATGCTGCCAATAACTAAATACTCATCCTCTGCATGCATGTTTCCACCTTCCGGGCCGCACCCATCAAGTATATATTCCGTTTTGCCTGATATGTTATTGGCGTCAGAACATCCTCCTGCATCTACCCATGTAACTTTCTGACCAATCTCGCCTGCATAAGTTTCCACTTTATTAATCAGCTTCATTGTTCCATCGGTTATATCCAGCGGTGGCCATATTGACTCATAGTTAAATTCTTTCGTTACGCCGGGAACAAAAGCACACTCACTCAATTGCTCAATTTTGTTTCTGATATATTCCATGTCTTCGTCACATTTATATCTTATATCAAAAATCACCTTGCAAAAGTCAGGTATCACATTATCCGCAATACCCCCTTCAACTATTCCGGCGTTTATCGACAATCCTCTTTCAAGATCCTGACATCCGCAAAGCTCTACGATACAATGTGCTGCCTCCAGAATTGCGCTGCTTCCCTGCTCCGGGCTGTTTCCCGCATGAGCCTTTTTCCCGTGGCATATGAGTTCCAGTTCAATCAGACCTTTTCTGCTGCGTACAAAGCCGTTATCCTTTCTACCCGGTTCAAAAACAAAGGCATACTTTGACTTCCCGGCTATTTCTTTCAGAAAATCTTTGGATTTCACCGAAGAAATTTCTTCATCGCCGTTTAGTGCAACAGCAAGCTTTAAATCCGGCTTTTCCTTTATCAGACGCCTTACCAGTGTAAGTATCGATACAAGACCGCTTTTCATATCTGCAACTCCGGGTCCATATGCATACTTGCCGTCGCAAGATTCTGAATATGGCCGTTCTTTGGCGGTACCGTCAGGAAAAACAGTATCACAATGGCCTATAAACATTACATCATAATTCTCGGCCAAAGGAGTTGTAGCTGAAATTCTGTTATAATCATCGTATTCTTTTACTGAAAGGCCCAAATTCTCAAACTGTTCTGCCATATATCGCTGTAATTCTGATATACCATCCAGCACATAACTGCCCGTATCAATATTCACTATATATTCCATTTCTTCTCTGAATTTTTTCACATCCCATTCGTACATGATTCTTTCTCCTTTCTCAAGTACGATGATACACTATAATGCTTTTTATGGCTATAAAAATCAAAAAAGGATGATCATATTGATCATCCTTTAAAAACCGGCAACGACCTACATTCCCAGGCAGCTTCCCGCCAAGTATTATCGGCGCTGGAGAGCTTAACTTCTGTGTTCGAGATGGG
>CASFMJ010000112.1 GCA_949295785.1 uncultured Bacillota bacterium | reverse complement strand
TAAGCTACTACTACAGATTTCTTAAATTTAAAACTATATTTTGCCATGAAAAAACCGACCTCCCATCTGTTAGATATTTAGGTCTACCTTTTGGGGGTCGGTTCAATATTAAGGTGCAGGCGGGTATTTTATAATATCCTTTTTACAGATAACGGCATAGTATACTCAGGGGGATATATTTATGCGTAAATTGATATTGATATTTGTCGGAATTGTTTTAGTTGTTTTTGGAACTGTGTTGCTTATAAAAGATGCATTTGGAGAAAGCATAGAGCAGGCAGCCGAGGCTATCGCGGTAAACAGCGTTGCCGTAAAGATCAACAAAAGTCTGGAGCAGGGATTTTATGATGAGAGTCTGGGTGAACCCCTTTTACATATAGAAAGGGATGAAGAAGGAAATATTCAGTATGTGGAACCTGATTCAAGGGTCATAAATAAGCTTCTCCTTTCTTTTTCGCAGAATGTGCAGGAAACATACAGTCTGTCTGATATGGAGGAGCACAAAGTAAATCTGGGCGTTATAACAGGAAGCCGAATTTTATCTCAGCTGCCATTTTATATTACAATAAAAGTTCAGCCTCTCAGCCTGACAAAATTTCAATATGAAACCGAATTTGAAACTGAAGGGATAAATCAGACAAGATACTATATATATTGTACAGTCACCAGTCAGGTACAGATACTGGCACCGTTTACAGATAAAGTTGCTGAAATAAACAGACGAGTTCTTATTGCTGAAGCAATTATTGTCGGCAAAGTGCCTGACAGCTATGTTGTAGTGCCGGAAGAAAGTATTTTGGATGCAATATGATGATTTTTATGATAAAATAAAATCATGCTTAGATTTAACGATAAAAATGAAGTACTCAATAAAGAGGAGTACAAAGCAATACTGGTCGGCGTTCAGAAAGAACAGGACATCAGTTATTCCATGAAAGAACTTGAGGGACTTGCAGAAGCAGCAGGAATACAAGTCCTGGGCATCATGGTTCAGAATATGGAAAAAATAAACACGGCTACTCTGATAGGAAAGGGGAAAACGGAGGAGCTGACCCAGATGGTGAATAACATGGAAGCTGATACAGTAGTATTCAATGATGAACTGACCGGGATGCAGCTGAGAAATCTGGAAGATGCCACAGGTGTGAGAGTCATTGACAGGACAATACTCATACTTGATATTTTTGCGTCCAGAGCCACATCCAGAGAAGGCAAACTGCAGGTGGAACTTGCGCAGCTTAAATACAGAATGCCCCGCCTTACCGGTTTTGGAAAATCTCTTTCAAGACTTGGCGGAGGTATAGGAACAAGAGGACCGGGAGAGAAAAAACTGGAAACTGACAGACGCCATATAGAAAGACGAATCAATGACATAAAGGCTGAACTGAATCAGATCAGAAATACCCGCGGGGTGCAGAGAGCAAGGAGAGAAAAAAATCAGATACCAGTGGTTGCTCTTGTTGGATATACAAACTCCGGAAAATCCGCACTTATGAACAGAATACTTGTAGAATCTGAAAAAAACGATAAGACGGTGCTGGAAAAAGACATGCTTTTTGCTACCCTTGATGTTCAGCAGAGAAAAGTGGACTTAAAAAGCGGAAGGCAGTTTATCCTCATAGATACAGTTGGATTTGTAAGCAGACTTCCTCACTCACTTGTTGAGGCATTTAAAGCCACCCTTGAAGAAGTAACATATGCAGATCTGCTGCTTCATGTAGTGGATTCTTCTTATGAAGAACATGATTTTCACATAGATGTTACAGAAAGGGTAATGAGAGAGATAGGTGCAGACGGAAAAGATAAGATAATGGTGTATAACAAAATCGATCTTCCGCATGATGAAATCATAGCTCCTGCCGGATGTCAAAGTATTGAAATTTCCGCAAAATACGGACAGAATATCGATACTCTGCTTGAACTGATAGAAAAAAATATTTTTTCCGGATACGTATCTTCATGTTTCATGATACCTTATGAAAAAGGAGAAATTGCAGCGTTTATATGCAGGCAAGGCGAAGTCAGAAAAATGGAACATGGCGAAAACGGAACATATTTTGAAGCTGTCTTAAAGGAGGCAGACTACAGGAGAATAAAAGAATATGAAATTGTATAAAACGGTAGCACATGAAGCGATAGCTGATCAGACCATCGAAAAATCAAAATTTATAGCACATGTGAAACCTGTATCATCCAGAGAAGAAGCAGACAGTTTTATTACTGACATAAAAAAGAAATACCGAGATGCAACACATAATGTCCCTGCAATGGTAGTGGGTGAAAAAATGCAGATACAGTGGGCATCAGATGACGGTGAACCTCAGGGAACTTCCGGAGCACCCATAGTACGGCTGATGGTTTCTGAAGGAATAACAGATACTGTTATAGTGGTTACAAGATATTTCGGTGGGATAAAGCTTGGTACAGGTGGACTGGCAAGAGCATATACATCTACAGCCAAGATGGGTCTCAAATCGGCAGGAATATGTCAGGTATCTGAAATGACTGTATTAAGATGCCGGTTTGATTATAATTTTTTTTCTAAGATTCAGAATGCTGCAGGTAAAGATTTTCAAATAAATAATATAAATTATACAGATAAAATTGAAGCTGATATTGAATGCGAACCGGAATGTTCTGATGAAATAAGAGACCTTCTGGTCAATATCACCGATGGCAGGATAATAATAAAAAGTGAAGAAAAAAGAAATGTAAAACAATTATGTTCCGATGAAACAAGGTAAAAAGGCCGATTTAAAAAGATATCAATAAAAGTATTGGTATATTTTTGAAAAATAAGTTGACATGCGGACTGTGTTATGCTAATATAGTTTTCGGCTCACTCAATGACATATAGCTGGAATCAGCTAAAATTTTCAAAAAAGTTTAAAAAGTTCTTGACAATTTATAGAGTTTAATGTATATTAAATAAATGTGTCGAGCAAGTTATGAACGCAAGGGCGCTTAGCTCAGCTGGGAGAGCATCTGCCTTACAAGCAGAGGGTCATAGGTTCGAGCCCTATAGCGCCCACCATAAAGATGGCC
>CASFMJ010000111.1 GCA_949295785.1 uncultured Bacillota bacterium | reverse complement strand
ATGAGTATGAAGTTCGGGAAAGTAAGCAAAACAAAGGATTTGAATGAATATGACGATGTACGAATTGTTGGGAAAACTTTTCCCCACCATGAAGCCACTGGGCGATACTGCCCAGAAGACAGAAAAACCCGCCGTGGAGAATGTTTCCAAGGCTCCTGAAAAGATTGATTTTTCAGATGTGACCATAGAGCCTCTCTTTGAAGAAGTTGATTTTGAGACATTCAGCAAGTCGGATTTCAGAGCTGTCAAGGTAAAAGACTGTCAGGCGGTGCCAAAGAGCAAGAAGCTGCTCAAGTTTGTACTGGATGACGGAACAGGTCAGGACAGAGTGATTCTGAGCGGCATACATGAATATTATGAGCCGGAAGAACTTATTGGAAAGACACTGATAGCTATAGTCAATCTGCCACCACGCAAGATGATGGGTATAGACTCATGTGGTATGCTGCTCAGTGCTATCCACACTCAGAAAGGTGAAGAAAGACTCAATCTGCTTATGGCAGACGATCATATTCCTGCCGGAGCAAAGCTGTATTAAATTATATAAGGCATCTGTGACAAAAGAGAGTTCTCACTGTCTTTTGCTTTAAAACAGCAAAGATAATATTTTTTAAATATTACAGCGGGGGTTCCCGTCATAACAAGAGAACCCATAAAAATGAGGTGATTAAAATGAAGCTTATTACAGCGATTATAAACAAAAAAGATTCGGGAGAAGTATGCCGTGCTTTGACCGAGGCAGGATTCTATTTTACAAAGATGGCTTCGGCAGGAGGTTTTCTTACCACAGGAAATGTAACACTGATGATAGGGACTGAAAAGGTTGACGAAGTTCTTGATCTCATACGGACTCACTGTGCGAGACATATAGAGGCATTATCCCCTGCCATGCAGATACCCGGAGCTGCTGCGCCTTTTCCTACAGAGGTTACAGTTGGAGGAGCTACGATTTTTGTGACTGACATAGAGCGCTTTGAGAAGATATGAGAAGCATTAAAATCTGAGATAAAAAGAGACAGAAATCAATCTGTCTCTTTTTTCTTGAAATTAATTTGCACATTTATTATTTGTTCATACTGATGTATGATATATCCTTCTCATTCAAATATGACCTTGCACCTTGAAAATCCATTGTTTTTATTATATAATAACCTACAGTGTGCGGCAGTGAATTGATGCCGTAATAAATTATGAGAAGGTAAAAGAATGAAAGAGATATTATTAAGAGAACTTTTCAGAAACACCGAAAAATATGACAAACAGGAAGTGCTGGTCAGAGGATGGGTCAGAAACAACAGAAATTCCAATAAATTCGGATTCATTGAACTCAATGACGGGTCCTTCTTCAAGGCAGTACAGGTAGTTTATGAAGAAGAATTTATAGACAACTTCGAAGAAATCTCCAAGGCATACGTGGCTACCGCACTGGCGGTAAAAGGTATTGTGGAACTTACTCCCGGCGCAAAGCAGCCTTTCGAGATCAAAGCAAGGGAGATAAAGGTGGAAGCTGCATCTACACCTGATTACCCTCTTCAGCCTAAGAGACATACTATGGAATTTTTAAGAGAGATAGCTCACTTGAGGCCGAGAAGCAATACTTTTGCTGCTGTATTCAGAGTAAGGTCTCTTGTAGCTTATGCTATTCACAAATTTTTCCAGGAACAGAATTTTGTATATGTTCATACTCCAATAATAACAGGAAGTGATGCGGAAGGAGCAGGAGAAATGTTCCGGGTGACAACTCTTGATATGGAGCAGCTTCCCAAAACTGAAGACGGAAAAATAGATTATAAGTGTGACTTTTTCGGCAAGGAGACAAACCTTACTGTAAGCGGACAGCTGGAAGCGGAGACATATGCCCTGGCATTCAGAAATGTATATACTTTTGGTCCCACATTCAGGGCTGAGAATTCCAATACGGCAAGACATGCTTCTGAATTCTGGATGATAGAGCCTGAGATTGCTTTTGCAGATCTTGAGGATAATATGGAACTGGCTGAGGCAATGATAAAGTATATCATAAGATATGTCCTTGAAAATGCACCGGAAGAGATGACATTTTTCAACAGTTTTATAGACAAGGGGCTTATGGAAAGACTAAATCATATTGTTGATTCAGATTTCGGCCGTGTCACATATACTGAGGCAGTAGAACTTCTTAAGAAGTCAGGCAAGGAATTCCAGTATCCTGTGGAATGGGGCATTGATCTTCAGACAGAGCATGAAAGATTCCTTACTGAAGAAATCTTCAAAAAACCTTTATTTGTAACAGATTATCCAAAGGACATAAAGGCATTTTACATGCGGCTCAATGATGACGGAAAGACTGTAGCGGCATGTGATCTGCTGGTTCCCGGCGTTGGGGAAATTGTCGGAGGAAGCCAGAGAGAAGAAAGGCTGGATGTACTTACAGCCAGGATGAAGGAACTGGGACTGAAAGAAGAAGATTACTGGTGGTACCTTGACCTGAGAAAGTACGGCGGAGTTAAACATGCCGGATACGGACTCGGTTTTGAAAGAATAATAATGTATATAACAGGAATGAGCAATATAAGAGACGTGCTTCCTTTCCCGAGAACACCAAAGACAGCGGAATTTTAAATGAGTAAGAGGACATTTGGAATAGCAGCAGTGGTAATATCAGCTGTATGTTTCGGATTCGTACCGATGTTCATGCAGTACATGAAAGCCATGGGAGGTACAACTCTCAGTTCGGCATTCTGTAGATTTGTGCTGTCTCTGCTGCCCATATACCTGTATCTTAAAATAAAAAAAGTACCTATGGGAATAGACCGGAGGCAGTTTGCAGAAATATGCCTCATAACCGTGGCAGGCTATGGAGGAACAGGCCTGCTGCTGTTTTTCGCGTATAATTATATACCTACAGGTATGGCTACGACGCTGCACTTCTGCTATCCCGCCATGGTAATTGTATTCAGTATGATTTTTCTCAAAGAAAAAGTCAGACTTTTCAAGATTATATGTGTGGGCATGTGTCTTGCAGGTATGACTATGTTCTACGGCGGTGGAGAGCAGGTAAACATTCTTGGTATTTTCCTCGCCTTCATATCTGGAAACACATACGCGTTTTATATCTTGTTTCTTGAAAAAAGCCGTCTGAGAGAAATGGATTCGCTGAAACTGATATTTTACATGAATCTGGTCGCTGCTGTTCTGACAGCTACTGTAGCCATATTTACAGGTCAGATGAAGCTGGGATTTGATCTGCAGACATGGGTAGTTGCAACGATTTTTGCTACAGTGGTGTCTTTTGTGGCAGTGCTTGGCTTTCAACTGGGGGTCAGATATACCGGAGCACAAAGCGCCGCTATACTCAGTACCCTTGAACCAATAACCAGTGTTGTTGTGGGAATTGTTGCATATGGAGAAAGTTTTTCTCCAAGAGGGATAGCAGGCTGTATACTGATACTTGCAGCCACCGTGATAGTGGCTGTAAAAAAAGAGGACGGGCAGGAGCCCGTCTGATATGGATTATCTTAAGGATCAAGATTCATCATATGGGCAGCAAACTTTGCTGCCTTTTCTTTTATGTTTTCTTTTTTCATTATGTCACCCGGCTTGTTGGCCGTCTCTATAATGGCGAAAGCAGGTGGAAGTATAAGGTTCTTGTTCATGTTGATTGCACCTATTATCTGCTGAGCTACAATATCTCCGCCGCTGTAACCTGATACTATGACTGCATATATACGTTTCTGACTGAAATCATATGCCCTGAAGACAGCTGTCAGCCTGTTTATGAAGGCCATGATATTGGCACTGACAGAGTCATTGTAATTGGGACATACAAGAACAAGGATATCAGCATCTATAATGGCGGGATATACCTTCTCTACTATTACTCCTCCGTAAAAGCAACCGGCATTTTCACCGAAATGAAGGCAGTCTTCATACTTGCATCCGCGGCAGTCCACCAGCTGGCCGTTTCTTATGGAAATTTCCTGTATATCTGCCTTTTCACTGATATTTTCGGCCGCCATATGCCAGAGACAAAGGCTGTTGGAGGTTTTGCTGTTTCCTGCATGGATGACAAGTATGGAAGGTTTGCCATCAATACCTGATTTTAAATGAAGCCGTTTATCAAAGCTTAGAAGTTTATCCATAAGAAGCAAGACGCTTTTTTTATATGCAGACATGGTATCTGTATGCCACAGTTCAGAAAGCGTGGTAAAGTTGAAAAGATCTCCGGTGGCTTCCACCAGCGGCTTTCCGGGCAACATGCATCCTGCCGTATTTGCGGCGAAGGCTATCCTTCTTCCTGTATCCTTGGTGAAAAGCTGACCGCTGCCATCAATCAGTATGCCGCATACAGAGCCTTTTAGAGGCAGCTTTTCGCTGTTTGCATAAAGATATGCAATGATTCTGCATGCATCCATATTCATTCCTCCCTCATCAAGCTCAGCGGCAAAGAGAAGTCTGGTGTTGCGAAGATCTCCTTTTTCAGCACAGGTGATAAAACACTGTGCATCGTTGATAAGGCTAATATCAGCATCAGAGTGATCTGCTCTGATGCTGTCAATGGTTTCCGTAAGGACAGCATTCAGTCTGCTGCTGCCTGAGTGAACCTGGAGTTTTACGATCAGAAGTTTCATAATATCATCTCCGTTAAATGATATTGCATAGATTTTTATATGCTTTTTCTATCCTGTCATAAAGTGGTATGGAAAGAGGAACGTCTTCTATGATTATCTTGTCTTTTTCGATTCGGTTTTTTATCCCTAAAAACGCACCTTCTGTGCCGTGCCCCATATATACTGAGCTGTAGTTCCAGAATCCTTTTAATGTCAGTATAAGAGAAACAGCGCCTGATGAAAGCGCGGGGGCGATATATGGTTTAAACCCCAGCTGTCTGATATCAAGATTGGCTTTCACAGTCATATCTGTAAGGCGAAGGGAAAGCTCATGATTGTAGTTTTCTATGCTGTTTGCTATGACAAGATCGTTGCCATGGGGGCCGAAAGCCCGGCCTTCTGTAAGATAAGAAGAGAATTCGGGATTTTTTATAGCAAAATATTCCGCCCGCTTATTCATGACACCAAGGCCATATCCTCTTATCTGCCCCGGCTCAAGGCCGGAGGTAAGAAGAACCTCTTTGCACAGAGGATCAACAGGATCGGAGACCACAGCAAAAATCCCTTTAAAATCCGCAGCTTTCGCCATGGCGCCGTAGTGGGATATTATTTTTCTGTTTGCTTCAAACTGAACCATTCTGACATCTACATCTGTGCTTTTGGTGACAGGCGGAACAGCTTTGCTTGCACAGAATACAAGCATGTCACAGGAAAAAAGATTTTCTTCCGATACAGGCTTCACCACAGGCAATGACGGAAAAATATCTTCACCCGTTTCCTGGCCGGTAAAGGGAAATCCGGTCTGGTTCATTTCCGCCTCATATCTTTCTGCTACTTTGGGATCAAGGTCATATATGCCTATAGTGCTGATAAGATCTCCTCCCATAAGTTTCAGCCCGGTAAGAAGAGTAGCCCCCACATCTCCCAGTGCCGCTATATGAACTCTGAAATCGTTTTTTTTCAGAGGTAAAGGCAGCAAAAGGCTGTCTGCGTCGGGACATAGCTCATGTATTGATTTTTTTACCATTTGAACATTTTCCTCATTCGTATAAGTTTTTCTATATCATTCTCCACATAGTCAGAAGGAGCTGCATTTTCATCAGGCCTGATGTGGCTTACTATATCCGGATTTTTAGGATCGATAATAACTTCACCCAGTCTTTTCAGAGTCAGTTTCTGCTCGAATTCTTTCTGATATTCTTCTTCCAGAGTTTTCAGTATATCCCTGGCGTTTTTAAGGCATGTCATGGAATATTCATAAAGATTCTGTCCTGATATATTCCCAAGGAAAGTAGGCACAGCAAAAGGCAGCAGCAGGTTGAGAGACGGTATGGCCGTCTTTCCGTCAACAGGTGTACCTTTGTCTTTCATGCTGTCTCCGCCTATATACGGATACATGTCGCTTTCATCTATCCAGCATTTCAGATTGGGCAGGAAATATGCGCTGTCTACAGTACGTTCCTTTATGGTCATGAGATCACGCCCTCTGCCTGTCTGAACGCCTACTACTGTTTCGACAACTTCCACATCGTTGGCTTTTAATATCGGATCAATGGCATTCATCCGGTACCCCTTGTGGAGCAGGTCATCTACCAGTATTACAGGTCTGTTGAAGGATTTTATGGTTTTCACCTGGTTCTCCAGAGTGGAATAATATCTTTTTTCTTCAATAGTAAAATTTGATACATCTCTGAAAAAATATTTCTCAGTGTGCATGGATTTTGTTACAGTGTTAGGTACGGCAGAACCTTCCAGAAGCTTTCCGAAAGGTACGGCCATATATTTTCCGTAAGATTTTTGTGCATAGGGAAGAGGTGAAACCCCGTTTATCTTGGCTATAAGATTTATTATCTTATGGTACATTATTCCCGAATTGTAAGAAATGATAAGCTCTCCCGGGTATATGGAAGTCAGCATTCCCAGCACATTATCGTGGGCATTCTCCACGGCTGCCAGAACGGCAGGATTTTTATTGAGAGGATGCTTTATTATGGTATCAACATTCTTGAATATAATCACAGGGGAACGCATATCAACGGCAAATATAGGCCTTGCACCTTTAGGCGCGATATTGACAAAGCCCTGTTTTGCCACCACACCGGTTGTTGCCGGCAAGAGGCCTGCTTCGTGACATGGATGATATACAACATACGTGTAATCTCTTGCCAAAAGTTCTGAAAGCAGTTCTACCAGAATAACCTGTTCGAGGTTTGTGATATGGCTGCGCCGGCTGAAGAAAAGTCCGCCTATTACGGCAATGGAACCGGCAGCGCGGCTTCTTATATAAGCTGCAATATCCTGGTCGCCGAATGTGCTCAGAAGATCTATACTGTCAAGACGATTGACTGCAGCTACAGCCACAGGAATATTTTCCATATTGCCGTCTCTGAGGACAACCATTCTTACTTTGTCTGAATCAAGATACGATGATATGACATCCATATCATAACCCTGGGCTGTAAGTTCACCTTTCATGTCGTTGAGGACTGACGAACTGCCTTTGCCGTATTCCTCAAGATGTATGTCACGAGCCTGGAGCACGTGCTTATATGCAGGTTCACGCATGTACAGACTGTTTTCAAAGATATAGTTCTGAGCAACAGGATCAATCAGGTTTGATATATCACGGCCTGAGTCGATATTTTCCCTTATTCTCGTGGAACTTATGTCTTCAAAATATTCTTCCAGATGAAGATTTATCACATGGCCGGTAATTGGATAAGGTCTGCTGCCTGATGATGAATCACGTCTCTCATCTGAAGAACGCTTGAATATTATATGATTAAGAGAATGTATGGAATTTTCAGAAGGTTCAGCTCTGTAACATGAAGCGTTCTCGATAACATCACTTCCGGCAACAAAGAAAAGCTCCCTTCCTGCAAAAATATTGCGCAGCCGGGCAAGATCCTTGGGGTTTGCAATATTTACAGGAATATCATCGGGGAAAATATATATATTTTCCTCGTCGGACACCGACATGCTCATAATCTTGCGGCGCTGAAGACGGGGCTGTGTCTTTTTTGACCAGCTGAATTCATCAAGTGCCAGATATACCTCGTACCCCATATCGCGTATTTCTGTTGCAATGGCTTTGTGACTTAAGCTGAACGGGTCAAAAGTGCCCGGGAAAAAGGCTACTTTATCTGATTCGGGCATGTCGAAATTACCGGTTTCAAGCTCAAAGCTGCATATGAAACGGTAAATATGTTTAAGCACCGCTGCATTGTTGAAAAAGTCCAGTTCATCTTCGCTGCGGTTTTCATATAACGTAAGGATTCTTTTGCCGCAGTGACAGAAAATATCATATTTTTCTGTAAGAGAAAGAGACGGTGAGCCGAATATGTTCATGCCTATGGTCCACAGTGCTTCCTGGCTTATATCCGGATTGTAATTGGCAAAACCTCGGAGAATCAGACCGATAAGTTTGTTTTTTCTTGCCGTTCTTTCTTTGGAACCTTCACTTGATCCGAAAAGATCTTTATATATCCTATAGTTCTCTATTATAACTCCGAAGGTGTGAAGTACGGCAGCTGCCACCTGTCCGTTGGTGGCGCCAAGGAATTTTTCCAGGTCCAGAATCAGTTCATCCAGTTCTCTGGGGGGCAGATGGAGCATTATAAGACCCAGATAGTCCGGAATATATTTTGAAAACTGGTAATCTCCAATCTCAAGTCCTTTGCCCAGTTCTACGGCAATTTCGTTTCTCTGTTCCAGCGGAAGCAGATCTATTATAGATACCAGCGCTGCGCCGGCACTTTTTCTTACTATGACCGTTTCACTGACTTTCACCAGATTCCCAAGGTGGGTGGCCACATGAAGAGCCTGACCCTCTCCGGATTTTTCCTCAAGTGATCTTAACATGAGCTGTATATTGGCCACTTTTATCGGCCATGGTGTGCTGGCTTTCAGATTGTCCAGATACATTTCAGACAGCGCTTCCTGAGAAAGATCGGTATCAGGATCAAATCCAAGGCAGCTTTTCAGCTCACAGAAGTAATCATCCCGGTCGCAGCATTGTCCAAAATGATTTCGGGCATCAGATGCAGCCACCTTCAGTGATTGTTCATTTTCGGCCATACATCTGTCAGCAAAATCGGAAAACTCACAGATCTGTTCAGGTGTACATGCCTTTGTGTCAGCAAGTATAGCGGTCTGGAGCATTGATTCCTTGTTCTGCTCTGTAAGATCATTTTTTCTGTACCATCTGAGCAGAGCGTCTATATATGATTTTCGCTTTTCTCCTTCAGAATTTGCAATAAGGGAGGAGGTTACACTTTTTAGTGAATTTCCTATCCATTTTTTATGCTGTTCTGTAAGTTTGTAATCCGGCACAAGAATGGTGCGTATAGTGTCTTCCCAGACAGAAAGATTGGTTATCTCCTTTGGCGGCGGAGCTACACCTGCCGGCAGGGCTTTTTTATATTCTTCATTGAAATGAGCGATTATCAGTCCTATTATCTCACCTGCCTGATTTCGTATGTCACTTTCCCTGTGCACCAGAAGTTCGCTGAGAAATCTCAGAGTCATGAGTTTCTGCTTTTCTGTCATATAAGTGGAATATTCTCCGAATATGGAAATATATGTTCTGAGATTCTTCCATTGTTTTTCGCTTCTTGCTGTCTCCAGCAGGCCTGCAAAATCTTCCTGCCTGTAAAACTTGTTCATAAGACGTATGTTATGTTCCACAGAGAGATGTTTCAGTTCTTCTATCACATCTCTGCCCTGAAGCAGAGAATAATCTTTCTTTGCAGAAAGTACGGGTATCCGGGGTTTTCTCTGAGGAATATCAGGAAGGTCTGTGACAACGCCCAGATCTTTCATATAGTTTTCAAAATCTTTCAGCTTGTTGTATACTTTTCGGTAACGCAGTTCTTTGGCCTCATCTACATTGTCAAGTTTGTTCAGGATTACATCAAAAGCCTGATCAAGAGTATAAAAATGCACTGTTTCTGTATTGTCACTGTTTCGGCTGCTTTTTACCCGAAAGTCTGCGTATATGAGCAGAAGAGATTCTGCCGAAAGATTGTCAAGTTCCAGATCCCATGTGGAATGATTGGCGGCAATGTGGCCTATCATAGGCATTCCGAATCTGTTGAAACATATGTCTGTATAATAGTAATGAAGATAAGGTATACGTTTTTCTTCACTTTTTTTACATCCGTATTTGCCTATGTCATGGCCCGCTGCCGCTCCAGAAACAAGGCCCAGGTCTACCGGTATATTAAGGGCAGACAGCTGCCTTGCCGCATGCATGGCAACATAGTGGACACCGGCTATATGACCGAGAGTGTTGAATGGTGTAAGATCCACACCCAGTCTCATAAACTCATAAAGATATTTTTTGTCGGAAAGTTCCATGAGACGTATATATTCTTCATCATACTCCCCTTGTGAAATTTCATCTTCGTCTAATGTACAAAAGTCAACAGTAGGATCAAAAGCCAGGGTCTTGCGCTCAAATTTGTAAAGAGCTTTTAATAACTGCAGCAGGAACAGACGGCTCTTTGCTGTATGGTCAGATTCTGTAAATGGAACCTGCTTGTCGGGGAAAAGGGAAAGAAGCACATAGTTGTATGCATTCTGCAGCCTGCCTTCCATGGGAACAGGACTAAGGTCACTGAGCATGGCTTCTGCTGCTTTCAGGACATTATGTGACAGGAATCTTCCACGTCTGTCAACAAAAGCAAGAAGATCAACACATAGATCTTTCATCTTGTGATCTTTGAGAAACGTCTTCATTTCTTCCTTTGTCATACCTATCCGGGCAAGAAAGGTATCATCGGTCATGATACGCTGGATCATGGTATTGAGCATAGTACGGTTTTCCATAATTTTCTCCTGTCTGCGACTCTTATAATTGATTATAGTATAGCACAGCAAAAAAAACTCTGCAAATAAAATGGGACTGCTCTCTTGCATGCCTTAAATGAAAATTTAAATTCCCGTCCTTGCTGAATTTAGTCTTACACCCTTGTGATACTATCCTTTATCATTCTTAGTATCTCT
>CASFMJ010000110.1 GCA_949295785.1 uncultured Bacillota bacterium | reverse complement strand
GATTGTACTTATGCTCAATTTTTTTAATCAAAAAAGTTGAGACAGCTGAATATTTTTTTCAGCCACCCCAACATTTATTATAGAGCCTCTTTTTTAACTTATGCTTTTTCCCACCTGACAAGTTTTTTCAGCTCTGCCAGTCGTTCTCCATCCATCGGCGGAACACCTTTCAGCCTGTATGTGATACCCAGCTTGCCGTACTTTTCTACAGCCATGGTATGATATCCAAGAAGTTCCAGCTTATCTATATGTTTAACCGCCTTTATGAATTCACTCAGTGCCTCCATATCAGCTTCTGTATCATTTATATCGGGAACTACCACGTTCCTTATCCACACATGTCTGTCATGGCGATTTATTATATCAATAAGTTCAAACAGGGTCTTCTGGTCTCTTCCTGTTATTATTTTGAATCTCTCAGGATCAGGATGCTTTATATCCAGCAGAACAAGATCACACTGCTTAATCACCTCATCAGTATATTCATCAACATAAGTGCCGCTTGCATCTATAGCTGTGTTTATACCTTTTTCTTTAAGAGCTTTAATTGCCTCTATTATAAACTTTCCCTGCATCAGAGGCTCTCCGCCGGAGAAAGTCACTCCGCCTTTGTCTCCATAATAGGGCATACCTCTTACAGCCCAGTGTACTATTTCATCTATTTCTATATCTCGTCCGCCATCCTCTGACCATGAGTCGGGATTATGACAATACAGGCATCTTGCCGGACAGCCTTGCATAAAAAATACAGTTCTTATGCCTGGACCGTCTACGGCTCCAAAAGTCTCCACGGAATGTAGTCTGCCCTTCATTTTTTCCTCCTGCATTAAAGTCTTTATAGCATGCGAGGTGCACTAAAAGAGCACCTCGCATAAGTCAAGCATTTTATTTCATCAAGGACAAGTGTCACTTTTATACACTCTGGTGGAATGTTCTTGCGATTACTTCCTTCTGATGGTTCTTGGACAGAGCGTTAAATCTTACTGCATATCCGGATACTCTTACTGTGAGGTTCGGATATTTTTCAGGATTTTCATACGCATCTTCAAGAAGATCTCTGTTGAGAACGTTTACGTTCAGGTGATGAGCTCCTCTTTCGAAATAACCGTTCAGAAGACCTACAAGTGTAGTAGTTCTTTCATCTTTCTCCTTGCCAAGTGCAGCCGGTGTGATGGAGAATGTGTTGGAAACACCATCCTGGCATGTATCCCAGTCAATCTTAGATACGGAGTTCAGAGATGCAACAGCACCATGACTGTCTCTTTCGTGCATCGGGTTTGCACCAGGTGCGAAAGGAGTTCCTGCTCTTCTTCCGTCAGGAGTATTACCGGTCTTCTTTCCATACATTACGTTGGAAGTAATAGTCAGTACAGAAAGTGTATGAACGGAATTTCTGTAAGTAGGATGCTTTCTCAGTTCTTCTATGGTTCTCTCTGAAATCTTTACAGCTATATCGTCTACTCTGTCATCGTCGTTTCCGTATTTCGGGAATTCTCCTTCAGTTCTGAAGTCAACGATTACACCGTTCTCGTCTCTGATCGGATATACCTTGGCATATTTGATTGCTGACAGTGAGTCTGCAGCTACGGAGAATCCTGCAACACCAAATGCCATGAGTCTCTTTACTTCAGAATCAAGGAATGCCATCTGTGAACGTTCGAAGTCATATTTGTCGTGCATGAAGTGAATGATGTTCATGATATTTACATACAGTTCACACAGCCATGCCAGATAAATATTGAATCTGTCCCATGCGTCATTAAAGTCGATAGGACCGTCACCAACAGATTCCATCTGAGGTCCGACATGTTCACCTGTTCTCTCATCGATACCGCCGTTGAGACCTAAAAGCAGTATCTTAGCCAGGTTGCATCTTGCACCGAAGAACTGCATCTGCTCACCCATCTGAATAGCGGATACACAGCATGCGATGGAGTAGTCTTCACCATATGCAGGTCTCATCTTGTCATCGTTCTCATACTGGATGGAGTCAGTGTCTATTGAAACCTGAGCGCAGAATCTCTTGAAAGGTTCAGGAAGCTGCTTTGACCAGAGAACTGTAAGGTTTGGTTCCGGAGCAGGTCCCAGATTGTAAAGAGTCTGCAGTACTCTGTAGGAGTTCTTTGTAACTTTGTGTCTTCCGTCTTTGCCGACACCTCCGATACCTTCTGTGATCCACATCGGATCTCCTCCGAAGAGCTCATTGTACTCGTTTGTTCTCAGATGTCTTGCCACTCTCAGCTTCAGGATATAGTCATCGATGAATTCCTGAATCTGTTCCTCAGTATAAGTTCCGCGGGCAAGGTCTCTTTCAGCATAAATGTCGATAAATGTGGAAGTTCTTCCTATGGACATAGCTGCGCCGTTTTCTTCCTTTATTCCGGCAAGGTATGCGAAATAAGTCCACTGGATAGCTTCTTTTACGTCCTTTGCAGGTCCGGAAATGTCATATCCATAGCTGGCTGCCATCTTCTTTATTTCTTTAAGAGCTATGATTTCATTGGTAATTTCTTCAGCAGTTCTGATGTTTTCTTCGCTCATCACATGTCTTGATGCGATCATCTCATGATCTTTCTGCTTTTCTTCAATCAGGAAGTCTATACCATACAGTGCTGCTCTTCTGTAGTCGCCGATTATTCTTCCGCGGCCGTAAGCATCAGGAAGACCTGTGATAAAGCCCAGATGTCTTACCTGTCTCATTTCTTTTGAGTATGCTTTGAATACTCCGTCATTGTGTGTGGTTATGTAATCGAACATTCTGTCGATTTCCTCAGGCAGTTTTTCACCATATTCGGCAACTTCCTCTCTGACCATTTTGATTCCTCCAAATGGGCAGATACCTCTCTTAAGAGGCTCGTCTGTCTGAAGACCGACAATTATATCTTTTCCCGGTACAATATATCCGGGGCCAAATGCATTGATTCTCATGATTCTGCTGGCATCTACCTTTAAAGTTCCGCCTGCTTTTCTTTCTTCAACAAGAAGTTCCTGAACTCTGTCTGAACATTCTTTGGTTCTTGCAGTAGGTCCTGCCAAGAAGCTTGCGTCGCCGTCATAAGGCTTATAGTTCAGATGAATAAATTCCTCAACTGCGATGGTTTCTGTCCAGCTGCCTTCGACAAAGCCTTCCCACTCTTTTCTCATACTATACGTCTCCTCCTCAAAATTTTTACATTTTTGTATATTGTATACAGATAAAGTTAATAAAAAATGGTTCTATCCACAATATTATGATTCGTTAAGAACATAACAGTTTCACCATGTCTATAATATACCCGTGTATACATTATAGTCAAACATTTTTTGCATTTTTTTGTGCATTTTTTTAGATACATCCCGAGGTCTCTTGACCCCGCCATTTCAATGTGTAGAGCAATCTTGAACCTTCATGTTGCAAACAGCCTTACGGAACCTTTATTGCCTGCTTTTTCCCAGTCAATGGGACAATCCTTTCCTGTAATAAAAGTTTTATGACTGCTGTCAAAAAACATCACATCATAGCAGCTTTTTTTTCTGTCAACAAGGATTTTTTCATCCATTTCATGCTCCGTTATCATAAGAGGATATGCGCCCTGCCATTTTTCGGCTTTTTCAAGAGAATCTGCACATGATACTGCGCCCAGCTGGCAGCATGCCAGTTCTGCTTCACCATTTGTGACATTCAGTCCATAATCTCCGTAAAGTCTTACTCCATTACCTGCAAAAGTATAAAGCTGTCCCAGTGTGCTGACATATAACCCGCAGTTTTCTTCTTTCAGCCACTGACATATTTCAGAAGCCTTCTCTTTGCTTACTGATGTCATAGGGATTATATACGGTCGCACAGAAATCTGCGTTTCTTTGCTGTTCCCATAAAAAACCTTCAGCTGTTTTTTAAATGCGGCATATTTATCTGCAGGCACTACGCATCTTATTGATTTTCTTAATGATAATGCTTTATCTATTATTTTTTTATCTGCCTTTCCCCTTATAAAATACACTTCCATAATGTTTTCTTCCGGTTTCCGTGCGGTTGCCGTAAACCCACCCCTTATACCTTTTCTCTTGAAGCTGCATATTATTTCGGATTCCAGCTTCTCAAGAGCCTGCCGTCTTAATCTGTTTATTGCGGAAACCGGTATAAATGCCGGTGTTGGTTCATAGATACATATGTCACCTGGACAAAAGGCCGTATCTCCTGTTTTTGCAAGTTGTGACTTTGCCTTTTGAGATATGGGATTCCCGCTTTCTGCCTTCTGCGGCACACTGTCTGAATTTAATGTCACATTAAATCCATTACATGAAACAGTAAGCCTCATGTTTTTCTCGGCTTCAATTACAAGATTCATATTTACAGGTGTGCGTCTTGATGTTTTGCCTGTTTTTAAATAATCTGCGTCTTCAAATGTTTTACGGGCTTTTGCAAGCTGATCAGCGCTGGCAAGCCTGTATACGGGATCACCTTTCCTGATGTTGCCCCTGAAATCCCCTATTATGGTCTTCCCGTTTTTCACTTCCTTATATGTCACCATATTGCCGGTGAGTTTTTCACCTCTGATCTCTACATAATCACCCTTTTCAATGGCCGGAACTTTTTCCTCCCCGTCATATTCTATGGAAATCAGAGAGCCTTTTGATGAGGAAGCTGCTTTACCCACATATACTCCACTGTTTTTCGAAAAATCTGATGCAATCAGATTTTCACCGGGATTACCGTAAAAATAGCCCTTTGTAAATCCTCCTCTGTTGTATATCTGTCTGAGAAGGTATATATCTTCTTCTGTCACCTCCGGTTTATGGCCGCAACTCCACATATCTATGTATTTCCTGTATATGGATGTCACAACAGCGACATATTCAGGAGACTTCATTCTTCCTTCTATCTTTAAAGAGGCCACCCCTGCTTCGCACAATCTTCCCGCTTCCTCTATCAGACACATATCTTTAGGGCTCAGCGGATATTTTCTGCCGCTTTCACACCAGTAAGGCAGCCTGCATGGCTGAGCACATGTGCCTCTGTTGCCTGATCTGCCTCCAATATACCGGCTCAGCTGACATTGTCCCGAGTAGCATATGCACATAGCTCCATGAACAAACACTTCGATTTCTGTACCGGTTGCTACCGTCTTTTTTATTTCTTCAAAGCCGGTCTCTCTTGCCAGCACCACTCTCTCATATCCTAACTCTGCTGCGGCATAAACCCCGGCAGCATCCCTTACACCTGCCTGAGTAGACAGATGCAGCGGCATATCAGGCAGATAATTTTTTAATACCCTTCCAAGCCCCAGATCCTGAATAATAAGGGCATCAACCCCCATCTCGTGGTAACGGCAGGCCTGATCAAATGCCCCTTTAAGTTCATCATCAAACAGAAGCGTATTCATCGCCACATAGGTTTTTACATTTTTCAGGTGTCCATAGTCTACAGCTTCTTCTGCCTCTTCATCGGAAAAGTTGTCGGCATTATTCCGTGCGCTGTAATTTTTGCCGCCTATATATATAGCGTCGGCTCCGTTTTCTACAGCTGCAACAAATTGTTTTTTTCCGCCCGCCGGAACCAGCAATTCACTTTTTTTCATATTTTTTCCTCATAAAATTTCCTTTTTTATATCATACTACCCGTAGGAGGAACAGGCAAGATGGATTATTTTTTAGTTGATATTTTCAGCGCAATATGGAAAGCAGCAGGTACTCTGCTGAGAGTTCTTTCGCCTCTTTTAACAGGTCTTGTTCTGGCATATCTTCTCAGTCCTGCTGTAGAATGGGTGCGCTGCATCATATCTAAAAGTCCTGCGGAAAATCTGCCTTATGAGACTCCTCGTGGACGAATACCCGCCATATTTATCACCTACGCATCAGTACTTTTTTTATTGCTTGCTTTAATATACGCATTTGTAATACTTATTCTCGGTGCGCTTCCTTCAGGAGGCATCAAGGAAACGGCTCAGAGTGTGTATGATTATTTTCGCTCATCTTTTGAAAGCATGACAAAGTTTTTATCTGATTATATAGATATAAGTGATGCAGAGGATGCATTATCTGAATGGCTGAAGGACAAATTTTCCTTTTCCGGTGTTGTTGAAATGGCCGTTAGCTTTGCCGGGGGAATTGTCAGTTTTTTTGTAGGAATAGTTGCCAGTATATATCTTATCAAAGATAAAGAGCTCTTTATCTCTTTATGGCAGAAATTCTTATCTGTCATATTAAAGCAAAAGACTCATGGAGTAACCAGCGAAATACTCTCAGAAATCAATCATGTTGTTACAACTTTTATAAAGGGGGCTCTTGTAGACAGTCTGATAGTCGCTTTTCTTTCATCTCTGGTTCTTTCTATACTCAGAGTCAAGTATGCGGTGATAATCGGTATAATAGGTGGTCTTCTCAATATCATACCCTATTTCGGCCCCTTTTTCGGTATGATACCGGCTTTCATAGTATCCCTGACCACAGGAGGTCTTTTTCAGGCAATAACGGCTGTTCTGGCTCTTCTTGCCGTACAGCAGATTGACAGTAATTACATCTATCCCAAAGTTGTAGGATCTTCTACAGGGCTGCACCCCCTTTTTGTTCTTATTTCTGTAAGCATATTCGGCTATTTGGGTGGTGTCGCCGGCATGCTTCTGGCCGTTCCATGTGCCGGCATAATACAGGTGCTTATAAAGAAGTGGGCTTGCAGATAGTATATCGGATGTTTTTTCTTTTTATAATAAGAGTCTCAATATAATATATTAAAAACCTGTCCATTTTCACACGAAATGAACAGGTTTTTTGCTGTTGTAATTACTTCTGTCAGATTGTTGTCAGGAAAATGTGAATAGGGTTCCGGTTTTTCCTTCCAACGCTTCCTCTGCCTTTTCAAGGGATGTTATTATGGCCTTTTTATCCGGATTTGCTCTGACAAATTTCATTGCCGCTTCCACTTTAGGCAGCATGCTTCCGGGAGCAAACTGACCCTGGCGGCAATATTCGCCTGCTTCCTTAAGATTCATAGATGAAACATCCTGCTGATCGGGTTTGTTGAAGTTTATGGCTACTTTTTCCACTTCTGTCAGTATGAGAAGTATGTCTGCGCCTACCTCCTCTGCCAGAAGTTCTGCGGCAAAATCCTTGTCTATTACTGCTGCCACTCCCTGAAGTGATCCGTCATCGTTTTCAACTACAGGTATGCCTCCTCCTCCGCAGCTTATGACCACAGTGGAATCCCACAACCTTTTAATTGCTGAAATTTCCACTATGCGTCGTGGTATAGGGGAGGCTACGACCCTGCGCCACCCTCTGCCCGAGTCTTCTTTCATCACGTATTCTTTTGCCTTGGAAAGTTCTTTTGCATCTTTTTCCGAATAGAATGGCCCGATAGGCTTAGTCGGATTTTTAAAAGCGGGATCGTTTTTCTCAACTATCATCTGGGTTGCAACTGTCACAACAGGTATATTCCTGTTTCTGCTGTTGAGGGCATATCTTATGCACTGCTGCAGATGGTATCCTATATATCCCTGAGACATGGCGCCGCACACATCAAACGGCATTGACGGCGTTACATCCTTTGCCGTCTCCGAAGCAAGAAGTATTCTTCCCACTTGCGGCCCGTTGCCGTGTACCACTGCGATTTCATAGCCCTTGTCACATATCGCGGCTATTTTTTCACTTGTATTTTTAACTACCTGAAGCTGGGCCTCGGCTGTCGGCTCATCTTTTCCCGACTGAAGAGCATTGCCGCCCAGCGCTATCACTATTTTTTCTGTCATTTTTCCTCCTTACTGCAGATCCTGGCGATTCACCGGACATGACATACATCTGGGGCCGCCTCTGCCTCTGGACAGTTCTGCACTGGGTATGGTAAGCACCTTGATTCCGTGTCTGTCCAGAAGATCATTAGTCACATAATTTCTTTCATAAGTTACCACAGTACCAGGTGCGATACATAAGGTATTGGAACCGTCATTCCATTGCTCACGCTGGGCTGCAATAAGATCTTCGCCTCCGCAGCGGATCAGATCTACTGCCGGCAGCTTCAGTTCTCTTGCCAGTAATCTCGGAAGCTGATCCACCACATTATTAAATCTGAGAGTTCCGTCCTTATTAAGAGTAAGTTCATATACTGATAACGGACCTTCGATTTCAGGGTGTATGGTAAATTTATCATAGTCCACCATGGTAAAAACAGTATCCAGATGCATGAATGCCCTGCATTTGGGAATATCGAAGACTATCACTTTCTTAAAGTCAGAATTTGAAAGAAGATTGTGAGCAAAGTTTTCTATTCCCGCCACTGTTGTTCTTTCAGAATATCCTACAGCCACCATGTCTTTTGAAAGTACCAGAACATCGCCGCCCTCTATGGAATAATCATCGTAAATATCATAAAACTGGGTATTCTGCGAAGAGGCAAAGTCAGGATCATGCTCAAACATATATTTGAGAAGCAGTGATTCTCTTCTTCTTGCAGGGGTGTGCATATGGTGTATATTGATACCGTCTCCTATGCAGGCCCCGGGATCCCGTGTAAAATATAGATTTGGCATGGGGTCCATGACAAATGGATACTCTGTATGAGCAAGATCTGCAAGAGAACCTGTTTTCACTTCACCAAGATCGTCACGCTTTACGCCGGAAATGATTTCTTCTACCATCTTATCTGGAGGAAGGCTCATGAGAAAATTCCTTATAGCCTGTTTCATCCCTTCCGATTCAATGAAACTTAGGGCTATCATGTTATTGACGAAATCCTCTCTTACAGCATCATCTCTCAGCGCTTTAGCCGTCTCTTCTTCGTAATATATTACCTGCACACCGTTTTCTCTCAGTATTGCTGCAAATTCATCATGCTCTTTGCGAGCTTCTCTGAGATAAGGCACATCATCAAAGAGAAGTCTTTCCATTGTTGAGGGTGTAAGGGCTTCGATCTCTCTTCCCGGCTTATGGAGAAGAACTCTTTCCAGTTTTCCTATTTCAGAATAATTGTGAATTCCTTTTTTCATTATTTCTGTCTCCTTATCATCTGCCCCTTCTGTTTATCCTATGGTGGCTATTATTACAGCTTTTATAGTATGCATTCTGTTTTCTGCCTCATCGAACACTTTTGAATTTTTTGACCTGAACACTTCGTCTGTTACTTCTCTTATGTCATAACCCTTTTCCTTCTGCTCTGCAGCAAGAGTAGTTTCAAAGTCATGGAATGAAGGCAGACAATGGAGGAAAATAACATCCTTGTTTCCTGTCTTTTCCAGCATTTCCTTTGTTACCCTGTAAGGAGTCAGAAGCTTTACTCTCTCAGGTATCTGTTCTTCTTCTCCCATTGAAGCCCAGATGTCAGCATATATAACATCTGCATCTTTCAGGCAACTTTCATCAGAAGATATTTCAATGGATGCTCCTGTCTTTTCTGCTGTTTCCATAACTTCGTCCATAACACTCTTGTCCATCTGGTCTTTAAGTTCTTCCGGCCCATAAGCCACAAAAGTCATACCCATTTTGGCACATCCCTGCATCCATGCATATGCCATATTGTTTCTCACATCACCGCAAAATACAACTTTTACCTGAGGCAGAGGTTTCGCCACATGTTCTTCTATTGTCATCATATCGGCCAGAATCTGAGTCGGATGATCTACATCGGTCAGACCGTTCCATACAGGAACACCGGCATATTTAGCCAGATGCTCCACGATATTCTGGTCATATCCTCTGTATTCTATTCCGTCATAAAATCTTCCCAGCACCTTTGCTGTGTCTTCCAGTGACTCTTTCTTTCCCATCTGAGAGCTTTTACTGTCGAGGAATGTAACGTTTCCGCCTTCCTGATAGCATGCCACTTCAAATGCACATCTTGTCCTTGTGGATGTTTTCTCAAACAGCAGGCATATATTCTTGCCTTTCAGCATCTGGTTGCTTATGCCTGCCCTTGTATTTGCTTTAAGGTCTCTCGCCAGGTCGAGAAGATACCTTATCTCTTCCGGCTCGAAATCCATCAATGTCAAAAAACTTCTTCCTTTTAAATTAACTGCCATTTATGAATTCTCCTTTTTTATTTTTTATTCTTTCCTAAATGGCATTTAAATATTATCAGCCTTAAAATACAAAAAAATAAACATCTCCCATTCTTTTCATGAGAGATGCTTTTTTACAATCTTTTTGAAAATATTTTCATTTTATTCTGCTTTTAATGCATTTTTACTTTTATCGGGTTTTTGTCCGTGATACTGATAATAACATACCTCCAGCCGCCCGTTGAATAACTTTCTTCTCCTGTCGGCAGGTCTTTTGAAGACCTTTTCCTCTATGCTTTTATCTGCGGTTATGGCAAAACATGACCATGTGGGATTTTCTGACAAGAACTTCCTTATTCCCCCATAAAGATTGTCTATTGAAGTTCTGTCGCCTATTCTCTCTCCATAAGGCGGGTTTGTTATTATTATACCGCCCTCAGGTTCGCGTTTACAGCCTGTTTCCGCATCTATACAAAACGGTACAAGTTCATTCCTTTTGCATAGCTGTCCGCTGTCACACTGTCTGAATACTATATCATCGATTACTCCAGCCTCTGTTGCATTTTCTGCCGCTGCCTCTATAGCCTTCTTATCTATGTCATATGCGTATATCTTCAATGGCGTTTCCCAGTCCACAGCCTCAAAGGCTTTTTTTCTTTCTTCTTTCCACAGTTCTTCAGGAATGGCTTCCCAGTCCTCGGAGGCAAAATGTCTGCTTACTCCCGGTGCCATATTTCTTCCTATCATGGCCGCCTCTATAGGAAGAGTGCCTGAACCGCAGCATGTATCGACCATTATGCGGTCTGCCCTCCAGAAAGAAAGCTCGATCATGGCAGCGGCAAGTGTCTCTTTTATAGGAGCGACTACGGCGCTGGTACGATATCCTCTCTTGTGCAGGCTGGGGCCGGTAGTATCCAGAGTTACTGTCACCCTGTCTTTTAGTATGGTGATCTTTATGTCATACAGGGCTCCGCTCTTTTCAAAATGATCTATGGCATATGTCTCTTTCAGTTTTTCTATTATGGCCTTTTCTGATACAGACTGACATGCGGGTACACTGGAAAGCTTCGATTTTACAGATGAACCGTTTACTATGAATTTCCCTTCCGGAGGTATCCACTGTTCCCATGGTATGGCTTTTACCTGCTGAAAAAGATCTTCAAATTCAAGGGCTTCAAATTCAGCCATTTTTATCTGCACCCGATCGGCACATCTTAGCCAGAGATTGGCTCTTACTATTGCTCTTTCATCACCTGAGAAGGTTATCTTGCCGTCTTCGGATCTGATTATCCTGTATCCCAGTTTTTCTATCTCGCGTCTTGCCGGTGCTTCAAGGCCGAATGTTGTAGCTGCTATAAGTTCAAGTTTCATATTTTCTCCCTATAAAAAACGGCCCGGGTCTTGCTGCGCTGCTCCCTGTCACAGGCGCTGCCATACCCGGGTCTGAGACTTTCTACAGATAAGGCTCTCTCTTGTTGAGATAATTTGTTTTAAGAGAATCAAGTTCATTAAGAGCTTTTCCTGTTCCAACAGCCACACAGGATTTAGGATCTTCTGCAATCCTTACCTTTATGCCTGTTCTGTCTTCTATTCTCTTGTCTATACCATACATAAGAGCCCCGCCTCCTGTGACCACTATACCGGAGTTGCTTATATCAGCTGCCAGTTCAGGAGGTGTTCTTTCAAGAACATTGTGTACTGCCTCACAGATTTCATGAAGCGGTTCTTCAAGAGCTTCCATTATTTCTTCGGAAGAAACATCAACACTCTTAGGAAGTCCGGTTACCAGGTCCCTGCCCCGGCATTCTCTTACGATAGCTTCTTCTCTTGGAAATGCCGTTCCGATTGTGAGTTTAAGGTCTTCGGCAGTTCTTTCGCCTATATAAAGTTTGTGAGCCTTTCTCATATATTTCACGATGGCCTCATCAAACTTGTCACCTGCCATCTTGACGGATGAGCTTGCAACTATACCGCCAAGTGAAATAACGGCTATATCGGTTGTTCCTCCTCCGATATCTATTACCATAACGCCATCAGGCTTGCTTATATCAAGTCCTGCACCTATAGCTGCCGCCACAGGTTCCTCCATAAGGAATACATCTTTTCCCCCGGCCTGTTCTGCTGCTTCGCGTACTGCTCTTTTTTCCACTTCAGTAACACCACTTGGCACACATACCATGATTCTCGGCTTGAAGAACCTTCCGTTGCCGCATGTTTTTCTTATGAAATATTTAAGCATTCTTTCGGTTATGTCATAATCAGAAACGACCCCGTCTCTCAGCGGCCTTATGGCAACAATGTTTGAAGGTGTTCTTCCAAGCATCTGTCTTGCTTCTTCTCCCACTGCCAGAATCTCGTCTGTATCATTGTTGATGGCTACCACCGAAGGCTCGTTGAGAACGATACCTTTCCCCTTTATATATACTAAAACATTGGCTGTTCCCAAGTCGATTCCCACTTCGTTCGCAAATCCCATATACGTTCTCCTTTTCAAATTCAATATGCATCAATTATATCTTTTACAGTTCTCACAACATTATATATAAAATTTTATTTTTTTTCAATTTGTTTAAGCGAATTGTATGTGAATTTTTAATATTATTTACCTTTTATGGTAAAAATAAACGCCAGGAGGTGATCCTTTGCAAAATAAATTTGCCGAAATAAGTCCTCACGATATGGAAATAATATCTGAGGCCGAAGAAAAGCTGTGTAAGGCAACAGGCAGAAATATAGCTCTGGTGGCTTTCAGCAGTGAAAAATAATATCAGGACGGAGATACTGCTCTCCGTCCTTTCCATTTACATCTTTTTATTACTGTCTGCAAATCTCTTGATTTTTTTGCTTGTATTTTTTTCAAATTCTTCACTACGTATTGTGATTTTTTTTATCTTCTTGAAGAAAGGAAGTGTCTCGTTTATCTTATCCACTTCAGACCAGATAAGTTTTTCTATCTGATCATCTCCGGCATTATTTCCAAGGGTTTCTTCTATTTCTTCTGTCTCAGGTCTTATGGCTGCAACGATAGTAATATCTCCGGATTTTTCGTCTTCTGCTCCCCATACCATTGATTCAGCAATATAAGCACTCTTTGACAGATAGCATTCCAGTTCCTCGGGAAATACATTTTTACCGTTGGATGCAATTATAACATTCTTTTTACGTCCTGTTATATAAATAAACTTCTCATCATCTATATAACCCTGATCCCCTGTATAGAACCAGCCGTCTCTTATCACTTTTGATGTTTCCTCAGGCATATTGTAATATCCAAGCATTACGTTATCGCCTTTTAAACATATCTCCCCTATTCCGTCTTCATCTTTGTCTTCAATCTTAACATCCATACCCGGAAGGATATGTCCAACAGAAGCGTTTCTCATGTATTTATGCTGGTCAGGATTAAGTGCACCCATCGGTGCGCACTCACTGAGCCCATATCCCTGAACCGCAATGAAACCAAGATCATTGAAAAACTGGAGTATTGCCGGATCTATAGCTGCTCCGCCGGAAATAAGTACCCTCATCCTTCCACCGAACACCTTGTATATGTCTTTCAGCAGTTTTCTGTTGATGTCTATGCCAATTTTTTTAGTAACCTTGTTTACAGCCATAACTTTTCTTACAAGAGCTTCTTTTCCCTGCTTTCTGACATTACGCATTATAGACTTGTAAAGTGTCTCAAAAAGAGCCGGCACACCAAGAAACATAGTCGGTCTTACTTCAGACAGATTCTTTACTATATATTTGAGACCTTCGCAATATGCAATGGCAGCGCCTTTGTACAAGGGCATCAGAAAACCTGCTGTTCCTTCATAAGTATGATGAATCGGCAGTACGGAAAAGAATATGTCCCAAGGATGTACACGTAATATAGTGGGGGCTATCATGAGGTCAAACACAATGTTTTTATGTGAAAGCATCACACCTTTTGCTATTCCGGTGGTTCCTGAAGTGAAAAGCAGTTCGCACATCTCATCATTTATAATCTCGGCATCTATAAAACTTCTGTCTCCCTGTGCCATAAGATTTTTTCCTTCTTCTTTAAGCTGGTCCCATGTTGGCACACCGTCGCCTTCTCCATTAAGACGGATAAGCATTTCTATCTGCGTATCACCTGACGCTTTTATTTCTTTAAATATTTTTTCATACTTTGCAGTAAACATCACCGCCGAGACTTTTGCTTCTATTACCAGCTGCTTAAGCTCCGATACACCAAGCTCTTTGTCAAGAGGTACCACTACGCCTGTTCCGCATATTACTGCAAGATATGAAGTTGCCCACTGATAGCAGTTTTCCCCTATTACCGCTATTCTCCTGTCTTTAAGTCCTTTTGAAATAAGCGCTGTACCAAGAGCGTTCACAGTTTCCAGCGCCTCCCTGTATGTTATGCTGGTGTACGGTTCATCTTTTGCAAACTTCTGCATAAAAGCCACATTATCCGCATAAAGCTCGGCACTGGTTTCTATCATATTCTTGATATCGGTTATGGGCCGGCTCTCTTTATAAACAACATACTTATCAGTACTGGTGTTCAGATCATTTACCACCTGATCAGCCCAAGCCCTTTCAGCTTTTTTTATATCTTCATAACTCATTATCCATACTCTCCTTACAATCACATTTTTATGTAGTATCAGATACAAGATTACCACGTGTTGGTTACAATGTCAATCTTTACATATCTTTCACCGTGTGCTAAAATTGAATAAAAAATCTGGAGAAACACACAATTTATGAACGATACCAAAAATGCTCTGACATTCATCAGCAATTTTCATATTCCACGCTGGGAGGAACTTCCGGCTATTGATCTGTATATGGATCAGGTCATTTCATTTACAAATTCCACTGTAGGAAATTTTTTCGACAAGACCGGAATGGCGCCTTTAACAAAAAGTATGGTCAATAACTACGTTAAAGCAAAAATCATTGACCCTCCTGTAAATAAAAAATACAGCCGGCTTTCTGTCGCAATGGTTCTGGTTGTATATATTCTCAAGAGTTTTTACTCTACAGAAGAAATACGCAAGCTTATTGATATAGGCCTGAGCCTTCCAAACAATTCAGTTACTTACAACAGATTCTGTGATGCTGTTGAAAAAGCTGTAACTGCAGTTTTTTCAGGTTCCATACACATTGAAGATATCGGTGAAGAAGGCCGAGAGCGGCGTTATCTTGTAGATAATTTTGCACTCTCGTTTGCATGTAAAATCTATGTACAGTACATCATAAACAGATAATTGATCTCGTATTAAAGTGCATCGTATATCAAAAAAGGCAGAAATTTAATTTCTGCCTTTTTTGATATAGTTATATAACAGTGATTATTCTGGTTTAAAAGTTTTTTCTTTAGATACACTCAGGTACCTTAGGAAGACTTTCAAAGCCTTCCTGAAGTTCCATATCTGTAGGCACATAATCGGTCATTGTGCCGTTGTTGTAATTTTCATAAGCTTTAAGGTCAAAATACCCCGTTCCTGTAAGGCCGAACAGTATAGTCTTTTCCTCCCCGGTCTCTTTACATTTTATCGCTTCATCCATTGCTGCCTTTATAGCATGGCTGCTTTCGGGTGCAGGAAGTATACCTTCGACACGGGCAAACTCTTCTGCAGCTTTGAACACCTCTGTCTGCCCCACACTGCGGGCCTCCATCAGACCCTGATCGTAAAGTTCAGAGAGCACTGAACTCATACCATGATATCTGAGTCCTCCCGCATGATTGGCAGATGGTATAAATCCGCTTCCCAGCGTATACATCTTCTGCAGCGGGCATACCATACCTGTGTCACAATAGTCATAAGCATACTTTCCCCTTGTCAGGCTTGGACATGATGCCGGCTCAACTGCAATAAACCTGTAGTCTGCCTCCCCTCTCAGCTTTTCTCCCATAAATGGTGATATGAGTCCGCCAAGATTGGAACCTCCGCCTGCACAGCCTATAATAATATCGGGTTTTATACCATATTTGTCCATTGCTGTCTTTGTTTCGAGTCCTATTATGCTCTGATGCAGCAATACCTGTGAAAGTACACTTCCGAGAACATATCTGTAACCGTCTCTGGTAACTGCCGCCTCAACTGCCTCAGAAATAGCGCAGCCCAGACTGCCTGTAGTTCCCGGGTGCTGTTCCAATATTTTTCTTCCCACCTGAGTAGTGGTGGAAGGAGACGGTGTTACTTTTGCCCCATATGTTCTCATGACTTCCCTTCTGAAAGGCTTCTGCTCATATGAAACTTTCACCATGTATACATTACAGTCAAGGCCTAAATATGCGCATGCCATGGAAAGAGCTGTCCCCCACTGGCCTGCTCCGGTTTCTGTGGTCACTCCTTTAAGACCCTGTTTTTTTGCATAATATGCCTGAGCAATGGCAGAATTGAGCTTATGGCTTCCACTGGTATTATTGCCTTCAAACTTATAATATATTTTCGCAGGAGTACCCAGTTTCTCCTCAAGACAATATGCTCTTACCAGCGGTGCAGGTCTGTACATTTTGTAGAAGTCTATTATTTCCTGCGGAATATCGATATATGCTGTGGTATCATCCAGTTCCTGTTTAACCAGTTCATCGCAGAAAACTTTTCCCAGTTCTTCTGCTGTCATAGGTTTAAAACTCACCGGATTCAGCAGCGGAGCCGGTTTTTTCTTCATGTCCGCTTTCACATTGTAGTACTGCTTTGGCATTTCTTTTTCTTCAAGATAGATCTTGTAGGGAATTTTGTTCTGGTCTTTCATTTTTCTTCTCCTTTTCAATTAAATGATTTAATTGAAGTGTCTCTGCTGGTAAAAATAGTTCCGATAACAAAAAAACCTGTCCTATATCAAGGACAGGGTATTGACCTGCGGTACCACCTTGTTTGACCTTGTAAAAAGGCCCACCTCTCGCAGAGTGCCATCACACTCCTTTCCACTTACGCAGGAAACTCGTCTCAGATACTCAGCTTTATGGCGGCAGTCCACGTTATTATATCTGCCTCTCTTTAAGCCTTTCACCTCGCCCTCAGGAGCCCATTATTCTGATCCGTTATCTGCCCGGCTCGCACCATCCCGGGTTCGCTGTGAGAGCAGCAATCAGTTTTACTTCTCCATCAAAGGTTTATATATTAAATTTATATCTGCAGTCTATCATCTGCTTTGTTACTTGTCAACTGTTTTTTTATGTTTTTCTGTATAGGTGTCACAACATACCTGTTTTGAAAGGATATAAAGTTCTGATATTTCTTATGGATATTGTCTTGCAAGTCCATATATATTATAATCTTCTAAAGAAAGGAGCTATTGCTATGATTATAAGACCGGCAAAAAAGCAAGATCTTAAAACACTTTACGAAATCGAGCTGATTACATTTCCTCCGGCAGAGGCTGCACTTGCAGAGACTTTTTCTTACAGATTTGCCAGCTTCCCGGACTATTTTTACGTTGCCATGTCAGATAAAAATAGTCCTGTTGCATTTCTGTCCGGAAGGCCTGTAGATGTTGCAGATAATCAGGGAATTTCAGACCTTATGTATGAAAACGCTCCCTTCCCCGAGGGAGACACCTTTGCTTTGCTTTCTGTAAGCACGACTCCGGCTTTTCAGAGACAGGGATATGGCTCAGCACTTATACATTATGCCATAAAAGAGGCTTCAAGACTGGACTGCCGGCGCATGATACTGGCTTGCAAAGATGAAAAGATAAGATTTTACAGACATCTGGGATTCAGTCTGATGGGGCTCTCAGCTTCATCTCACGGAGGCGCTCTGTGGTATGATATGGAACTTATTTTATGAGTCTTCAGTAGGAGTCATTTACTATGAATATGTATGTACCTTTTGTATGTCTGGCTCTTGGAGCGGTCATTAACTGGCGTGGTCTCCCTGTGCCGATTCTCAGAATATTCGATATGCTCACTAATTGTGCCCTTGTAGTTTTGATGCTGGTTATAGGGCTGAATATAGGAACCAGCAGTCAGGTTATGACAAATCTGGGTCACATAGGTTTAAACTGCATGATTATTTCACTTTTTTCCATTATGGGCAGTGTCGTCTTTACCGTTTTAGCCGAGCACACGGTGATGCCCCTTGAAAAAATACGTCTTATGCTGGCAGAAGAAGAAGGCATGAAAGCAGTCCAACCGCAATCTTCAGGGTTTTCGCCTCTTGTGATTGTAATGCCTTCCTGTATCGCTGCAGGCATAGTTTCCGGTTATGTACTTCTATCAGATCTGCCTCATCAGCTCCTTGATACCACCCTCACCATATCGCTTGTTTTTCTTTACACAGGCGTAGGCGTCAGCATTGGTTCAAACAAGGAAGTTTTCTCTTATATAAAGAAACTGGGTCTTAGAATAATATTCATGCCTTTATGTATATTCACAGGATGTCTGCTGGGTGGTCTTGTAAGCGGTCTCATTCTTAAAGTGCCTCTGTCGTGGTCGTCGCTTTCTGCATCAGGCATGGGGTATTACAGTCTTACAGGCGCTTTTCTCACAGAAAATCTGGGAATAGAAGCAGGCACCTATGGGTTTATAGTAAATGTCTCAAGAGATGTCTTTACCGTGCTGCTTCTGCCAGTCCTTTCACATATCAGTAAAGGCAGTCCTATAGCATCAGGCGCCGCCGGATGTATGGACACCATGCTGGTTCCCGTTACTAAAGCAGTAGGGCCTCATCTTGGCATGGTAGCTCTTATCAGCGGCACAATCCTGACAGTTGTGGTTCCCTTATGGCTTCCGGCTGGAGCCTATCTTTTCTGAAGTATCAGTAACCATATACTTTTCTGTATCTAATCAGCATAGCTATGGCAACAGCAGATGCAATGATTTCTGCGGCAGGAAGAGCCCACCACACTCCATCAATTCCCATCATATATGGCAGCAGTATAAGTGCACCGGTCTCAAGGAAAAAAGTTCTGAGCATTGATATAAGAGCAGATATCCTGCCGTTATTAAGAGCCGTAAAATATCCCGAGGCAAATATATTTATTCCTGTAAATGGTATACTTATTGCAATTATCCGAAATCCATATACCATAAGTTCAGCCAGTATGTCATCATGAGATGCAAAAATCCATGCACAAATACCATCGGACAACTGAGCCAGCGCAAACATGATCAATGAAAGAACCCCTATGATTTTTACTGACACGGTAAAAAGTTTTTTTATATTTTCTCTCATACCTGATCCAAAATTGTAGCTTATAACAGGAGAAATCCCTGATGTAAATCCAAAAAATACAGCAGTAAAAATAAACTGAAGATACAATATAGCGCTTATGGCTGCTACTCCCTTTTCTCCTGCCAATGCCATCATCTGTAAATTAAAAAGAGTGGTAGTCACGGCGCATGCAAGATTTGATACCATCTCCGATGATCCGTTTCCCATAGCATGAAGAAATTCCATGGCCTCCCACTTTGGTTTCTCAAAATGAAGGAGACTTTTTTTATTGCAGAAAACTGTGAAAGGAATCAGCCCGCCTATGAACATGCCTGCTACTGAAGCCGCTGCTGCTCCTGCCATACCCATTCCCAAAATTCCTACCAGAAGAATATCTAAAACAATATTTGCTGTTCCTGCGGCTACAGACAGCCACAGACCCATACCCGGCCTGTCTGCAGTCACCAGATAGCTCTGAAACAGTATCTGCATTACCCATACCGGTCCGCCCATTACTATTACCGTTCCATATTCTACGCAATATGGAAGAAGCTCTGTATCAGCTCCCAGCATCATATATATATCTTCATCCCATAAGAGGAACAGTCCTATGAGGATTATCGTAGCCGCCACATTGATGATTACCGTAAGGCTCATAAAACTGCATGCCTCATGAGGCTTACCCTCGCCCAGTTTTTTTCCTATTACAGCATTGCTGCCGGATGACAGCATGAAAGCAAGCGCCATACATATGTTCAGCACAGGATACACTATATTTATGGCTGAAAGACCCATGCTTCCCACGAAATTTGACACTACTATACCATCCGCAACACTGTACATAGACACAAAAATCATCCTTACCATAGTAGGTATGGTAAAAATCAGCATATTCCGCATATTAATCTGTCTGCTGTAAATGTGTTGGTCTTTCATGCTTTATCTCCTGTATGTTTCCGGCCTTTATATCATACCTGTATTATGTATCAAATTCAACATCATAATTTATCGTAAGCCGCATATATTGTCTTAACGAACAAATAAGGAGCGTGTGTCTTGCAATGAAGGATTACATAGAGGAGAGAGTCCTGGAATTGGCTCACTATATCATCGACACCAATTCTACTGTCAGGTCTGCGGCTAAAAAATTCAGAGTGAGTAAGTCCACCGTACATAAAGATGTCACTGAAAGACTCCTTGAAATAAATGCCGCTCTTGCTTCGGAAGTCAAAGAGGTCCTTGAAAATAACAAGGCTGAACGTCATTTAAGAGGCGGAATGGCCACCAGAGAAAAATATAGATCTGCAAAAGAAAAATAAACGGCCTCCCGGTCGTTTTTTGTTTGCAAAAGAACCTGTACTGCAATATAATTGACTTATAAATCAATATGACTCAAGGGAGGTTTTTTCAATGATCTATTTCAGAAGCGACTACAGTCTCGGTGCTCATCCCAAGGTAATGGATGCACTGATGGCAACTAACATGGAGCATACAGACGGATATGCTGAAGATAAATTTTCCTTTGAGACCGCCGACATGATACGCAGTATGATAGGTAAACCCGACGCTCATATACATTTTATGGTCGGCGGAACACCCACCAACACCATAACAATTGCCGCGGCTCTCAGACCATATGAGGGGGCTATCTCGGCAGCTTCCGGCCATATATATGTCCATGAGACCGGTTCAGTGGAAGCAATGGGACACCGTGTTTTCGCAGCCCCAACAGAGGATGGTAAACTCCGTCCTGCTGATGTGGAAAAAGTTCTGCTTCATCATGAAGACGAGCACACAGTGATTCCAAAACTTGTATACATAACCCACCCTACGGAAAACGGCGGAGTATATACCAAGGCAGAACTGAAAGCACTTTCTGACTGCTGTAAAAAGAATGATCTTTACCTTTACATGGACGGTGCAAGACTGGGTACTGCGCTTACCTGGCCCGGCAATGATCTTTCTCTTGAAGATATCGCTGATATGTGTGATGCATTCTACATTGGCGGTACAAAAATCGGTGCACTCTTCGGTGAAGCTCTGGTAGTCCTCAATGATAAAATCAATGATCATTTTCGTTATATGGTAAAAAGAGCCTGTGCACTTTTGGCTAAAGGCCGTCTGATAGCCGTACAGCTTAAAGCTCTCTTGGAGGGAGGCGAAGATTCCCTCTATTATCAGCTTTCACGCCATGAAAATCAGCTGGCAATAAAACTGGCAAAAGGTGTTGAGGAAAAAGGATATAAACTGTGGATCCCTCATCAGACAAATCAGGTCTTTGTTATTGTTCCCAATGACAAGATTGAGGAGCTTGAAAAGGATTTCTTTTTCTATACATGGGCACCTTATGACGAAAACAGTTCTGTCATAAGACTGGTTATAAGCTGGGGAAGTACCGATGCTGATGTTGATGCCATACTTGCGGCACTTTGATTACCATAGAATTTCATTTAAAGTGGCAGTTTTTCATTATATATCGCAAATATACAATCCATTTGTGTAATATAAATTTCAAAAGCCTCCTGATAGAGGCTTTTTTGATCTTAGTATCCTGTTATTCAGTTATCACCCTCAGCATATCTCCAAATATGCCATAGGCTGTCTGCTCTATCTCAGGTTCATGTTCTATAACAGAAACCGTCTTCATCAGATCCGTTGTTATGGAAACTACAGAAGTTGTACTGCCTATACATGCCGGCAGGCTGCCCTCAGGCACTTGCTCAGGCCGGACTGCAGCTTTTACCGTTCCGTCCTTGTCTCTGTACCCTCTGCACATAAGTTTTATCACACAATTTCTTGAGGCTGCTTCTTTTATGTCTTCAACAGTTATATCCTCAATACCTTTACGTTCCACCATGTCAGGAGTAATATCCGCATCCATAAGAACATTGAGCAAGGCAGTTATTTTGGCTGCCGCGTCATATCCTTCGATGTCCATAGAGGCATCGGCTTCTATGAATCCCATTTTTCTTCCCCTTGCAATTATATCATCGTAGTCGGCGCCTTTAGCCATCTCCTCCAGTATGAAGTTGGTGGTGCTGTTCAAAATTCCCGATACTTCTGTCACGCGGGCCATCATAAGTGTTTTCTCAGCCAGATTGAAAACAGGTGTGCCATCCATGACTGTGGTCTCATAGTAAAAGCGACAGCCACACTTCGCAGCCTTATCCTTTAAATATGCAAATCTCCACGCGATAGGACCTTTATTGGCCGTTATCACATCTTTGCCCCGGTCGAATGCTGCTTCTATATGTGAAATGGCCGGCTGCCCTGTGAAAATATTAAGAGGCGTCATTTCCACCAGTACGTCATAGTCGGCTTTCTCTGCTATATCCATTGAAGATATATCAGCTGCCCCCGCCGTGAATCTTCCTGTGTTCTCCATATCTTCAAGGGCTTTTCCAAGATTTATCCCCTCAGGATCAACGAGGGCTCCTTTGCTTCTGGTGGCTATGGCACTTACTACAATATCATATCCATACATCCTTATTATTTCTTCATGTTTATCAAGAAGCAGCGATGCAAATGCCCTTCCGGCATTTCCAAATCCCAGCAGCGCCAGTTTAAGCATCTTTTTGTCATTTACCATCATTCATCTCTCCCAAGGTTTTTTCCGCTGTTTTTATATTTTTTCATTATTTTTTCCAACCTTTCATTGCGCCCCAGTTCTTCCTCCCGGATACGCTGCTCATATGGTGTCAGTTGGGAAACCTTTTTCATGTGCTTTCTTACAGGCTTTGGCACTGTACACATGTAAATAAGCGGTGATATAAGCAGACAATCAATAACAAACCATATCAAAATTGCCAATATCACCTGACCGTCTGTTCCTCCATGCTTCATGACCAAAATGCCTGTGATCATAGCTATTATAAAAAATACCAGTGTTGGTATATAAAATTTCTCTATTTTTTTGATTGCCTTGCTCAACTGTTGGGTAAACCACATTTCACGCAGGCTCTTTACAATATAGGGGGCCCACTTGAACTGAGTATTAGCAAGATATATACAGCATCTGAAATCATCAAAAGAAGGTTTTTCAGCAGGTATTGTCTCGGGTCCCATCAGTTCTTCCATATCATTAAAGAAAATCATAGACCTGATAATCTTTCCTTCTCCCATCAATGAGTAATCGGCAGGTTCATCATCTTCATATTCGAGGATAAGAATCTGTCCCGGTTTAACCATTGTGCTGCCTTTTTTCGATGACACCAGACAGTAACCTTCAAGACAGAAAAAAGCATGGGTCTGATTTTTTGCCTCACTGGCAGCTGGTACAGGAAATGTACGACTTTCTTTTTCCGGGAACAGCACATCCACATACCCTTGGCTTCCCTTGCGTACTGCAAGATCAAAACTTTTAACTTTTCCAAAGCATGTGGTTTTCCATTGGCCGTCAAAACTGTCCTGTTCTAATTCTGCAAGTCTGGATATGCGCTCATCTTCATAGCTGAGCACAGCTTCTCCCTCTGTTACCACCAGAATTCTGTCATAATCAGCAAGCCTGGGAAAGGTTGCCTCCTCCGCCTCCATATCATAGGTACTTATACGCCATATAAAATCTCTGTTAAGATATTGGGCGTTATGTGGAAATATTGCCAGTTCTTTTACTGAACCTCCTACCCAGCTTCCCACTTTGAAATCGTCACATTTATAAAGAATCTGTTCCATTTTTTTCTCCTGCATGTCAGATCACTGTAATCTGTTTCAGATTATAGCATATTTTACCCGCAAGTCCAATCCCTTGTTTTCTTTAGAAAAATATTATATAATAAATCGTGTCCATTCGACATAAAACATATTGGGGGTAAATTTATGTACAGAACTGACGGTTACAGGGTAATATCTGACGATCCAATGTATGAGATCGCAGCTTTTGTTATGGATAAGAGATATGATGCCAGTAATTACATAAAGCAGGATATTGATCTTGATCTTCTTCAGAATTATATCAAGCATTGCAGACAAAAGGGGATTTCCATGAGCCATATGGCTATAATAATAGCAGGCTATATTAGACTGGTTTCTCAGAATCCCCATCTTAATCGGTTTGTCATCAATAAGCGTATTTACGCAAGGAATCATTTCTGTATTTCTTTCGTCACCCTTACTCAAAGTAAAACCAGCAGTACGGTGACCAAAATTTATTTCAATCTGGATGACGATATTTTTACTGTAAACAGAAAAATCAGTGAGGCTGTTGAAAAGGCCCAGGAGGATGGAGCGGAATCTTCTATGGATAAACTGGCGAAAAAACTGGTCAGAATTCCTTTTCTCCTCAGTGCGGCAGTAGGTTTTTTCAAATTTTTAGATAAATATTTCGCCTTGCCTTTTTCCATTGTAGATGCCAGTCCCTTTCATACTTCACTGTTTGTCACAAACCTGGCTTCCATAAGAGCAGGCGCTGCGTATCATCATCTTTATCAGTTCGGCACTACAGGAGTATTCGTATCTTTGGGACTTCCTATTAAAAAACTTTTTAAAAACGGAGAACTGATAGAAGAACATAAGGTTATGGAACTGGGTATAACTACCGATGAGCGTATAGCCGACGGCCATTATTACAGCAGATGTTTTAAAGAACTGAAAAAATATTATTCAGATCCGAGTCTTCTGGAATCAAAACCCGATTGCGTTATAAAAGACCCGGACATAAAAAAGAAAAATCCCAAGTTTATTGTCAGATAGGAGAAAAAATGAACAGAAAAGAAATGGCAGTGATGCTTCATGGAAAAGGTTTCAACTGTGCCCAGTCTGTGGCATGTTCATTCTGTCACGTTATGGGTGCAGATCCTGTGACCGTGTTCAGGCATGCAGAAGCATTTGGATTTGGCATGGGCACAATGGAAACATGCGGTGCAGTTTCTGCTATGGCACTTGTCACCGGTATGAAACTCAGTGACGGCCAACTTGACTCACCAAAAACCAAACGGGAATGCTATAATATCATGAAAACTCTTATAAAAGAATTTAAAGAGAAAAATTCTTCAATAATATGCAGTCAGCTCAAAGGGGTGGATACAGGTACTCCTCTTCGCAGCTGCAATGGCTGTATAGAAGATGCTGTAGAGCTTCTGGATAAATATCTTCTTGGAATTGAGGAATAAAAAAGCACGGTCTTTTGCAGGATAACATGACCTGTAAAAAACCGTGTTTTAATTTATTACTCTTTGCTTTTATAATATAACATGCAGTGGCAGTACCCCTCGAAGTCCGGATCAGCTATCTGCTCCTTAAATTCCTTGCAGATACACTTTGTATCCTCTGTTCTTTCAACCCTGCACGGGCAATATCCACCTGTCTTTTTCAGACCTTCTTTTATACCTTCAACTATTTCCTTATTTTCATTTAATCTGACAGCCATGATATTACCTCCTGTTATTAATATAATGCTTTTTTATATTTTTATGACGGATTTTATGCCACTTTCTTATAGGCTTTGTACAATGCCATACCGAGAATACCGCAGCAGACTATTTCACCTGCACCTACCGTCAACATTAAAAACCAGTAACTGTCTGTAGCTCCGTAAACATTCTGAAGTACCAACGGAACTATAATCATATTGGAAATTATGGGAAAAACGGGTCCCATGACCGGTTTTTTTCTCCCTATGTAATAAGTTCCCACTGCACCTAAAAAAGTCGCAAGAGAACCGAAAACTATGTCCCACAGGGCACATCCCGTAAGCAGATTGGCAAGAACACACCCTACCGCAAGACCGGGCACTGCCTCTTTATAAAACAGCGGCATGCAAGTAAGGGCTTCCGAAAGCCTGAACTGTATCACTCCGCTTGCCAGTCCAAAAAACTGAGACACAAATGTCAATACAACGTAAAAGGCCGCAATAAGAGCAGCCCTTGTAAGATATAAGATTTTTTCTTTCATATTTGCTCCTTTAGTTTTGTTTATAGTGAGGAAGGTCTCGAACTCACTTTTCTTTTTTAAGGCTGATACAATAAATTATTCGGCCTCATTTTCATCTCCCTTGTAAGCAATAAGAGCGGCAACAGCCACAGTTATCAGCAGTATGGGCAGAATTCTTTTTTTCATCTGTATACCCCCTTGTATGTCTTTTTCTAAAGTATACCATGTCCATTATCACAGGGCAACGGTTAATTTCCGTTTTCAATAAAAGTCAGAATATCTTCATAAACTGTTCGTGCCTGTTTTTCGTTGAGTATTTCATGCCTAAGACCGGTGTACATTTTCCCCGAAACATTATTATATCCCAGATTTCTCAAAAAACTCATGCTTGCCTGCCACTCTTTGGGACTTACAGTTACCGGATCATCTTCCCCTGCTACGAAGAAAATAGGAAGATCTTTATTTTTCATTACCCACCCTCCGGGTTTATATACTTCTTTCAGCAATGTAAAAAGATTTTTAAAACCATTAAGAGTAAAGATATAACCGCAGTCTTCATCCTTATCATATGCTTTCACATTGTCTTCGTTGGCCGATAGCCATGCTGTAGAAGAAACCGGGTTCTTTATGTTTTTATTGTAGCTGCCGAATGCCAGTTTCTGTATCAGCCGGCTCCTGTGCCGTTCTCCCTTGAAAACCTTTTGCACACCTACAATCAGCAGCGCTGCTCCTACCATCGGATTTTTGCTTGGCGATCCACATACCACAAGTTTTTCTATTTCAAAATCGTATTTTTTTATGTATTTTCTTACTATGAGAGAACCCATGCTGTGTCCGAAAAGGCAGAGCGGTTTTTGCGGAAACATTTTTCTTATAGCTGCAGTTATCTGATGAAGATCAGCTACCACATACTCGGCTGTGTCATCATAAAAGTATCCTTTGTCTTCTTTTTCTCTCACACTTTTTCCATGGCCTCTGTGATCGTTTATTACCGATGCATAGCCGTTTTCTGCAAGAAACTCCATGAATGGATAGTATCTCTCTTTATGTTCTGCCATTCCGTGTGATATCTGAACAACTCCCTTAACTGATCCCTCTTCTGTTTCAGGCTCAAATATCATTACGGAAAGCGGCAGTCCGTCACAATCCGAAATCATCTGCAGTTCTTGTTTTTTCATGTTCTCCTCCTTTTTATCAGGACTTTATTTTTCTATAATTTTATTTGTCTGAATAAACGGCAGATACCAGTAATCTTTTCCGGTCCAATATCAGCTGTCATTTTCACAGCAGTACTGTTATCTGCATTTTAGGGGATTCTGTTTATCTTTTCAAAAGGGATATGCATTATATCACTTCAGTTGTCTGCATATCCCTTATACATCATTATATTACTTACAATGCTCTTTTATGGCATCAGTCATACGCCTGAGGCCTTCTTCAAGTGTTGCTCTGGGCATAGCCAGATTCAGTCTTATAAAGCCTTCCGCATTTCCTACGAACAAGGAGTTTCCACCCTCAAGCAATACACCTGCCTTGTTGGCGAAAAAGTCACAGAGGTCTTTTACATCAGCAAGAGCATCGCTCATGTCAACCCATGCCAGATAAGTGGCCTCAGGTACATAGCACTTGACCTCCGGTGCATTCTTTTCAAAATGCTCCTTCATCATCTTAAAATTGCCGTCCAGATATGTTTTAAGCTGATCAAGCCACTCTCCGCCTTCCCGGTATGCTGCCTTATGAGCTTCAAATGAAACAGGATTTACAGCTCCTATAAGTTTATCTCTTGAGGCAAAATATTCTCTGTACTCTTTATTTCTGATTATTATATTGGAATGCATCAGACCGGCCATGTTAAATGTCTTGCTTGCAGACATACATGTTATAAGCTTGTCATAATCGGGCATCATCTTAGCCATAGGAGTGTGATGTATACCCTGGCGCAGAAGATCACAATGGATTTCGTCAGAAACTACCCATAAATCATATTTTTCCGCAATTTCAGCCACCTTCTTCAGTTCTTCACCAGTCCACACACGACCTGTCGGATTATGCGGATTGCACCACATGAGCATGGTCACATCAGGATCTTGCGCTTTCTTTTCCAGATCGTCAAAGTCAATTGTAAAATATCCGTTATCATTTTTAAGATCAGATGTCACCAGTTCAACACCGTTATATTCAGCCGCATGAAGAAAATATCCATATGCAGGAGTCAGTGTAAGTACCTTTTTATCCGGCTTACAGAAGTCTTCAACAAACTGATAAAGGGCCGGTATTATTCCTGCTGAGAATTTAAGCTGCTCCTGAGGAAACTGCCAGTCATACATGTCTTTGCACCATTTGGAGAATATATCATAATACTCTGAATCAAGTACAACGGTATAACCAAATATTCTTTTATCAATTCGTTTCTTCATAGCTTCACATATGACAGCAGGTGTGGCAAATTCCATGTCAGCCACCCACATGCGGATGAATTCTTCATCCTTATAAGGAAACACTTTCTCTGGGCCCGCATTGAATATGTATCCTCTGAATCCATCAGTGTTCAAAGCATTAGTATTTCGTCTCTCAATGATCTCGTCAAAATCATAATTCATGGTTTTACCTCCTTATATGTCATATATTTTTTATAGCATCTCGCAGATCATTTATATCGGTTATGTTATTTACCGTTTTTCTGAATGCTGCTGCACCGGGCAGCCCTCTTGTATACCACCCTACATGTTTTCTCATTTCACGTACTGCCGCATACGCTCCTTTCAGATCTGCCAGATCATCAAGATGGCGCAGCATCATGTGTTTCTTATCTTCTTTCGAAGGGGGCACAGGCATCTTCTCACCCTTCCATGCGGCAGTCACCTCTTTAAATATCCATGGATTCCCCAATGCTCCGCGTCCTATCATAACAAAATCGCAGCCTGTCTTTCTGATCATATCAAGAGCACTTTCTGCAGAAACCACATCACCGTTTCCAACCACAGGTATGTTTACAGCCCTTTTTACATCAGCTATTATATCCCAGTCAGCATTTCCGCTGTAATACTGCTGACGAGTCCTGCCATGGACCGTTATTGCTGACGCCCCTGCAGCCGAAATTGCATGGGATATCTCAACTGCGTTTATTGATTCTTCATCCCATCCTGATCTTATTTTCACTGTCACAGGCTTATCAGAGTTCTTCACGACAGCTGCCACCACATCATATACCAGCTCCGGATTTTTCAGAAGAGCAGATCCCTCATTGTTCCTCACTATCTTGGGAACGGGACATCCCATATTTATATCGATGGCAGCACAAGTAAGCTTTGAAAGTTCCCTTGCTGCAAAGGCCATCACTTCAGGCTCATGGCCAAATATCTGAAAGGCTACAGGTTTTTCATCATCATAAAGCTTAAGTAGCCTTGATGTATTTTTATCCCCATACCAGAGACCTTTGGCACTGATCATTTCACTGAAAACCAGCGCTGCTCCTTGTTCCTTGCATAACCTTCTCATCGGTGCATCGGTTATACCCGCAAGAGGCGCAAGAAAAAAGGGATTGTCCAGTATCAGGTTGCCTATTCGCAATTCTTCCATGGTCCTCCCTTTCATTTATTCTTCCATTATCTGGATCCATTCTCGAGTCTCTGAAGAGCCAGCGCTATGGTCAGTCCCGGAATTACGCGGTTACCTGTTATCTCAGCACCAAGCACTTCATTTATTTTTTTTAGCCTGTATTGTACAGTATTTGTATGTATTCCCATAAACTCTGCTGTTTTTCCGCTGTTCATACCGGCATCGAGAACGAATGTCTCAAGAGTCTCCAATAACTGTCTTGCCTTGTTGTCGCCATCCTTTTTAAAGGGTCCCAGCAGATCGGCATAATTTTTCTTAAAGTGCCCTCCCTGAAGCTGTATGTTCATACAGTTGCTCACAAGCACCATCTCATATTTGGTAAACACCCTCTTATATGGAAATATATACCCTGCGAACGGCCACGTCTCGTTTATCATATTAAAACCGTCTCCGGCACCTTCAATGGCATCAATGCCGGTAGAATGAAAAATCCTGACTGTTTTGTCCTCTTTCATTTCATCATACATTCTGAGACATGCTGTTTTTTCTTCTGCACCGTCACTCTGTTCTATACTCGTGCCTTTTGAGACTACTCCGTATATTTTTCCATCTTCTTTAAGTCTAATGATATTCAGAAGATTTTTTTCCTCATAAGAATCCATTATACTTTCACATTTTTTACTATCAATTCCTTTAGCAAAAAATACCGATATTATATCTGACGGGTTTACACCTGCTTCTTGTTTAAGTGAATATGCAAGGCTTCTGTTCCCTCTTATAAGCGATTTTACAAACTCGGCTCTGGCATCGCTTTCCGGAGTAAACTTCCACATACCCATGGCCAGTTCTATTATCTCTGCCAGTTTTGTTATTTCTCCTGCCGAATAATTATCCTCGTTATCAACTATAAGAAGATAATACTTATCCCCTTCGTTTTCTATTTTCCCCCAATAGGTCAGCACACCATCTATGTCTATAAGACTGTAAATATGGCTGAAGTTGAGCACAAACTCTCTTCCTCTTCTTATTGCTGCATCAATTGCTATCTGGTGTCTTGTCTCTACAGCAAATATAGGATTGAAATCTTCACTGAGAAGAACAATCTGAAATTCATTGCTTATGGCGGCTTCCCTCAATGCCTGTAAAAAACTGCTGTGTTTTTCAAAATTAAGAAGATGGAAAATAGTGTTATTTATAAGGCTGTTTTTAAAGTTTCCGCCATAAAGAACCTTTTCCATTACCTGTGATATGATTTCCGCATACCCTTCTTCCTGCCCGCAGGCAAGTATAACCAGCGGAAGTCCTGATTCCTCTGCCGCAGTTATTACCTCTTTATAGTTATGCCTGTCGGAATTTTCTCTATGCATTATTACCATTCCTGCAGCCCCTGCTTTAGCCAGGTTGCGAATGGCATTCTTTTGTGCTTCAAGATCATTTTTCATTCCGGCAAAAGAGGTGAGCACAAGTTCTTCAGTTTTTCCGTTATAAGCCGCTGCTTCTTCAGCAGTTCCTGCATCCATAACAGAAATATTCTTTATCCTGTTTGTGAGATTTTTCTCTCCTGCGACCACAACACCCTGACTCAGAGACTTGAGCTGAAGGCAGTCTTTAAATGTCACTTTCATCTTTTTTCACTTCCTCATCAACTGGAGTATCATCATTTTCAATCACTGAATTATGCACTTCTTCTGCATCTTCTTCACTTGACATATAATCTGTATCATATTTTTCCAGTTCTGCTCTAAGACGTTCTTCTTCTTCCTTGCGGATTCTTTCGTTTTCTTCTGCTTCCTCCCTGTCTCTCTTCTTCTTTTCTTCTTCAGAGACTCTTACATTCTCAGCCAGCTGTTCTGCAGTATACCTGCCTGTAAACAGATCCTCAAATTGCTGTCCATCTATGGTTTCTACCAGCAGCAGTGCTTCTGCCACTCTGGTAAGTATATCCATATTGTCTTTGAGAAGTTTTTCTGCTTCAGCATAGGCCTCAGTTATTATTCTCTTTATCTCATCATCTATTTCACGTGCCACTTCATCAGAATAATTCTTGTGAGTTGTGAAATCATTACCCAGAAATACCTCTTCTGAATTGCTGTAACTTACGGTTCCCAGTCTTTCACTGAAACCATATTTTGTAACCATGTCACGAGCCACTTCTGTTGCCCTCATTATATCATTGCTGGCACCTGTACTTATATCATCAAGAGTCAGTGCTTCTGCCACACGCCCTCCAAGAAGATGGACTATGGCATTCTTCATGCTGTTTTTGGTCTCATAACTTTTGTCTTCTTTTGGAAGTGTCATGGTGAAACCACCGGCTCTTCCCCTAGGAATGATAGTCACCTGATGCACAGGATCGCTGTCAGGGATACATCTGGCAACAACGGCATGTCCTGCTTCATGATAGGCAGTGAGTTTTTTCTCTTTAGGACTTATAACCCTGCTTTTCTTTTCAGGTCCTGCTATAACCTTTGTTATGGCTTCTTCTATTTCTTCCATCCTTATAAAGCGCCCGTTTCTTCTTGCAGTTATCAGGGCAGCCTCATTAAGCAGGTTTTCTATGTCCGCAGGTGTAAAGCCTGGAGTTCTTCTGGCCAGAACGGCCGGAGTAACATCATCGGCAAGAGGCTTATTTTTGCTGTGTATCTTGAAGATTTCTTCACGCCCCTTGATATCAGGTACTCCGATAACTATCTGCCTGTCAAATCTTCCGGGTCTCAGAAGAGCCGGATCCAATATATCCGGTCTGTTGGTTGCTGCCAGTATTATTATACCTGAATTTTCAGCGAATCCATCCATTTCCACCAGAAGCTGGTTCAGAGTCTGTTCTCTTTCGTCATGGCCTCCGCCTATTCCTGCTCCTCTTTTACGGCCTACAGCATCTATTTCATCTATGAAAACAATACAAGGTGAATTTTTCTTTGCCTGATCAAACAGATCTCTTACTCTGGAGGCTCCCACGCCTACAAACATCTCCACAAAATCAGAGCCGCTTATGGTGAAAAACGGTACTCCGGCTTCGCCTGCCGCCGCTTTTGACACGTATGTCTTTCCTGTTCCCGGAGGTCCTACAAGCAATATACCCTTGGGTATTCTTGCTCCAAGATCTCTGTATTTTCTGGGATATTTTAAGAAGTCCACCACTTCTTCCAGTTCCTGCTTTTCTTCATCCAGACCTGCCACATCGGCAAAGGTAACCTTCTTTTCATTTCCTTTTACCATTTTGGCGCGGGATTTTGCAAACTGGAATGCCTTTCCGTTTCCGCCCTGATTCATCATGAAATATATCAGGAATATTATAGCACCTGCCACAAAAATTGTAGGTAATATACTGAACAATACAGAACCCACATTATTAGGTGCATCGCTTTCGTATTTCAGAGTTCCCTCCTGCATCTGCGGGAAAAGATACTGTTCATTTATAAGAGTAAGCTCTACCAGTGAATTAACGTAAGTATAAACCACTTCGGTATCGCTTATAGTTCCTGTAAGTTTAGTATCTGTCACATTTATCTCTTTGATCTTCTCATCTTCCAGATACTGGACAAATGTAGACAGTGCCACTTCTCTCACCTCTACCTTATCGGTGTTTGCTCCCTTATAGAGGCTTGCCGCACCAAGTACCACAGCAAAGAGAATGACATAAACCAATATGTTTTTTGTAAATCGCTTCACGATTTTCCCCTTTCATAACTTTGTTTTTTTCTACAAATATGTTGCTATATTTTATCACATAAATCACAATTTTTCAAGGATAATTACATTATCTTCCGCACATTGTGTGCTTTGCTCCCTGTCAGGTTCCACCCTGTACAAAACAGAAAACCTGCCTTTGCTTTTAAGTGGTTCTTCCGGGAAAAATTCCGAAGGCAAGACCCACAGAATCTCGCTGCCTTTTGCTAAAAGAAGCAGCTTGTCTCTGTATGCTCTCGGCACTTTTTTATCTGTAAAAAAGTCCTGTATTTTCTTCGTTCCTCCCTTGAGCCTGATTATATCACCTTTTTCTCTTGTCCTTATGGCAAGCTGATCAAGAGTTACTCCCGAAAAAACACCCACCTGCCAGTGCGATTTTCTCTGTATCTCTTCAGCCTCTTTTCTTGTGGTCTCATAAAGACTCCAGCCATCTACGGATTTTCCCTTTACAGTCATATCAGATGATAATATACTGCAGTCTTCTATACCGGCACTGATATTGCGACCGGACACAAAATTAAGCCTATCATATTCTCTAAAGACTTTTGTCCCATCAGAAAGATTGTACATTGCAGATGGACTTTCAGACTGGAGGACTCGATCTATGCCCTCCATCTGAGCGTATGTGATATTATCTGTTATTCCCACAGTCCTGAGAGCCTTAGTATATACTCTTATTCTGACGGCTCTGTGAAGTGTCCGTAAATATTTTGTCTTAAGAGTTACTATTCTATCATAGGTTTTTACGGACATTTTTTTGTCAGAGTCATCCACCAGTGAAAAAGCAAACTCTTTTTCCGCCTCTCTTTCAAAATAATCTCTGTCTTCAGCGGCCACCTTTCCAAGTCTGTTTACGGTTTCTATTATATTTTCGTTAAAATTCTCTTTAATATACGGGATAAGCATATTTCTGATTTTATTCCGGGTATAAATATTTTCGCTGTTGGTATGATCTGTTCTCGGCATAAGTCCTTCCTGCCGGCAATAACTTTCAATCATATTTCTACGGATATCAAGAAGAGGCCGGATTATTCTGTATCCCCCTTCATCTTTTCTCACATATGGTATGCCGGAAAGTCCGTCTGTACCTGTTCCTCTCATTATTCTGAAAAGTATGGTTTCTGCCTGATCCTCAGCATTATGTGCCAGTGCAATAACTATCTTCTCCCTGTCTATGCCCAGCTGGTTATGAATTCTCTGGGCCTCTCGGTTAAACGCCTCATACCTTGCTTTTCTTCCTGCTTCCTCGGAAGTTATCCCTTCATCTCTGGCTTTCGCCAGACAGTCAATTTTGTGTACGCTGCAGCTTATACCTGCTTCACTGCATATTTGCCTTACATAGAGTTCATCCATATCAGCTGCCACCGGCCTGAGACCGTGATTTATATGAACTGCATAAAGGGTCAGTTCTTTTTCATGTGAAAGCTGCCTCATTACATTAAAAAGACACACAGAATCAGGACCTCCTGAAAGGCCTATAACAACGTGTGTCCCTTTTTCCAGCATGTTGTGACGATTTATTGTCTGTAAAACTTCTTTTTTCATAAATAATATTTTCTGCTGCCTGAATTCTCTGATTACATTTTCGTTACATTATTCATATAAAATATGGAATATACTGTCATCCTTATTGTATCATTGCTACAAGTGCTGTCAAGTCGTCTCTTTCACGACAGCCATATCTTGACTTTGCCTCTGCCGCTATAGCCTCTGCCATTATTCTGGGACCGGTATTTTCTGACGCGCACATTTCCCGTAACAATGATCTTAACCACATACATGAAAGATCATTCCTGTCAGCTTCTGTGATACCATCAGACAGCATTACAACTGTGTCCCCCGGCTCAAGGCCTATTGTAATGCATGAAGATCTTATTGTGGGAATAATACCTACAGGCAGAGCCGGCCGCTGTATCCTGCGCACTCTGCCTTTTCTCACAACAAACGAAGCGGATGCTCCCATTTTGTAAAATCTGGCTTTACCTGTGTTCTTATCTATTATCGTCAGATCTATTGTGGCAAAATTCTCTTCTTCACCACTATGTTCTATCAATATTCTGTTCAGCGTTTTTATAGAAGCTGACACAGACTGCCCGCTCTTCAGGAGTTTCTTCAGCTTTGCCACCGCAGCACCGCTCTCCGCTGCGGCCTTCTCTCCTTTTCCCATTCCGTCAGACAGTATGAATACCATATTTCCGTCAGGTAACATAAAGCAGGCTGCAGAATCTCCTGCTGCCGATGCAGCGGCAGATACCATAAAGCGCCCTTGTTTTATACTTTTAATTTTTTTCTTTTCCATGATGCCAATTTTATCATGGCGCATCCGCAAATAATGTCAGAATATGCGTCATAGCAATTATTATATCAGATTCCAAAAAAAGTTTTTGCATTTTCAAGGGTCACTGCTGATGCTTCCTCAAAGGAAATACCCTTTATCAGTGCGATTCTTCTGATTGTATGCTCAACATATACAGGCTTATTTGGCCTTCCTCTGAAAGGCACAGGCGTCAGATAAGGCGAATCGGTCTCAGCCAGCAGATATTCAACAGGAACAGCCTCTACAACCTCCGTTGTTTTTCTGTTATTTTTATATGTCACAGGACCTGCTATGGACAAAGTGGCTCCGAGTCTGATATATTCCATTCCCAGTTCTTTGCTTCCGCTGAAGCAATGGAGAAGTACTCTTGCATCCCTATTACCATACTTTTCATGATTTTTACCTCTCCGCGGAGGGAACCATCCGCATCTTTCTTCTGAAAAAGCACCTTCCTCTTTTAATATATCCATGGTCTTTCCATCTGCATCCCTTGAATGTATGACTATAGGCATGTGCAATTTATTAGCCAGCTGTATCTGACGGCGGAACCAGTATTCCTGTACATCTCTGGGCGAATTGTCATAATGAAAGTCAAGGCCTATTTCTCCTATAGCCTTTACTTTATCCTCACCTGCCAGTTTCTCTATTTCTTTAAGAACTGTCTCATCCATAGCTTGTGCATCATGAGGATGTATCCCCACTGCAGCATAGCACCATGGAAATCTTTCCGCATGTAAAACTGCCAGCTTTGAGCTTTCAAGGTCAAATCCTATATCCATCACATATGACAGGTCTGAAGATTCTATTTCATTTATCAGCGTCTTTCGCTCTTCATCGGTATACGAGTCATTATTTATATGTGCATGTGAATCAAACATTATTTTGCATGCTCCTTTTCCTTGTCTTTTATATGGCAGAGGCAGAGGACGCTTTTGGCGCTCTCTGCCTCCTTTATTTATCCTGTTTTATCAGCCTACCGATTCTCCGTCAGCTGCATCAGTGGTAACTATCTCAAGACGTTCTCCGTTTTCAGCAAACAGCAGCATTCCTTTGGATTCCATTCCTCTAAGCTGCCGCGGTTTAAGGTTTGCAACAACTATAACTTTCTTTCCTATCATTTCTTCAGGTGTGAAATGCTGTGCGACACCGCTTATTATCTGCCTTGTCTCTGTGCCCATCTTTACGCTGAATACCAGAAGTTTATCTGCCTTTGGATGTTTTTCAGCTTCTACGATGGTTCCTACTCTCAGGTCTATCTTGTCAAAATCATCAAAAGTGATTTCCGGCTTGAGCTCAAGAGGTATATTAGCAGGTTCTGCTGTTTCAGGTCTCAATTTGGCCAGTTCCTCAAGCTCCTTTTCTATGTCCAGTCTCGGGAAAATGGCAGGACCTTTTTTCACCTGTTCTCCGTTCATCTTATCAAAAACAAACGCATCTTCCCAAAGGGCATCACAATACCAGAGTCCCATCTGCTTTCTGATTTCCTTAGAGGTGGTATGCATGAAAGGCTCAATCAGTATTGATATTATTCTTATGGCCTCAGCAAGATTATGCATAACTGTATCAAGTTCAGCCTTTTTTTCAGGATCTTTTGCCAGTGTCCACGGCATTTTTTCATCGATATATTTATTGGCACGCCTTACAAGAATCCAGATTTCCTCCAGAGCCATATTAAAGGCAAACTTATCCATCTGTGCTTCAACTTTTGATGCAGCGCCTGTGGCCGTCTCTCTCAGTTCTTCATCAAAATTGTCCCGTGTGGTAGCTTCAGGCACGATGCCTTGGCAGTATTTTTCTATCATGGATACTGTCCTTGACACAAGATTGCCAAGATCATTGGCAAGGTCATAGTTCATGCGCTTAAGCATTACTTCATTGGTGAAAACACCATCCTGACCAAAAGTATATTCACGAAGAAGGAAATACTTGAGAGCGTCTATTCCATATCTGTCTATCAGCACTACAGGATCTACCACATCGCCTGCCTTGGCAGCTTTTGACTTGGATACCTTTTCTCCTCCAAGAAGAAGCCATCCGTGTCCCAGCACCTGCTTAGGAAGAGGAAGGCCCGCGCTCATAAGCATGGCCGGCCATATGATGGAATGGAATCTGACAATCTCTTTACCAACAAGATGAACATCAGCAGGCCAGTACTTGTTGTAAAGCTCCGGCTCATCAGGGTATCCCAGAGCAGTTATATAGTTGGTCAGCGCATCCAGCCAGACATATATTACATGTTTTTCATCAACAGGCACAGGAATACCCCAGTCAAATGTAGATCTTGATATACACAGATCATCAAGGCCCTGTTTTATGAAGGATGTCATTTCATTTCTCCTGCTTTCAGGCTGAAGAAACTCAGGATTCTTTTCAAAGAGTTCAAGCAGTCTGTCGGCATATTTAGATAATCTGAAAAAGTACGCTTCTTCCTTTGCTGCCTGAACCGGCCTGCCGCAATCCGGGCAGCATCCGTTTACAAGCTGGCTCTCAGTCCAGAAGGATTCACATGGAGTACAGTAGAGTCCTTCATACTCTCCCTTGTAAATATCTCCATTTTCATATATTTTCATAAATATTTTCTGAACCCGTTTTACATGGCGCGGCTCTGTGGTCCTTATAAAGTCATCATAGGATATCTCCATTGTTTTCCACAGCTTCTTTATCCCATCTACTACTTCATCAACATACGCCTGAGGGGTGACGCCCTTAGCTTCAGCCAGAGTTTCTATCTTCTGTCCGTGTTCATCTGTTCCCGTAAGAAAATGAACATCATATCCGCACAGCCTTTTGAACCTTGCCATGGCATCGGCCATAACGGTACAATATGTGTGTCCCACGTGCAGATTCGCACTGGGATAATATATGGGCGTGGTTATATAATATGTTCCTTTATCTTTTGCCATTTTATCCTGTCCTTTCCGTACCGGCAAACACCGCTGCAGTTATCTTGTTATTTCTGTTTCTTTGCTTCTGCAGCTTTATTGACAGCTGCTGTAGCCGCAGCAGAAAGCGCCACTGCTGCAGCAAGTCCTATACCTATACCCGTAAGAATAGCATTGCCTTTTAACTTCCCTGATGGGACGGTTTTTTTACTGTCAGTTATACCAATCTTCATCTGTAAGTCCTTCTTTCCACATAATTCTTAATAAGCATAGCTGCTTCTTCTTCTGTTATATAGCTGCTGTTTATTGCCAGATTATAGTTTTTATATTCTCCCCATTTCTGGCATGTATGATAATTATAATAGTTCTGTCTCGCCTTATCGTATGTGCTTATAATATTATCAATTTTATTCTTGTCATCACCGTATACTTCTATAGCTCTCTTAACCCGATCCTCCATTTCAGCATGAATAAACACATTGGTCACTCCCGGCATATCTTTGAGCACATAATCTGCACATCTGCCCACTATAACACCTTCGCCGCCATTACCTATTTCAGTTATTACCTGAAATTGAGCAAGAAACAGTTTTTCATTTACAGAAAGAGGGCTGGATGTCATCCCTTCGCTGAAATTGAGTGCCGACGCCAGATTATATGCAAAGCTGCTTTTAGCTTTAAGTTCTGCGCCTTCTATCATCTCTCTTGAAAAACCGCTTTCCTCGACTGCCATATCTATGATTTCCTTATCATAAAACGGCACATCCAGCTTTTCAGCCAGCAGTTTTCCTATTATCCTGCCGCCGCTACCGTATTCACGGCTTATAGTAACCAGCTTTTTCATCACTGCTCCTCCTCCACAAATGCTTTGTAAATTGCTTTTATAGCCTTTTCAAAATCTTTATTCTCAACACCCACTATGATATTCATCTCGCTGGAGCCCTGATCTATCATACGGATATTGATCTTTTCACTACCCAATGCATTAAAAAGTTTCGCCGAAACTCCCGGCCTGTATGACATTCTGTGGCCTACTGTAGCTATAAGAGCCATATTCTCAAATACATCTATGCTGTCAGGCTGCAGTCTCTGTCTGAATGCCTCCACGACTTCATCCAGCCTTCCGTTAAGAGCCTTATCAGACATTACCACAGATACGGTGTCAATACCGCTTGGCAGATGCTCAAAATTTATATCATAATCATCAAGAATTCCCAGTATTCGTCTTACAAATCCCCGTTCACTGCTCATCATGTTCTTATACAGAGCAACTACTGTAAAGTCTTTGCTTCCTGCTATACCTGTTATTATTCCGTCATCTTCTTCCGACTCACTGACTTCGGCAGTAATAAAAGTTCCCGGATCTGCAGGTATGTTAGTGTTTCTTATGTTGATTGGCACGTTAGCCAGTCTTGCAGGGTATATGGCATCTTCATGAAGAACACTGGCTCCCATATACGAAAGTTCTCTAAGTTCTTTGTATGATATGGTTTTAATCTGTCTGGGATTTTTAACTATTCTTGGATCTGCCATAAGAAAGCCGGATACATCGGTCCAGTTCTCATATACGTCTGCGTTGATGGCCCTTGCCACCAGGGCGCCTGTTATATCTGAACCACCTCTTGAGAAAGTCTTGATTTCCCCATCATCAGTGGAACCGTAAAATCCCGGCAGTACGGCTCTTTCGTGTTTTGCAAGTTCTTCTCTGAGCAATCTGTCCGTTTCTTCTATCTTGACTCTGCCTTTGGCGTCAAATTTTATCAGATTTGCGGTATCTACAAAATCATATCCTAAAAATGCCGCAACCAGTATGGCATTCAGATATTCCCCTCTTGAGGCAATATAATCAGCGCTTGGATTTTTTCTCAGATTTTCCCTTATCTTGTCAAGATGCATAACCAGATCCACGTCTACACCCAGATTAAGTTCCACAGCCATGTATCTGTCAACCACCACCTGAAATATCTGATCATATGGCAGATTATGCTCTATATGTGTCTTACAGAGATAAAGAAGATCCGTAATTTTGTTGTCACCTTCAAATCGCTTTCCCGGTGCAGATACCACTATATATTTTCTGTCCGGATCTTTTTCTATTATTCGCTTGGTCTTTGTCAGCTGGATACCGTCAGCAACGGAGGATCCGCCGAACTTTGCCACTTTTATACCCATCAGGAGTTCCTTTCTATAACAATTTCTTATGTATCTAACCGTTTAATTATATTACAAAACAGTGTCTTTTTCAATACTTTAACGCCCTGCCAAACAAAAAATGGCAGGCATATGGCCGGCCATTTCTGTTTTTTATAGGATTATTTAAAACCCCTGCTTATTATTGAATAAGCCTTGCTCTGCGTAGAGCTATCACAATAATAGGGACCAGTATGATATGTAATACGATTCCGGGAATGGCGGTAAGCACAGCTCCGCTTATAAACATCTGCCAGGTAAACTGTCCGGAAGCGACTCCTGATATAATAAGTCTTGCGATTCCCCATACTACTCTTCCTGCTATCATTGATATGACAAGGGACACATATATGTTCACGTTTTTTTTGGGAAGAACTTTGTAAAGTATTCCCGCCACCAGTCCGTAAGTCATCATCTCAAAAGCCATGCCTATACCTATGGGCATTATAGGCGGCATACCGAATGCGGAGTATCTGATGAAAGGAGCAATAAAGCCTACAGCTGCAGCCCACTTCCATCCACATATATATGCGCAAAGAAATACAGGTATATGCATAGGGCACAGCATATTTCCTATGGTCTGTATCTGACCTGTAAGAAACGGCAGAAACATTGCTATTGCAAGACATAATGCTGAAAGAACCAGATTTCTGATATGATTATGATTTGTGTGATTTGTCATATTTACCTCTTTCTCTGAAAGCTGCAGGAGCTTCTCTCCCTTAGCTTTTCACAAAAAATAAAAGATACAGGTCTCCTTCTGGATGATCTGTACCTTCTGGCACATGGATCAGCTTCTGCTGATCTCTCTGATCTTTTCTATGGCTTCAGCGATAAGTTCGGAAGTAGATTTATCGTCTGTACCTATTACTATATTATTACATTTGTTTACGGGAATCAAGATTTTTTTCGCCCTGCTCTGTCCTATAGCTACTGCCATGGCCGGCGTTATTTCACCAAGAAGTGAATCAGCTATGGCTATTCCTATGGGTCCTACTATTATATCAGCGTTTCTTGCGCCTACTATTACGGCATTTTCACCGGTTGCTCCATTATCAGCACCGGCTTTGAGCATACTGGTCGTTGCAACAGGATTAGTGCCTACTGCAGTTATATCAGCTTCCGGTATGAGTTTTTTCACAGCTTCCACCATCTGCTTTCCCAAAAGACCGCCCTGCCCGTCTATTATCAGAACATTTTTCATACTTTCACCTTCGTTCAGTTTTTTCTTTTATATCCTCAATAAGTGCGTCATTTAATGCCCTTCTGGCTTCCAAAAGCGATTCTGCGCCTTCTATATCCACCACCTGGGTCAGCCAGATGTGTTCTTTGTACCACCCGTTTTCCATCATATCGGCTACTATGCGGGAGCATACTTCTGCTTTGTTTTTTGCTCTGATAAGATAAACTCTCACAACAAGCCCTATATTCAGACTTTTAATTTCAAAGACAGTATCATAAAATCCGGCTTTGTCAAGGCCCGCTTTCATATCTTTTATTATTTCCTCACATATTATTGTTCTTTTACCTCTGCTGCATATCTTGACAAATGCAACACCAAATACAGCAGCAAGAATAGAAGATATCATCGTCCCGAAAGCAGCGCGTGTCCACAGAAACATAATGCCCGCCGGCAAAAAACACAGCCATTTCAGTCTTCCCAGTCTCAAAATCTCTTTTTTTGCCTTTTCCATAATTACCTCTTTTGATCAGTCTTAATTTTATTATAAAATTACGCTTTATTTATATACTAAAACACCTGAAAATTTATTTTACGTATGTTACACCGGTTACATGATGTGCATTAAAATATATATAACTTGTCGTCAGAACCCCTCGCAAAAACAATACAGTCAATATATCCTTGTTCTGTAACACATGTATCATGATATCACACTTATCATTATATGCTCAAAACACCGTCATTGCAATATAATTCCCCTCATGTTATAATTTAAAGACATAAAACATAAGGAGGTAGCTGTATGGCTCTTACTAAGCCCCTCAACAAATATTTTGATCATACTCTGCTCAAGGCAGATGCTACTGCTGAGCAGATAGACAAGTTATGTGAAGAAGCTTTAAAATATGACTTTTATTCTGTATGTGTAAATTCTTCCAATGTGGCCCAGTGCCGCGATTGTCTCAAAGATTCGGATGTGAAAATTGCCGCTGTCACGGGGTTCCCTCTTGGCGCATGCACCACTGCCGTAAAAGTTTTTGAAACAGAAGAAGCCTGCAGAGACGGTGCATCTGAAATAGATATGGTAATAAATATAGGTGCTCTTAAAGAGGGCGGTGAAGAATTTGTTTATGAAGATATAAAATCAGTAGTTGACACGGCTTCAAAGTATAATGCTATTGTCAAAGTTATCATTGAGACCTGTCTTCTAACCGATGAGGAAAAAAGAACCGTATGCCGTCTTTCTGAGGAAGCAGGAGCTGCTTTTGTAAAAACTTCTACAGGATTTTCCACAGGCGGAGCAACCACCCGGGACGTCGCCTTAATGCGTCATTCAGTCAGTGACAGTATGCAGGTTAAGGCCAGCGGCGGCATCAGAGATCTTGATGCTGTAATGTCAATGATAGAAGCAGGTGCTGACAGAATTGGCGCCAGCGCTTCCGTTTCAATAATGGAAGCTGCCGGTTTAAAAAAATAGGAGGCTATTTATGTCTGATAGAACGATGAATTTTATACGGGCAGGAGCAGGAGCCCTTATAGGACTATGCTGTCTCGGCTCAAAGATTTTCGGGCTGACCGATGCCAACTGGCCTTATGCCGGAGTTGTAATCTGTGCTATTATAACCGTCGGTTATCTTAAGCAGGCTCTTGATAAACGTGCTTAAACCTGCCACCATTTTGGACAGATTCTTTGCCCCAATTGTATGTGAAAATGCCGGGGATATGATTTTTCGTATCCCCGGCATTTTTTTCTTTTTTATCAGACATAAGCTTTTAAGTATCAGATTCCGACCTGCTTTTTCAGTGTCTCCGCTTTGTCAGTATGTTCCCATGGAAGGTCTATATCAGTTCTTCCGAAATGTCCATATGCTGCCACCTGTCTGTATATAGGTCTTCTCAGATTAAGATCTCTTATGATTGCAGCAGGTCTCATATCGAAATTCTTTTCTACCAGTTCAGCTATCTTTTCATCTGAAATCTTTCCCGTACCGAAAGTATCCACCATAATAGATACAGGTCTTGCTACACCAATGGCATAAGCAAGCTGAATTTCGCATTTATCGGCAATTCCTGCTGCCACCACGTTTTTAGCAGCATATCTTGCCGCATATGACGCACTGCGGTCAACTTTTGTAGGATCCTTTCCGGAAAAAGCTCCGCCTCCGTGGCGAGCGTATCCGCCATAGCTGTCTACAATTATCTTTCTGCCTGTAAGACCTGAGTCTCCGTGAGGCCCGCCGATTACAAATCTTCCTGTCGGATTCACAAAGTATTTTGTATTTTCATCAAGCAGTTCTGCCGGAACTATGGGTTTTACCACGTGTTTAATAATATCGTCTTTTATCTGCTGTTGTGTCACATCAGGATCATGCTGGGTAGAAACCAGAACTGTATCTATTCTCTTTACCTGATTGCCGTCATATTCTACAGTGACCTGTGTTTTTCCATCAGGGCGGAGATATTTTAATGTTCCATCTTTTCTCACTTCGGCAAGTCTTCTTGCCAGCTTGTGAGCAAGAGCAATAGGCATAGGCATAAGCTCCGGAGTCTCATTACATGCATATCCGAACATAAGTCCCTGATCACCTGCTCCTATGGTGTCTATCTTGTCATCAAGAGTTCCGTCCTTATATTCAAGAGCCTTATCAACTCCCATGGCTATATCGCCGGATTGTTCGTCAATGGCAGAAAGTACTGCACAGGTGTTGCCGTCGAATCCATAATCGCTTCTGTCATATCCTATATCTAATATTACTTTACGGACAATCTTAGGTATATCAACATAGCATTTTGTACTTATCTCACCCATTACCATTGCATAGCCTGTGGTGGTGGTAGCCTCTGCTGCTACTCTGCCGTATGGATCCTGCTCCATTATGGCATCAAGGATAGCATCGGAAATCTGGTCGCAGACTTTATCCGGATGTCCTTCAGTTACGGATTCGGATGTGAACAATTTTTTCATTTACTTGTACCTCCTTTTTTCTCTTAAATCCTTATCCCCAATAATTTAAAACCTCTCTTTCTAAAAAGAGAGGTCGGAATTTATCGGTATCTTTCCTCATCTTTCAGAAATGATATTTCTGTAGGATTTAGCACCTTGCATAATGGTCTTACCCATGTACACAGGTTGCCGGGCTTCGCAGGGCCTATTCCCTCAGCCGCTCTCAATAAGGATTTTCAGTTTTTATTGCTCATATCATTATATATCTTTTACCCCCAAAGTCAACTGTCAATCATATAATTTATGTAAAAATCTCTTATTCCTACTGCAGATCATATTTTTCCTTCAATACGATATACTCTTTCATATCAATCTTTCCATTAGCTTCATAATATTTTATGGCCTCGGTTACCAACGCATCTACATTTTCAGGCGCTACTTCAAATCCTTCCACTATCAGCTGACCAAATGGCTCATATCCTGCCGCTTTCACATCTTCCTTCTTGTCTGCATAGCGTTTCTCATCCAATATTACCACAGGAACCGTGCCGGTCTTTTTATCACATGTCAATGTGAAGCGTATCGTAAACGGTTTCTGTTCTTTCAATGTCCCTCGCGTTATAGAGATTGCAGATCCTTCATCACCCACTATGACTTTATACCCTTCATCTGTGATTCTGATATTATCATCGGCCGGCTTGTCGCCACACCAGCAGCCGATATCTTTAAGCGGACCTTTTTCTCCCAGCTGATACTTTTCCTCAATGCTGTCATAGAAACCATTGTCAACTTCCCCATTGACTTCATAATAGTCTATAATTTCTTCTGTCAAAGCTTCCACATCTTCAGGCTTTGTTTCAAACCCTTCCACTATAAGCAGCATTATTGGATTATATCCTTCATCCTCTATTTCAGCTTTTTCCTCAATATATCTTTTTTCATCCAGAATCAATACAGGCACTGTGCCTGTATCCTGCTCACATGTTACACTGACTTCACTCTCAAATGGTTCTTTATCTCCAAACTTGCCTCTTGTCACCGAAACAGATGACCCGGCATCACCTACTATTACCTTATATCCCTCTTTTGTCATATATATATTGCTGTCTGCCGGTTTACCGTCACACCAGTAGCCAATATCTCTCATGGCATCGTTTTGTTTTATCAGGGTAGTTCCATATGCTATACACCCCATAATCAATACAAACATTGCTGCAAGTATCAGGACCCTCCTGCCTTTATGCGGAGCTCTGTAAACCTGTGTATCATCTTTTTTCTGCATGACGCCTTCAAATATTCTTGTTTTTTGTTCATCATCAGGTCTAATTTTTTCAAAATATTCCCTCAATTCATCCTGTTTCATCACTCTTCCTCCTTTTGCAGCTTTATTTTCAGCTTTTTTCTGCCTGCATAAAGCCATGTCCTGACAGTTGCATGCTTTTTCCCCAATATCTCTGCTATCTCTGCTGAACTATATCCTTCATAATAGAACAGGTATAGTGTCAGCCTGTATTTCAAAGGCAGAGTTTCAAGGCTTTTTCTGATAATATCCGTTCTTTCATATTCCGGAGCAAAGTCTCTGCCTGCTGCCTTAACATTTTCAATTTTCAGATATTTTTTTTCATAATTCTTTTCCGTTTTATGTTTTCTTATGAAATTAAGTGTTTCATTTCTTGTCACCCTTATAAGCCAGCGTCGTATATGTTCTTCATCATTAAAAATATCCTTGTCCAGAGTTTTATACAATTTTATAAAAACTGTCTGCGCTACGTCTTCTGCATCCTGACTTTCTTTCAGCATGGCAGCAGCAAGTCTGTATACCATATCGATATTATTTTTATATATTTTTTCAAATCGGTTCATCATACTACCTTTATGGAATATCTTTTATTTATAGATCACTTTTATATCTATATAACACTTTTCCCTATACAAATGTTTTTCTTTTTTAAAATAATTTTTGTTTTTTTTCGGGAATATTGTATACTATTAGTATAAATAAGAAAAAGAGGTAACAAAGTTGTCATATCAAGATATACGCTCTACTTTTAAGGTCATAAACGGAGGACTTGCTGAAACGCTGGAAGACAGCCCCAAAGAATTCGTCTCAGCTTCTATCACAGATACACGGCTCATGGGTGTGGTAAGCATGTGCGTGCACTGGAAGCTTACGGAAAACACATATCTTACGGATCTCCAGCAGTTTTTTTATTTTGATGCCGAAGAATCGGGGTTTGAGACCTATCGCAGCGTTCTCGGCAACGGATCTGCACAAGAGGTTCAGGAAATAGAAGACATTGAGAACTGCATGATGGGAGGTCTGGGCGGTAAACGCGTAAGTCTTAATGAAAGAGAAGCAAGATACATGCTTCAAAGCTATGTGGATCTTAACCTCAAAAGCAATCTTCCTCTTCCTGATGACTATGAGGAATATGAATTTATGCTCTCGCCAAGAATAAAACTCACTGAAGCTGAGGAATACATTCTTATGTGTAAACAGTGTCCCAGGCTTGACTCTCCGTATCAGGTAATCAATTATTTTATCATGAGGTGTGTGGGTAAAGATTTCGGCGCAGCGAAATTCCTGACAAAAGGTTATGTGCGTACCGATATTTTTCCAAACCATAAAGGTGCTACTCTTTTAAGGAATGTAATAGAAGAAGCCCCCGATGCGGTAAGTGGTACCAATACCGATTATCACGTGACAGATAATGACAGAGATTTTGGCACTTTCAATACTTTCAGATCATATATGTGTGAATCTCTGATAGAATATGACAGCAGATACTTTCTACTTATAACTCAGATTTCTCTTGACCATCTTAAAGTTGTCAGATATGAAAAAGTCTCTGAGTTTCAGGTTTCTGCCGCAGAGGCTTCCATGATGACTTCAAGGCCTGAATTTATAACAGTTGCAGATCTTGTCCCTTCTGCGCCTGAATTTGACAGACATACCACACAGTTTACAAGAAAAGCAATGATATCTGATTATGCCTCAGGAAAATTGTTCATGATTTTTCAGCCTCATAATGATCATGTGAAGAATTCCACCTATCTTCTCAACGATGATGTCCTGGGAATATACTTTGTTCTCGAAGATAATCAGCTGATACTGGCATCCTATAATATTAAAGACATTCGTAAGCTTGAACTGGATCTGGCAGAATCATCCATGGCGCCTTTTATCGTCCCCGTATCCAAATATGAATTTAAAGACCCTGTTCTTTTTGATTTTATAAACAGCTCTTTTGATGATTTTGAAGATTTTGTCGCAACCATAGCAAAACCGCCTGAAGAATAATAAGCTCAGGCGGTTTTGTGCAGACTGCAGCTGATTTGCCTCTGTCATATCAGGTGCGTAAGTATTTCTGTACATTTTTAATTGTTCCTGCTATCAGGGCAAGATCTCCTTCTTCCGGCAACGTATCCGGCCTCAATATCCATTTTTCTGCACCTTTTTTCCTTATTCCAATGATGTGAATATCAAATTTTTCTGCTAAGTCTGTCTTCTCAGCTTCACTGCCATGCCGGCCTTTAGGCATGCTTATCTCAAACAGCGACATGGTTTCATCCAGCCTCATGTAATCTTTTACATTGTCAAAAGTATATTTTACAGATACCCATTCTGCAACTTCCTTTTCAGGATAAAGCACTGCATCGGCTCCGTTGTTCAGTAAAAATTTTTCCTGCACATCTTCTGTAGCTCTTGAAACTACCTTTTTTGCTCCCAGTTCTTTTAGAAGGTATGCCGTCTCAAGGGAACTTCTAAAATCACTGCCCATGGCGACAATGCATACATCATAATTTCCTACGCCAAGTGACTTTAGAAAAGATGTGCTGGTACCGTCTCCTATCTGCGCTCCTGTTACATATGGTAACACTTCTTCCACTCTTTCCTCTGATATATCTACAGCCATGATTTCATGCTGGAGTGCACTTAGGTTAGTAACAATATTTTTCCCCAGTCTTCCAACTCCGATGAGAAGTATAGATCTCATTTTTCCTCCTTTATCCCACTGTGATCTTTTCATGGGGCAGGTTTGATGATTTATCCCTGGGATTACCGGGAAGAACTGCATAAATAAGTGTAAGACCACCTACCCTGCCTGTAAACATCAATACTGTCAGTATTATTTTTGAAACCGTACATAACCCGGGAGTTATTCCCACGGACAGCCCGGTAGTTGTCAATGCAGAAACAGACTCAAAAATACAATATGACAGCGGAAGGCGCTCCAAAGAGCAGATTATTACTCCCGCTATTGAAGAAACGGACATATACAGCATGAAAACAGCAATTGCATTTCTTACAGCAACCTGTTCAACTTTTCTTCCCTGAAAATGAGTATTATCCTTTCTTCGTAACACTGCCGCAGTAGTGCCGATCAGCACGGCAAGAGTTGTAGTTTTGATTCCGCCCGCAGTTGAACCGGGACTGCCTCCCACAAACATCAGAAACATTATTATAAAAAGACTCGTTTCACTCATGGCTGAAATATCCACAGTACTGAATCCTGCCGTTCTTGCGGTAACAGACTGAAACAGTGAAGCAAACAATCTTCCTCTGATGTCCTCTTCTTCAAACTGAAACGAAAAAAAATATAGTGCAGGGAAAAATATCAGAACTGAAGTTGTCAGTATTATCACTTTAGTCTGCAATCTGTACTTTTTGAAATGAAATTTATTTATTCTTACATCTTCCCATGTCAGAAATCCGATGCCGCCTGTTATTATAAGTGCCATGAGGACTATATTTACAAGTACATCGTCTCTGAATGCATATAACGAAGAGAAGGCACCTTCCTGTTCACCCATTATATCAAATCCTCCGTTACAAAACGCCGACACTGAATGAAACATAGCCATCCATAATCCTTCTTGGCCATAACGGCTGCAAAATACCGGTGACATTATTGCCGCCCCTGCAAGCTCTGCCGCAAACACAATTTTTACTACAAATCCTGTCATTTTTACTATACCGCCCACTTTATGGGCAGAAACGGCTTCTGTCATGACTGTTCGCTGCAGCAGTGTTATTTTTTTCCCTGACAACATCATCATTGAAGCAGCGGCAGTTATCACACCTATACCTCCCAGCTGTATCAGAGCCATTATAACAATCTGTCCAAAACAAGACCAGCAGGATGCAGTATCGTAAATTGACAGTCCAGTGACACAAACTGCCGAAACAGAAGTGAACAGTGCATCTTCCACAGTAACATGGTTTCCCTCTTTCACAGCCCACGGCAGCATAAGAAAAAATGTACCTATCACTATAGCTATGGCAAATGCAGCCAATATTATTCTGAATGACGTGATTCCTGCTTTTTTCTTTAACATCTCATTGTGTATTCTTTACTTATCTTTATCTATTTATCCTTGTTTATGTAATTAAAATAAGTTTTAAAATATGCAGATATACAAAAACCCGCAGTCTGCATATACTGCGGGTTACAGTTTACCATGGATATTTAATTATCTGTCTGACGTATTGATAGGAGGATCATTTTTGTCTTCGGTATCTGCTTCTGTTTTTTCTTCAAAATCCTCTTCATTTGTAACTTCAAATCCTGTCTCAGGTTTTCCTTCCTGATTTTCTTCTGTCACATCACAAGATTCCTCACAAGTTTCAGGAGTTTCCGTGCAACAGTTATTGCATCCTTCTTCAGCTATGTCGTCAACTTTACCGTCACATTGGAAACACTCTTCGACACAGCAACGATTCCTGTCGCTTTCATTTAAACCGCTGTCAAAATCATCGCTGTAGAATTTCGAAATTTTATCAAGCCTTTTGTCTATGGAAACCGTCTTTCTGCACAATATTATAAACATCATTATCAGCTCGTAAGTTATGCGTAGAAGCACATTTGCTATTATAATGATAAGTAAACCCACTATGAAATTGAAATTGAACAACATGATGAGTCCTATTACAGTTATTACCACTGCTGTGATGATATATATAAGTTTAAATATTTCTTCAACATAAAATTTATTAAAACACAAAAAATTGTATATTTTACCTAATGCGCCCTTATATTTTCCTTCATTCTTTTTTGACAAAAACGTAAAATTTAAAACAATCGCAAGTATCACCGCTACCAAAAGTATGATGACTAGACTGGTTGCCCCATTATTGCCATAGCCATAACTGTAGCTATAAGAGTTATACGGATACATCATTTTTTTACCTCCCTCTTTTTTAACAACTTTCTATTTACAAAATCAATTTAAATATATTGTAACATTTTGTCGTATTATGTCAACCGTTGTTCGCATATACGCAAACATTTTTCAACATCAAAATCTTCTTTATTTTCCAATGTTTTCAGCTTTTATCCACAGCCTTGCCATAAATCGTATACAATTTTATCCTTAGGTACCTGTGGAAAACTCAAAATTGCAATATTGGCTTTTTTTCAATGTATATAGCGTCATCCCCAATTTGTCAACAGAAAGTTATCCACAGATTTTTTTGTTGATAATTATGCTTTGTTCGCGCTGTCAACTATTCTTGGTTTTCCATTTTCAGGAATACATAAAATTCCATTTATTCCTTCCCATATGGCTGAAGCCATCTTATTCTGATACTCCGGATCTTTAAGTTTTTCACACTCAGATGAGTTGGATAAAAAACCACATTCCACCAATATTATAGGGCTCTTTATTTCCCTGAAAAGAAATATGTCTCCTTTGGCAGCAGCTTCTTTTTCCTCACCGTCAGGTATGGCTTTTTCTATGGCATTCTGAACACTTCGCGCAAAATCAGCAGAAGATATTGATGTATGCTCCACTTCTTTTTCTGTATTGTCTTCATTCGGATAAAAAACCTGAGCACCGTATATTAATGCATCTGCCGGATAACTGTTAAGATGTATGGAAACAGTCAGCACAGGATTGTTTTCTTCTATGATACGTTTTCTGTTTTCCATATCGTATCTCTTTCTTCCACCGCTCCCGTCGTATCCCTCTAAGAGTTCACTGTCGCCCTCTCTTGTCATAACCACATGTACACCGTATTTTTCGGCCTTTTCTTTTAACTTTAACGCAATAGCAAGGTTTATATCTTTTTCTGATGTTCCGTCCTTTGCTGATGCCCCTGCATCTACTCCCCCATGACCTGCATCCACCACTATCACGGTTTCCCCTGTTGCATTTGCCTCAGCAGAACGAGCTGATTGCTGCTCCCCTCCCCTTTGTACCTGTGGATAAGAAAACACTGCTGTAGAGAATACAGCGCTCAAAATAAACAACATTGCTGCTGTTATCAGGTTTTTTTTCATGTATGATACCCCTTTCCTTCTTTTTAGCATACGTGAAATTGCTTGTACAGTATTACACATGTCATCTCAAATTCTGTATGCAGCCTGTAATAAAATGAGCGCGGCATGTAAGAAAAAAATACCTTAAACGCTTAAAAAACTCACATCTGCAGCCTTTTTTCTCATTTGAATTATTAAATTATTGCCTCATTTTAACCTTTATCAAAGTATGCTATAATTATATTACAAAAAAAAAGGAGTTTTCTTATGAATACCATACGACTTTTTAAAGAGGATGTATATATGTGTCAGACGCAGGCCACAGTTTCTTCTGTTATCGAAAAAGATGACAGTCTTCTTATTACCTTAGATCGTACTCTTTTCTTTCCTGAAGGCGGAGGACAGAGTTGTGATACAGGAACTATAGACGGATTTGTTGTAGATGATGTCCACGAGCGCGATGACAATATCTGGCACCATATAAAATGCAGCAGAGAAGACATCAAAGCAGGCGATACAGTAACGTTAAAAATTGACTGGGATCGAAGATTTGATAATATGCAGCGACACTGTGGAGAACATATACTCAGCGGGATTTTCCATCGGGAATTCGGTGGTGTCAACCGAGGTTTTCATATGGGTGACAATTACATGACAATTGACATAAGCCTTGAGAATGATCCGTCTTATACTGAAATAACCTGGCAGATGGCCAAGCACGCCGAACTTGAAGCCAACAAAGTTATATGGCAGGATCTTCCTGTCATAAGCCGGCATTTTGATGACAGCAGCCAAGCCATGGGTCTTCCTCTCAGGAAAGCTCTTACTATAAAAAAGGATATTACAATAGTTTGTGTCGGTTCCCCCGATAAGCCCTCAGATTGTGTTGCATGCTGCGGAACTCATCCTTCTACTGCAGGGCAGGTTGGCATGATTAAGATATATAAAGTAGAGCCCAATAAAGGCATGTTCCGTATCTATTTTGAATCAGGTAAAAGAGCTTTTCAAAAAGCTTCACAGCACTACGATACGCTCATGTCTCTTGCTGTAAATCTGTCTGCAGGCGAAGATGATGTGACAGAAAAATTCCGTTCTCAGCAGGAGAAAAACAGAACCGCACGTACACAGCTTTATCTGCTGAAAAAGGAAATAATCAGAAGGGAGGCAGCGGATCTTATATCTGCAATAGAAAGCAATCCTTCATCGGTTATCCCTATAAAATACTATGATATACTTTCACCTGATGATCTGACGTCCATAGGCCGTGAGGCGGAAAAGGACATTCCTGTCCTGGCTTTTCTCGTTCATAACCCGACAAATACAGTGTTTCTATGTTCTTCAGGATCAATAGACTGCGGCAGACTTGTAAAAGAAAATGCTTCAATTTATCAAGGCCGAGGGGGAGGAAACAAGACTTTGGCCAGAGCTATATTTCCCAAGAAAGAATACATTCCGGTTTTTATGGATCTTATAGAAAAACATCTGAGGAAATGAAAAGGTACAAAAATCTTATTTAATTAAAAGCAGGTTATATTAAAAAGATCTTTCTAAATAAAGACCCCTGTCTCTTATATCAGGAGACAGGGGTCTAACCATTGCGATATATTTCAGTCTATAAAAAATTTTTCTCAGACACAAATCAACTTATTACATACACATTTACGGTTCTTGCACCCCATGCACTGCATTGCTTTGAATCTTCCATGTAAAGATCCACAACGTTTCCCTTTATGGCACTTCCTACATCATTAGCTATGGCATATCCATACCCCTCTATATACAATAGGGAGCCCAAAGGTATAACATCTTTGTCAACTGCACATGTTCCATATGTGCACGGCAGTCCGTAAGCACCTTTTGGAGTACCTTGGAAGTGGTAAGACACTGCCCTTACTCCGCTTATTTTTGTTTTATACGTCAGTCCTTCAGGAATTCCTGATGAAATATTCATTCCATAGGCTGTAATCCTGTCTTGCTTTTCTGCAAGGACTTCAGTTTCCTTTAGGGTTCTTGTTGATTCCACCCCGTCTATATAAACAACATCATAAGTGTTCTTTACTTTGCCGGAAGTTCCTTCCTGCACAACTTCTTTTTTACCTATGGTCATGCTGTAGTCTGCTACATATTTTTGAGTGAAATCAGTAACTTCTTCCTCGACAACAACTCCGGTAGTCACTCTTCTGACAAACAACTTGTCACCTTTCTGCAAAACATGATCTTCGGCAGGTTCTACTATATCATCTTCACCGACTTCTATTTCAAGCTCGTCGAGAAGTTCCTCTACCGTCACGGGCAGAGTGGTTATTATCTGCGTCTTACCGTCAGCTGTTACAGGAATCTGTACCGCTTTACTGATATTTATTTCCATACCATCGGAAATCACATCATATAGCTGGACATCGATTATATCCTGTCCATATACATAGTCAATTTGGTGGTTCTCTAAAAAGGTGTCCACTCTCATGCTTGTCGTCTCATATTGGGTGGTTGTTATACCACTGGTATCATCTATATTTACCGTCACTGTCTTCGGCGCGGTAAATCCCACAATCACTGCTCCCAGGACGACTGTCATGACTGAAACCACAATGGTTCTTGAGATCCTAGGATGACACTTTCTGAAGTTTTTGACAGCGCATCTGTGCCCTTCAGTTTTTTTGTCGACTTTGCCAGCCAGATGACTGCACCATCCTAAAAGTCTTTCCATAAGGATCTCGGTCTTGCCTTTTGGTTTATCTACCATAAATCCTCCTTTTCTATGTGACCGTATTATTTTACCACAGGAGGCTCAAAAAGTCAAAGAAATGGCTATTTTTCAATGATTTCATAGCAGAATTCTTGCAGTTTTTTGTAGTTTCAGTGATGATTAAATGAGAATTTGTCAAAAAATATCTTTTTTATCTCTTTCACAAAAGCGGCAGTTTATTAAGTATTATAGAAAAAATAACCATACCCATCAAGGCAAATGGATAAGTAGCTCCATACCCGGCTCCCGGATCATCACTTCCGACGGCCTCGGTAGCGGCTCCCAGGCCAGGGGTCGATGTCATTCCTCCGCATATGGCACCTGATAGTATTATCCAGTTTAATTTAAAAACATACCTGCCGACAATAAACCCGACCATTACCGCAATGAATCCCACGATAAGACTCACAAGTGCCAGCACCAGTCCTGAACCTATAACAGCATCAACTGCTCCATATCCATAATTAAGTCCTACAACAGCCAGGAAAAAGCTCAATGCCAGTTCCCTTATCACTCCCATGATCCCGGGATCAGGCCTGAACGAGAGCGGGCCGATTTTTCCAATATATCCCAATACGAGTGCGCTTATGAGTACACCTCCTGTAGCCTCAAGGCTTATATATCCCAGAGGCCCCATATAAAGTTTTACTGAGCCTATAACATAGCCTGCCAGGCAGACTATGGCAAATGATATGATACTGAAACCCTCAGAGGGGACAGTTCTGCTGCCGGCCACACTTCTGGCTGCCTGCATGTCCTGTATATATCTGTTTTTCTCTTCTTCAACATCAAACTTAAAAATAACATTGAGAAAGTTTACTGCAAGTATGACAATTATCACGCCAAACGGATAGCCCACTGCAGAACCTATTCCTACCTGGGCTGTAGCCTGATTAATATAATCCTTCCTCATCTCTTCAGTAAGACTTTCTGTATTTTCGACCGTAAGACCCTCATATTTTTCATTAAGCCTCAGCACATCAAGAATATTTTCCTTTTCAGATTCACTTAGAGTCTCATATTGAGCTGATATTTCTGAAGCATGGTTTCCGGCCGTTTCAAGAGCCGAGGCAAGTCCTGGAGAGCTGGTCATTGCTCCCGTATATACACCTGTCACTGCATAGGAATTGGTATCCTTGCAAAATGCTGTGCATGCATATGTAGCTCCTGCGCCTACAAAGGTTATGAGCATTGCCAGAATTATAAACCTTACCCCGTATTTCTTTATCACGACACCAAGGTCCTTAGCAGCCAGCAGTCCTACAGCAGCTACAAAAATTATGAGTGCAGTAGTAAAGAAATATGAGTTTATTACTTTGCCTCCGTTTTCTTCTATTATCTGCACCGCAGCATCCATTCCTGACGGGCCCTCACCCGTGTATATAACCTGTGCAAATCTGTATGCGGCCCACCCTATTATAAGTCCGGTAAATAAGGCTCCCGAGCTTCCGAAACTGAATTTTCCGAACCTTATTTTTCCAAATAAAAGTCCTGTTATTATGGTCGCAAACATGAGAACAAACGGATTGAGGATTATGCCGATCAGATCGAACTTAGCCAAGGGCATTTTCTTTTCCTCCCGCAAATTTCATTCGTATTTTTTCAGCTACCCGTTCTCCTGTTTCCGAAGTTTTAGCGGTACCACCCAGGTCAGGAGTAATCGCCTGCTTTTCATACAGTACTTCTTCTATTATATCTATCAGCAATCTGGCCCAATCTCTTAAGCCCAGATGTTCAAGCATCTGACTTACTGCCCATATTGTGGCAAGCGGGTCTGCAATATTTTTACCTGCGATATCCGGTGCAGATCCGTGGATAGGTTCAAACATAGACGGATATTTCTTTTCCGGATTGATATTTGCCCCTGCGGCAAGTCCCATTCCTCCCGCTATGGCAGCTCCCAGATCCGTAAGAATGTCCCCAAAAAGATTTGACGTGACAACAACCTGAAACCTTTCCGGTTCTTTTATCATATACATGGCCGCAGCATCTACCAGGCAGGAATGTGTTTCTACCTGGGGAAATTCTTTTTTCAGCTCATTAAATATCTTATCCCAGAACACCATAGAATAATTTATAGCATTACTTTTTGTCACACTTGTCAGCGACTTTCCTTTTTCGCGGGCCAGCATGTAAGCATACCGCATTACTCTTTCGCATCCTTTTCTTGTGAAAATATCCTCCTGAACGGCCATTTCGCCGTCGGTGTTTTTTCCGGTCCATCTTCCTTTACCGGAATATTCTCCCTCACTGTTTTCGCGTACAAAAATCATATCTATCTGACTTCTGTCAGTCTGCGTAAGGGGACATGGCGCACCTTTCAGCAGCTTTACCGGTCGAAGGTTTATATACTGGTCAAAACCTTTTCTTATCTTTAAAAGAAGGTTCCATAACGATATATGATCCGGCACTCTCGGATCGCCTACGGCCCCTAAAAGTATGGCATCATGGACTGCCAGCTTCTTAAGGCCATCTTCGTCCATCATTATCCCATTTTTCAGATAATAATCGCATCCCCACGGATAGTATGTAAAGTCAAAATCAACGCTGCCGTCTACTTCTGCTATAGTTTTAAGAGCCCTCACTCCTTCTGCTGTTACTTCAGGACCTACCCCGTCTCCCGGGATAACTCCTATACTGAATTTTTTCTTCATTTTATCCTCTATAGACCTCTCTTCCCGCCACTATTGTCATGCATATTTTTATTTTTGATATTTCATGTGGATCTGTATCAAATATATCTTTTTCAAGGACCGTAAGATCTGCATCCTTTCCATTCTCAATCGTGCCGCGCCTTTCTTCTGCGAATGCACAGAAAGCATTGTTAACCGTAAACAGTCTGACTGCCTCAAGGATTGAAAGCTTCTGATCAGGATGCCAGCCTTGTGTTTTTTCCCCCGGCTTGTCTCTTGTAACCGCAACCTGTATATTCTCCAGCACATCAAAACTTTCTACGGGCGAATCAGACCCGCCGCAGCATACAAGACCTTTATCTATCATAGTCTTCCACATATACGAGCGGCCGGCCGCCTCTACACCTACCAGATCTGTCACCAGCTCTTTATCTGATGCTACAAACACAGGTTGTATATATGCCAGTATTCCATACTTCTTCATTCTGTCGAAAAGATTTTCACTGACAATCTGAAGGTGGTTTACAGCAAGACGATGATCTTTCATACCATATTTTTCTATGGCTTTTTCATAAGCTGCGCAAACCATATCCGAAGCTCTGTCACCTATTGCGTGGATAAGTATCTGCATGTTGTTTTTATATGCATAATCTACCAGATTATTGGTTTCATCCTGATTGTGTACAGTCGTTCCATGTTCACTGCTATTTACATAAGGCGCATTCATAAGAGCTGTTCTTGCTCCCAGAGATCCATCCTCATAAAGTTTTACAGGGCCTATAGTGTAGTACTCTCCCCCCTGGCCGGTTCTGTACCCCTTGTCAATGAAATCTTTCATATGACTAAATTCAGTAAAAGACGCCTGTTCACGTATCCTTAACGTAAGTTTTCCTTCTTCTTCCAGCTGCCGATATGCTTTCATTATCCTTTCACTGTTTCTTCCCGGAAGTGAAAGAAAATTATCTGTCTCTACACCTGTTATTCCTGCAGCGTTTATATCTTTCTGCGCCGTAAGTATCATTTCTTTGATTTCTTCCACGGATGGTTCTTTCATTATATTATAGCACAATTTTATGGATGCTTCCGTCAGTATACCGTTTTCTGCATCTATCTGATCAATATAGTCTTTTGTCTGCTCAAGTCCCATGATTATGGCCATGGCCTTGGAATTGACAGCTGCCTTATGGCCGCAGACACGTATGAACAGTATAGGTCTTTCCACAGATATTTTATCAAGATCAAATCTGGTCAAGGGTCTTTTTTCATCAGTAAAGTTCTCCTCATTCCACCCTCTTCCATATATCCACTGCTCAGGGTCTGCCGTGTTTTGGTCAATATATCTGCCTTTATGTATTATCTCTTTGATAGACGAAGCACCAAACATACCGTAAGACATTTTCACAAACGCATAATTCAGCATGTGCAGATGGGAGTCTACAAAGCCGGGCAGTACAACCTTGCCTTTCAGATCGATTTTTTCTGCAGCATCATAAGTTAATGCTTCTTCATCTGATCCGAGAAATTTTATTTTTCCATTGTCTGTACCTATTGCGGTATATCGTCTGTTTTCTCTGTCAAGTGAACAAACTGTGCCGTTATAATATATCCTGTCCATGCCAACCTCCTCATTAGGAAAGAGGCTTATAAAGCCTCTTTCCTCTGCCATTAAAATTTTATATTTTTATATATTTCCGCGAAGGGGGCAATCCATGCTCCCGATTCAAGAACATGATTTATAAATTTTTCCAGCATCATGATATTATGAGGTCTGCCTATGACCTGCGGATGCATTGCTACATTCAGCATTCCGTTTTCAGTGTTTGCTATTCCGTAGTCAAATGTAGCGATCCATATTTCAAATATCTGGCTCTGCGGTTTCATCCCTGTTCTTGTCATGATGAACTCCGAATGAGGAAAATCATCCATATACCAAGATACCGGCATTTCCACCAGATCGACAGGTTCTCCAAATTCATTGCCCTTATCAAAATTCACCTTGCATGGAGCCGGACAATAAGGATAAAAATCCTGTCCCATCAGACTGCTGTCATATTTGATATCATATTTCATCAAAAGATCCATGGTGTTTGGACTGAAATCAAATCCCGGAGATCTGTATCCAACAGGTTTGACACCTATTCTGTCAAGAGCTTCCAGTCCTTTAACCAAAATAGCTTCTTCCTCTTGCACGGGCAGATCTGTCGGATCTTCATGCACATAACCGTGGTGGGCTATCTCATGTCCCCTTGCCACTATCTCCCGGCATACTTCAGGATATGTATCTATAGTGTGACCCGGTACAAAGAAAGTGGATTTAATATCGTATTTATCAAGAAGATCCAGAATCCGCGGCACTCCTACTTCTGCGCCATATTCACCTCTTGAAGTATAAACAGGCGAGGTCTTTCCGAAAGATTCCATCCATACAGAGGATGAATCGAAGTCAAATCCCAGATTGAGAGCTATTTTTTTCCCCTGGGGCAGCATTACTTTTCCTGTCTTTTGCATAAATCTGTCCTCCTGTATATTTTATTAAGCAGAAGCATTTTCTTCAGCTTCGAGTTCATTTTTTATATCTTCATCCTTCGCTTTAAACTGGGCAAAGCCGATAAGCGCATATATTATCGCTATTATGGGGTTTATCCACAGAAGGAAGGCATAAGGCGCATAAGTGATTGTTGCAACTCCCAGAACCGATGCTGTATATATACCGGCAGTGTCCCACGGAATAAGGAACGAGAACATTGTACCGCCATCTTCCAGAGTCCTTGAAAGGAGCTTTTTATCGAGTTTAAATTTTGTATACTCATCCCTGAGCAGCATACCGGGAAGCATTATAGCAAGATACTGGGATGCTGTCAGACACGCTGTAACCAGCGAAAACAGCAGTGTGGAAATTACCAGCTGCTTAGGCTTCTTGATAAATACCAGCAGTTTGTTGAGGAACGCATGCAGTATGCCTCCCTCTTTGAGGCAGTGACCCATTCCCAATGTAAGAAGAGTCCATGCCACAACTTCCATCATTGAAACTATACCGCCTCTGTTAAGAAGTGCATCAAGTTCAGGCACACCTGTTTCTATGGAAAAACCTATACCCATCGCATCTACAAGCCTGATCAGTTCCACATGGTCAGTCTGAGTAAAAGCTCCCATTATTATGGCCAGAAATGCACTCGAAAGCATTGCCACCACAGGAGGTACCTTAAGAAGAGCAAGTGTCAGCACAAAAATCGGAACGACAAAAAGAACCGGTGTGATATTGAATGATTTTTCAAGACCGCTTATCATCTCATCGACTAACGTCATCTGCGCGGCATGAGTATCTATATTCATACTTATGATAAGATACAGTACAAATGTGATTATCATAGTGGGTGTCACCGTATATATCATAGAACCTATATGCTTATATACCGTCGTTCCCGAAACGGCAGGTGCCAGATTTGTGGTATCTGAAAACGGTGACATTTTATCTCCAAACATGGCTCCTGAAAGCACCATTCCTGCTACAAGCCCCAGGTTCATGCCAAGTCCGGTTCCTATACCGATAAATGCCACTCCCAGTGTTGCAAGGGTGGAATATGAGCTTCCTACAAAGAATGATACAATACAGCACAGTAAAAATCCTATAGCCATGAATGAAGTCGGCGTAAGAAGTTTAAGTCCGTAATAAATTATTGTCGGTACAGTACCCGATGCCATCCATGTACCTATTACAGTACCGACACTCATAAGAATAAGTATAAGTTCTATCGCACCCTTACAGCCGTCTACATACCAGCTCATAACCTGATCCAGTCTGTACCCGTACGCGATAAGAAAACATCCTACTACTATGGATGCTATCAGAAATGTGACTTTAGTGTCAAGACCGATTATGGCGAACCCCAGCGCCAGTACTATTACCAGTCCCACTATGCAGAGCAGCGCTTTGCCAAAAGTTATATTAGGGGTCTTTACATTGCCTTTCTCTTTCATTGTTTTTCCTTTCCAGTCAAATCAGTTTCAACAGATTAATCACTGCCGTTTTTTAACTGTCGGCATTTCAGTATTGATTTTAATAGGATAAACAGGATTATTCCTATTGTTGTCATTTATCCCATTATATCTCCGCCATTGACTTCTATGATCTGTCCGGTGACAAAGCCAGCTTTTTCTGATGCCAGAAATGTCACCATATTGGCTATATCTTCTGTTTCTCCAAGCCTTCCAAGGGGGATTACCTTGCTATAAAAATCTTTTGGCTGACCGTTGAGGGTCAGCATGTCAGTGTCAATGAATCCGGGAGAAACAGCATTGACCCTTATCCCTTCTGATGCAAGTTCTCTTGCCAGACATACTGTCAGAGAATTTATAGCTCCCTTGGAAGTAGAATACGGTATTGAGACAAAATCACCTCCTGTTTTGGCAGCACCGGAGGACATATTTATTATGCAGCCTCCACGTTTCATTTTCTTTAATGCCGCTCTCGCAACAAAGAAATAGCCTTTTGCATTGGTGTCCAGTATCATATCCCAGTCATCCTCATTTATATCATATATTCCTTTGTTTCTGATACTCACACCTGCATTGTTTACAAGACAGTCAATTGTGTCGATGTGGCTGAAGCTTTCTTCTATAGCATCCAGGTCTCTTACATCAAATATAAGAGGTATGATGTCATATCCCTTGCCGGCAGCAAGAGTGTCCTCAAGCTTTTTCTCGCTTCTGGCATTGGCATACACCCTGTAGCCTTCACCGGCAAGCTGAAGTGCTATCTTTTTTCCTATTCCGGCTCCTGCTCCTGTAACAACCGCAACTTTTTTCATTTTACCCTCCTTATGCTGTATTCTTATATAGGATATCATTGCAACTTTCATGCCATTGCTGCTCTTGACTGACAGCGTCATATTTTGTTACAATATTTTTATAAAAAAATATGGAGGCGCTTCCATGAAAGAGCTTGCTATCATTTACAGAAGCATGTGTAATCCTGCGGCTATAGAGTATCTGGAAAACAATTTTTACAGTGTTCTGGGAGATTATGTCAACATTACAAATTATTATATGAATGAGGTGGACAAAGATGAGAGAATTGAAGCTGATGCATATGTAATATGCTATGAAGACATTCTCAGCAGTCTTGTAGGTCACATAGACGATTTTTCCAAAGTAGTGGTAATGACAAGAAGCATACAGCAGAAGTATCTCCATCCTGTAATGGAAATACCTGCCGGAACCAGAGTGCTTGTGGTAAATGACTCAAGACAGAGCATACTTCAGACCATGTACATGATATATGAGCTTGGCGTAGGTCACCTTATGCTGGTTCCATTCGATAAAGATACTGCAGTCCAGGGAGGTTATGACGACATAGACACAGCCATAGTCACCAAAGCCTCAAAGCACCTTGTTCCGGATCATATAACTCATGTATATAACATATATAACCGGGAAATCAGCTTTGAGACATTCCACAAAGTCATTTCTCTTCTGGGGCTTCAGAACTCGTATGTTCATGGTAATCTGCTGAAAAAAATCAAGGAGGATATGGACACAAGTATAGACTACATAAACAGTTATATGAGCAGTTTTCTTAAAGATCAGATGCTTAACAATGTAGTAGATGGTTCATCACAGGCAATAATCCTTCTTGACAGCAGAGGTACCATACATTATATAAACGAACAGGCGGCTTCTACCTTTGGCATTGAACAAAATGATATTTTTATTCAGAATCATTATCTGCCGGATGCTCTTGCCTCTTCTGACTCATTTGAAGATGAAATGATCGTCTTTAAAGAAGGAAATTATCTGGTTAAAAAAATTAATATTTCATTACTGGATGAATCCATAGGATGCTGTCTTATCTTCCAGAACGAGAAAGACCTTCGTGAAAGTGAAAACAACCTGAGCAGAAAACTTAAACAATCCGGGTTTTACGCCCGGTACACTTTCAATGATATGATTCATCAGTCTGCTTCTATGCAGCAATGTATCAGTATGGCAAAAAAAGCAGCCCTATCTGATTACACCATTCTTATACGAGGTGCAAGCGGTACGGGTAAAGAATTGCTTGCTCAGTCAATACACAATTATTCTCCACGCAGGAAATATCCTTTTGTGGCTGTCAACTGCGGAGCCATCCCTGACAGTCTTCTGGAAAGCGAGCTTTTCGGCTATGAAGAAGGTTCTTTTACAGGTGCAAAAAAAAGCGGCAAACTCGGTCTTTTTGAACATGCACAGCATGGTACGATTTTTCTTGATGAAATAGGTGATATTTCTTCAAGCCTTCAGACCAGGCTTCTCAGGGTTATACAGGAGCGCCAGATAATGCGGGTCGGAAGCGGAAAAATAATAGATATTGACGTCCGCATAATAGCAGCAACCAATGCAGATCTTGAGAAAAGAGTCTCTGAGGGGAAATTCAGAAGCGATCTTTTTTACAGACTCAATGTTATAACTCTGAACCTTGCACCTCTCAAAGACAGAAAGGCCGATATTCTTCCTTTGCTCAAAGTTTTCCTCGGCAAAAAATACAATAACCTGCTGCCAAAGGAGCAGGAGACTCTTTTAAGATACAGCTGGCCCGGAAATGTAAGAGAACTGGAAAATGCAGCGTCATATTACAGGATAATGGGACAGCTTCCCGAATATCTGCCTGCTGGCACATCAGCTGAGCCGGATTATATAAAATCAGATGACTGCTTTGGCGCGGTTTTTCAGAATGATGACATGGCAGGTAAAGACTATATTATGAAGAAGATTCTCAAGATTATACTGTCAGAATCAACTCCATATGTCGGAATAGGACGCGGGGCAATATTACAAAGTTTATACAAAGAAAATATAAATATCGGAGAAGGTCTGCTGAAAAAATACATGGCTGAACTGAAGAAAAACGGCCTTATCCATACCGGCACCGGCCGTACCGGTTCAAGAATAACCAGAGAAGGACTGCTATACATTGAAGGTGAAAAATCATAACATAACTTGGAAATAATTCTGAGATTATAAATAAATCGGTGGAGGTAAGTATCATGGAATATATGTCAATAAAACAGGCATCTGAAAAATGGAACATTTCTGAACGCATGCTGCAGAAATACTGTGCTCTGAACCGTATTGAGGGTGCAAAAAAAACAGACGGCCGATGGACTATTCCTTTAACCGCTGAAGACCCTCGTATAAATCGGCAGAGAAACAAAATGCCTTCATACAATGCGAAGCCCCAGTCTATGGCTGCCTCATCACTGATGCCCCTTATGAATTCTTCATTCAAACCGGGAACCTGTCTTGATTATATAGAAAAAATGGAGCCGGGAACCCAAAAGGATATTGCAAAAGCTGAATTTTATTATTTCAGCGGCCATCCTGAACAGGCTGCAGAAATATGCGAGCTGTATATGGCAAGCGAAAATGAAGGCGCACGTTTATCTGCCTTTTTAATATATGCATATTCCAATCTTGCCATAGGGCATATAAATCAGACCCGATATGCTCTGAACGAATTAAGTCGTATATTTTCATCTGAAAGCAACAATACAGAGATTAATGTTGCTGCAGCTAAATCATTTGTCGCATCAGCGGCTTCTGTACTCCTGCATCTGCCGCTCCCCGACAATTTTACCAGGATTACCGGTTATCTTCCCCTACTGCCTCCCGGCGTAAGAGCTTTTGCTTTTTATGTTCAGGCACACTATACATATCTGCAGAAGGATTACGGCAAAAGCATAGGCATAACAGAGACAACCCTTGCCATGTTGTCAGAAATGTATCCTATTCCTGCTATTTACCTTCATCTGGTAGCTGTAATGGATTACATGAGTCTCAAGCAGCCGGAAAAAGCCAAAGAACATCTTTTAGCTGCATGGGAGATTGCCATGCCTGACGGGCTCATCGAAGGCTTCGGAGAACATCATGGTCTTCTGGGTGGCATGCTGGAATCTGTCATAAAAAAAAGCTGGCCTGATGAATTTAAAAAAATTATAAATATAACATACCGATTTTCAGCAGGCTGGCGAAAGATCCATAATCCCACTACCGGTGAAGATGTGGCTGACAATCTTACTACTACCGAATTTGCTATAGCTATGCTTGCTGCCCGCGGATGGACAAATCAGGAAATCGGCGAACACCTTAACATTTCCCCTAATACCGTCAAACAGTATATTTCTGTATGTCTGCATAAACTTAACATAAGCAGGCGTCAGGATCTGAAAAACTACATGCTTAAGTAAACGGATGAATCTGTAATAAATATCATGTTATAAAAAGGGGCAGACATGTTATTCATGTCTGCCTCTTTTACTTTATAATATAATATTCTATTCTTCTTCCATAGGTTTCATATCAGGATCGAAGTGAAGTTCGCAGCCTGTTGCAGCCTGGATATCTTCCTTGGTATAATCGGGGTGAAGTTCAACAACCCAGATACCGTCTTCTCTTACTTCCATTACACCCATTTCAGTAATGATCTTGGAAACACACTTTTCTGCTGTAAGCGGAAGAGTACATTTCTTCAGAATCTTCGGATTACCTTTCTGAGTATGGAGCATTACGATAATAACCTCAGGACAACCTGTACACAGGTCCATAGCTCCGCCCATGCCGGCTACTTTCTTGCCGGGAACGATCCAGTTTGCCAGGTCTCCGTTTTCAGCAACTTCCATAGCGCCCAGAACGGTAGCTCTTACATGTCCGCCTCTTACAAGACCGAAGGACTCGGCTGTGTCAAAGTATTTTACTCTGTCAAGAGCGGTTACATAAGTTCCGCCGGAATTGATGATGTCAACATCGACATTTGACTCATCAGCAATAGCGTCTATACCGGCAAATCCGTTTTCGGAATGGAATGTTACCATGATATCTTCAGGGATATAGTCAGCTACCATTGTAGGCAGGCCTATTCCAAGGTTGGCGAATTCACCGTCTTTAAATTCTTTCGCACATCTCTTTGCGATTCTTGTTTTTAAATCTGCCATGGTTTCTCTCCTTCCGCAATAGCATCTACCAGAACGCCTGCTACAGCAAACATATCAGGATCTATTTCACCTATTTCAACTATCTTTTCCGGAGCTATGATTGTCTTATCTGCAGCTCCTGCCATTACATAGTTGAAGTTTTTAGTAGCTTTTGCGCAGTAATAGTTGCCGAATTTGTCAGCTACAGTAGGTCTGATGAAAGCATAGTCAGCACGGAGAGGCATCTCGAGAAGATACTTTTTACCTTCTATCTCTACTACCTTCTTTTCTCTTCCCAGTTCATCAAGTTCAGTCTCCATAGGAGTACCTACACCGGTAGGAGTCAGCACTCCGCCCAGACCGTATGCGGCAGCCCTGATCTTTTCAGCCAGGGTTCCCTGAGGAACCAGTGTGTATCTTAATGTACCTTCAGCAAACTGTTCGTTAAGCTTAGGGTTCACTCCAAGATGAGAAGCGATTATGTGGTCTACCATGTGGTGTTCAAGCAGTTTGCCAACGCCTCTTGCAGTCTTTCCGCCGAATTCTCCTGCAGGCTGTCCTGCATCGAGACCTCCGTCGTTAGCGATAACGGTAAGATGCTTTACGCCTTTTCTTACCAGCGCATCCATCAGAACTTCAGGGGAACCTGTTGCAAGGAATCCGCCTACCATGATGGTCATACCGTCTTTTACGCCTGCAACTGCTTCGTCTGCAGTCATAATTTTGTTAATCATGTTATATATCACCTTTCCTAAAATTTGTCATATGTCCAACATATATACTCTAACTCACTTTCGGCTTCATGTCAATGAGTAGCAGAACAATTTTTTAACGATCTGATATCTGCGGTTTGTTCTGCCAGCCTCTCTTGACTACTTCCTGCATGATATAGCTCATTACATGTTCAGCATATTTTCCCGGTCCGAAACCTGCATCGTATCCCAGTTCCTGTGCCAGTTCATGAGAAATTCTAGGACCTCCGCAAGTAAGAATAACTTTATCACGCAGACCTTCGGCCTCAAGCAGTTCAGCCATCTTTGTCAGCTGTTTGATATGAATATCCTTCTGAGTTACTGTCTGTGAAACCAGTATGGCATCGGCATTGACTTCCTTAGCCTTGGCGATCAGAGCCTCACAAGGAACCTGTGATCCCATATTATACGGAACTACATGCTTAAATCTTTCAAGGCCGAAATGTCCATGGAATCCTTTCATCTGGATAATGGCATCGATACCTACAGTGTGTGCGTCTGATTCTATGGAAGCACCTACAACTACGATATCTCTTCCCACATGTTCGCCTATCCATTCACCGCATTCAACTCTGTCCATCGTAGTTCCTTCAACCTTAGGAACCTTGATAGCGGTGAAGTCTATTGTCTGCTGACACTTTCCGTATACTACAAAGAAAGTGAATCCGGGACAAAGTTCATGATAGTAAGTTACATTTGGTTCATCAAAACCCATTTTCTTTGCCAGCTGCTTAGCTGCTTCTTCTGCTTCTTCACCGTAAGGTACGGGAAGAGTAAAGGCCATTTCGACCATTCCGTCGTTTAATGTATCACCATAAGGTTTAACTTTGGTTAAATCTACACTGCTGGTTGCTTTGCATTCTGCTGTCATTATTCTTCACCTCCAAGCATAAGTGGAATAAACGGATTGAAATACATATCGTCTTTTACGCAAACGCCGTCAAGACCATGTCCGCCGTCTTTAGGTCTCTTAACGCCGCCGAATATACCTTTCTCAATAGTTGAGAAAAGACCTTCTTTTTCTACCTCAGCAAGGAGCTCATCAGCTTTTGCAAGAACGTACTGTGCTCTCTTCTGGATAATACCGTCCTGCTTGAATTCTACTTCTGAACCCAGATCCTTACAGTTGTTGAATATATATTTTGCATTTTCGATAGAAAGATATCTGTCATGCATATGAGGAGTGTGGATAGCTTCAGTCAGCATTCCCAGAAGCTGCAGTGACTGTCCGGACCAGATAGCTACCAGATTGAACAGCGCATCCTGAATATTTCCCTTGAAGATATTTCCTGTCATGAATTTTGTAGGAGGCATGTATTTAAGGCTTGCGTTAGGGAAGATTTCTCTTGCCATAACTGCCTGAGCCAGTTCATACAGGAAGCCGTTGGTCATACCCGGATCCATTTCGAATGCGTGTCCCAGACCCATCTGCCATTCCTGAATGTTTGCAAGTACCGCAAACTGTTCATTGATGAACTGCGAAGCAGTAACAGTATGAGCAGCCTCATAGGCATCATCAGTAGTAAGATAGTTATCTTCTCCTGAGTTGAATATGATACCGCAGTATCCTATTATTACACGGCTCATGTACTGGTCAACCAGAGTTCTCTGCATGTTGATGTCTCTGAACAGTATGCCATAGATAGCATCGTTAAGCATAACATCCAGTCTTTCCATAGCACCCATGGCAGCAATCTCAGGCATGCACATTCCGGATGAATAGTTACACAGTCTTATGTATCTGCCTACTTCTTCACCAACTTCGTCAAGAGCCTTTCTCATGATCCTGAAGTTTTCCTGTGTGGCATATGTTCCGCCGAAGCCTTCAGTAGTCGGTCCGTAAGGAACGTAGTCAAGAAGTGACTGAGCAGTAGTTCTGATAACAGCAATTATATCAGCTCCCTGTCTTGCAGCCGCCTGGGCCTGAATAACATCTTCGTAGATGTTACCTGTTGCAACTATAACATAAAGATATGGCTGTGCGCCTTCTCCCAGCCTGTCAAGAAGTTCCTGTCTCTTGGCTGTCTGAGCTTTGATTTTCTTAAGTGATTCGTGTACCTTAGGCATTACTGCTTCTTTTGCCTCTTCAGCAGATGCTGTAGGAAGCTTAGTAAGTTCCAGTTTTCCGGCAGCAACATCCTCGGCAATTTCCTGAGGAGTTTTTCCTGTCTGGATCATTGCATTTCCCATCCAGTAAGCAGCGCCGCGTGAAAGTCCGCCTGCCTCCTTGATCTGATCAACTACTACGTTTGGAAGCGGAGTGTCGACATCGTCAACACCGTCAACACCTAAAAGTCTCAGAACTGTTCTCTCTGTGCTGACAGTAGTATGTCTGTCGATGAATTCCTGCATATCGCGAGCGATATTGGCAGCATGAGAACGAGCACTGTCCACTACTTTCGGGTCAAGGTTTAATTTGCTTTTCATCCTTTTCTCTCCTTACTTAATATATTTTTTTGCTCCGTCAATGATTTCTTGACTGATGCCCAGCATCTTTGCGATGTTAAGAGCATCTTTAGGTATCTGGCCCTGTTTTTCGACTGTATACAGCCTGTAGTCCATATACTTTGAAATTATATTTATTCTCTCTTTACGTTTTGCATATCTGAGTTCACTGTCCAGCTGACGGAAATCCACATCGGCCAGCCCTCTGACCTGCATGTTCTTTATTCCGTTTTCTTCTGTAACAGCCTCAAAATGAGTAGTAATGAGAGTAATATACGGTTTTTCCTTTAGATAGTCCACAAGGCTCCTGGTAAGAGCAAGGCCCTCTACCGGATTTGTACCGCTGGCTATCTCATCTATCAGTATCAGTGACCTGTCTTCGCTGTGATCCAGAATTTCTTTGAGTTCTTCCATTTCACTTCCGAAACTGGAAAGACCTCTTTCCACAGACTGGCTGTCACCTATCAGTATCTGCATATAATTGGAAAGTCCCACTCTGGCGGATCTGCAAGGAACAAAAAATCCATATTGTGCAAGTATGGCCACAAGACCTGTAAGCTTAAGCGAAATCGTCTTGCCCCCCATATTGGCACCTGTTATGCATGTCACACCATCCTTAAGAGAGATGCTGACCGGGCAGTACTTTTTACCCTTAGATTTTAAAATATCCTCTACCTTAAGATGTCTGCCGTCTTCTATCTCAAGTATGTGACTGTCACTAATTTCCGGCTTTACACATTCATGTTTTATCGCATAAAGAGCTTTGCCAAGAGCCAGATCAAGGTGACCTATTCTGTTACAATTTGCTTTCAGCACATCGGCATATTCTGCGATTTTCTCCGAAAGCGACTTCCTTACCACAGCCTCTTCTTCCTCAATGTCTGTAGTAAGATCCTCGGACTTTCTGACAAGTTCATAAACATCCTGATCCGGTTTAAGTCTGAAGGTTACTGTCATATAATCTTCATCTACCTGTTCCAGCTGGGGAACAGCCTTATATTTTTCCACATCTCCGCTGCTCTTGGAAACCGAACAGTCAAACTTGGGAGTCAGTATGATTCCATACTGTTTTCTTATTTCCTCTTTTTGCGCTTTCTGTGTTTTCCTTATGGAAACTTCTATCTTGTGTTTTTCCTCGCGAAGTTCTTTCAGCTTTTCTGAGAATTCACTGTATATGTAAAATGTATTAAGCCTGTCCTTATTGGGATCCATAACATCCAGAAGTTCCTCTGTAGGTTCCAGAACGAATTCATCAGGAACAGCAGGACTGGTCTTGGAACATATCTGCTCGATCTTTCTCATCATCAGAAGCAATGTCTTTATTTCGTATAATTCGACTACAGACAACGCATTCTTTGAACTTCTGTCTATGGTATACGTATTATCCTTGATTTCCATAAAAGCTTCTGAAAGTATCTCGACTGAACGTTTATTTTCCTTTGCAAATTCAATCATATCAGAAACTTTATCCAGTTCCTTCCTCAGTTTTTCTTCTTCCCCCGGGAAGAAAGGTCTGGTTTCTTTTAATATATTTTTGCCGAAAGGAGTGTTCAGATCTATCTGAGACATAACATAGTCCAGCCCTGTCTCCGATCTCGTCTTTACATTGGCAAGTCTCCTGTTTGAGCCGTGCTTCATATATTCCTCCTTCTGCTTGTTTACATTCTCACATCTACTACCGGTATATCCGGAAGGGCGGCCTGCATAGCGTCACGCAAAACCTGATGGTCAAAGCTGTAGCCGCTTGGAGCCACCGGGTTGACTGTAATTGCTGCCACCTTTATATTTTTCATAACGCTTACCTGAAATTTTTTCTTTTTAAGCTGCCCCCAATCCATAGGGTTCATAAAAATCTTTGTAGGATCTTTAAGAACAAACTTTACTCTTTTGAGTTTTGATGGATGGATATCAGCTACAACACTGTTAGTAAAGGCTCCGGGTATATAAACATAATCAGTATCCTGATCTATAGCCTCATCTATGAACCTGCTTGATCCCAGTCCCGTGGCAAGATCAAGAATTTCAACCCGGCCTTTTTTTATCAGCATTATCTTGTCTTCTCCCATATTGTCTTCTATAAGACTTCTGGCTTCGCATTCCTCAAGCTGAGGTAAAGTATAAAGACTGACTATATGAGCAGTATCCTCCACAACTTTTTTAAGATTTCTGGAGAGCACAGCCCCTGTAGAAAGTATTATTGCATCCGATGTGTCGGGTGAAGCTATGGACTTTCTGTCTATTGCGCCGTCTATTAATATGAGCTCACATCCCATATCAAACATTTCATCACACATCATCTTAGTATGAGCCGTAGCCACAGGCCCGGCTATCTGAACATATCCTGCTTCGGCCACTCTGCACAAAAGCAGGTCACCTATGGATGTTCTGTAATTTGATTTTCTTACTATTTCAAGACCGGCCTCTGCAAGATCATAAAGCTGGGTCGGCACCGATACTATTGTATCTTCGTAAAGATAAACCCTGGGTTTTTCCGTCCCCGTTACAAGATCCTGTGTTTCTCCGTCTCTTCCGGTGGAGGTTATTCCCAGCGTGAGCCCCTCATCGTCGGCCTCTTCTATAAGGTAATTCAGTGCAGTAGTTTTTCCTGCATTTTTTGCCATTCCTACTATGGAAATAGTCCTGTATTTTTTTGAAAGGTCATAAAGAAGCCCCATAATTATGTATCCTCTTTCACATCTGTGGGGAGACACAAGGTCTCCCCGCAGAGATTTGTTTATTTTACAGACCGAAAAAACTGCATTAGTGCTGGTTTCTTTCGTGTCTTGCCAGATGTGCAGGCTCGATGGTCTTGATTTCAGGACCTTCTCCCAGAGCCGAAACACCCTGATATTTGTAAGTTTTCTTGCCTGTGCAGTAATCGCATGTGCAAGGAAGATCAGGAAGCTGAGGTTCCGTATAGGTAGTAATGATACCCTCGTAGTTTCTCAGGATAACCTTGTGAGGAGTCTGAGAAATCACATACTGAGGCATTACCGGAGTCTTTCCGCCGCCGCCGGGAGCATCTACTACGAAAGTCGGAACAGCATATCCTGAAGTGTGTCCTCTCAGACCTTCAATAATCTCGATACCCTTTGAAACAGGTGTTCTGAAGTGTTCAATACCCATTGACAGGTCGCAGATGTAGATGTAGTAAGGTCTTACTCTGTTCTTAACCAGAATCTGTACCAGTTCTCTCATGATGTGCTTACAGTCGTTTACACCTCTCAAGAGTACTGACTGGTTTCCGAGAGGAATACCTGCGTCAGCCAGCTTTCTGCATGCTTCCATTGAATCAGGAGTCATTTCCTTAGGATGGTTGAAGTGAGTGTTCAGCCAGATCGGGTGATACTTCTTCAGCATGTTTACCAGCTTGTCTGTGATTCTCATAGGCATTACCACAGGAGTTCTTGAGCCAAGTCTTACGATCTCAACATGAGGAATCTTTCTCAGTTCGCTGATGATGTATTCAAGAGTGTCATCCTCAACACAGAGGCAGTCTCCGCCTGACAGAAGAACGTCTCTTACCTGAGGTGTTCTTCTTATGTAATCTATACATGCATCGATATCCTCTCTTGATCTTGAACCGTCAGTTTCTCCTGCCAGTCTTCTTCTGGTGCAGTGTCTGCAGTACATTGAGCACTGGTCAGTGATCAGGAACAGTACTCTGTCAGGATATCTGTGAGTAAGTCCCGGAGCCGGAGAGTCAGCATCTTCATGAAGCGGATCAAGGTCGTCTGCTTCGGATCTGTGCATCTCTGCCAGTGTAGGTACTGCCTGCATTCTTACCGGATCTCTCGGATCATCAGGATCCATCAGGGAAGCATAGTAAGGAGTGATTCCCACTCTGAAGCCGCCCATAACCTTTTCGATATCAGCTCTTTCCTGCTCAGTCAGGTTCACTACCTGTGCAATTTCCTCAACTGTTGACAGTCTGTTTTCAACCTGCCAATGCCAGTCGTTCCACTGTTCGTCGGTAACATCCTTAAACAGAGGGATGTCTTTCCAATTTCTAATTGCCATTTTGATCTCCTTAAATTTTAATTTTGAGATTTGTTTTTACTTCATTCTCTCATCGTTTTACGATGCATCTTGTTTTAGCGCTGAATTATAATCTCTGAAACCAGAATTATTCAGGCTTTTCCATACTTTAACCTGAATTTTTCTGTATACAGGACTTAATTAAGCATACATTTCCTGGAACAGGTTTCTGAGTCCTTCATGCTCTCTGAGAACCTGAAGAGTGATAGCAGCATGACCCTTAGTGTAACCATTTCCGATGATCATGTTTACGTCCTTGCCAACGCCTTCTGCGCCCAGAGCAGCCTTAGTGAAGCTTGTAGCCATTGAGAAGAAGTATACAGTTCCTTCGTCCTTGCAGGCCAGGATGGAAGCCATCTCTGTGTTTTCTATGTTTACACAGTTGATTACCAGGTCGAATAATTCGCCATTGGTCAGTTCCATAGCCTTGTTGTACATTCCAACTGCATCTGTAGCATCCATATGGAAGTATTCATCAGCCAGATCCAGCTTTCTTGCTCTGTCTTCTGATTTCTGTGAACCTGCGGCACATACTACCAGACCGGTAACGCCTGCTCTCTTCTTAGCTTCATATAAGCAGAGAAGACCGGACTTTCCGCCTCCGCCTATGATAAGAACTTTCATTCCGGACTGAACCAGTTTGGCAGCCTGAGCTGGAGCTCCTGCTACGTCCAGTGCTGAAAGTGCAAGTCCTTCAGGCATATCGTCAGGAAGAACAGCATAGATTCCGCTCTGGAACAGTATTGCCTGACCCTTGATATCAACCTGGTCAATAGCAGGTCTCATTTCCAGGATCTCATCAATAACCAGCGGAGTCAGAGAAAGGGATACCAGTGTAGCGATCTTGTCGCCTACCTTTAAGTCTCCTACATACGCAGGTCCTATTTCCTTAACAGTACCGATGAGCATTCCGCCGGAACCTGTCCATGGGTTCTTATGCTTACCAGCGTTAGCAACAATTTCCATCATTGTCTTCTTTACTTTTTCCTGATCTTCAGGAGAGTTTTCGATATCTGCGGGCTTCTTGCCGTCGCATGATCTTCTTACGATTTCAGTAAAAGAAGCAGAGTCAACATTGAGAGTCTTAACATCGATCAGAACTTCGTTGTCATAGATCTCCATAGTGTTGTCGATAACATCAGCCGGCTGTGGTAATACTCCTTTCGGGGAAATTACTCTGTGTGTACCGTAAGGGCATCCTTTTTTCATTTTATTTTTCCTCCTCAAAAAAATGTTTTTATAATTTTACGCTCGAAATAATTTCGAGCATAAGTTGCCGTGTTAATTATATATCAGAAATTTATTTTTTTCTATAGCAAATCTTAAATTGTTTATGAATACATGATGTTTTATGCATACATCTGAGCGAACAGATTTCTGATTCTTTCATCTTCTCTCAATATCTGCAGCGCTACATTTGCATGTCCTTTAGTGTATCCGTTTCCTATGAGCATCTGAACATCTTTTCCGACTCCCTCTGCTCCAAGAGCGGCTTTTGTAAAGCTGGTGGCCATGGAAAAGAAATACACAAGACCGTTATCTTTAGCCGCCATTATAGAAGCCATCTCTGTATTCGGTATATTTACCACATTGATAACCACATCGGCCATATTGCCGTCTGTAAGATCATATATTTCTTCATACATGGCCATGGCATCTGTGGCGTTGACCACGCTGTATTCATCTGCCACTCCCACCGACATTGCTCTGTTTATGGATTTTTTAAATCCATCTACACAAATGACTGTCCCGTTGACACCGACCTGCTTCTTTGCCTGCCAGCAGCACAGTATGCCTGATTTGCCGCCACCGCCCAGAACAACAACTGTATCTCCGGGTTTGCATATTTTAGCTGTCTGAGCAGGAGCTCCGGCCACATCAAGCACCGAAAGTGCCAGAGTCTGAGGTATATCTTTTGGAAGTTTTGCATATATACCGCTCTGGAAAAGTATGGCCTGCCCTTTTATGTCAACCTGGTCTATATCAGGTCTTATTTCGATTATCTCATCAATTCTCAGCGGCGTCAGAGAAAGAGACACCAGAGTCGCAATCTTGTCTCCCTTTTTAAGATCACCTTCGTAATTAGGGCCAACCTGGGCAACTTTGCCGATAAGCATTCCACCGGAACCCGTCCATGGGTTTTTATGCTTACCTGTAGTTTCGACTATATTGAGAATTATCTTTTCTATTTCCGCTGTGTCTCCACCTGCACGTTTTTCAATTTCTGTGAATGACGCAGAATCTATATTTAAAGTATGTACATCAATCAGCACTTCATTGTCATATATCTCCATATTATTGTCTACGACATCTGCCGGCTGAGGAAGCACTCCCTTTGGTTTAATCACGCGATGTGTTCCGTAAATGTCTCCTTTTTTAAATTCCATAAACCTTACTCCTTTTTCATCTCAATTTTATGCCATTTCTAAATAAAGCAAAATTTATGCCAACACTCTGTTAAAAACAACCGTCATTTGACGAGCTGTGTTTTGCACAGTTTAACCGGTTGTTGTCTTTTTTTGTCGTTTCTCGCGCAGGATTTTTTGAACCGTTTTCGTTTCATACAAAAACAACGTGAACCGTTTTATGTTCACGTTGTTTTTTTACTATAAATGGTATTTTTTCTTTTTCCGAACCAGCTGAGTCTGGCTTATTCCTATGGCAGAAGCTGCTTTCCTTGTGGAACCGTACTTTTCACAAGCATACTTTATCAGATTTTTCTCATAATCCTCCACAGCATCATGAAGATCAATTTCGGACATTTCTTCCTGCTGATTTTCCTGGATACCTGTTCCAAAAAGTTCAGGATGAACTTCCTGCATAACGTCCATAAGGGTTATATCCTCTCCTTCAGCAGAAATCAGAAGTCTCTGTACAGTGTTCTCAAGTTCCCTTATGTTTCCCGGCCAGTGCTGCTGCTGCAGATATTCAACTGCACTTTCGGCCATTCCTCTTTTCAGTCCGAATTTTTCACCATATTTCAAAAGGAAATGATTTATAAGGGCAGGGATATCTTCAGTTCTTTCTGCGAGAGGCGGGATTCTTATCGGTACCACATTTAATCGGTAGTAGAGATCCCGTCTGAATCTGCCCTCCTCCACGTATTGCTCAAGATCTTTATTGGTGGCAGAAATTATCCTCACATTGGTTTTTACCGGGGAGGTTCCTCCCACTCTGTAAAATTCTCCATCCTGTATGGCTCTGAGAAGTTTTGCCTGCATCTCCAGCGGCAGTTCACCGATTTCATCAAGAAAAATGACCCCGTTATTGGCAAGTTCAAAATATCCTTTTTTGCCTCCGGCGTTTGCTCCCGTAAACGCGCCTTTTTCGTACCCGAAAAACTCAGATTCAATCAGGCTGGGCGAAATTGCTCCGCAGTTGATCTTAACAAATGGCTGCAGCTTTCTGTCGCTGTTTTTCTGTATCAGATTAGCCGCTTTTTCCTTTCCGACTCCGGTGTCTCCGAAGATTATGACATTGCAGTCATATCTGGAAATCTTGATTATATTTTCCAGAACCGCCTGCATTGCCTTACTGCGGAAAACAAAATCCGCCGCCATGGTTTTTTCCATAAGCGCCTGATTATATATGTACTCATCATCGTCTGGGCATGTATAAGGTTTCTCTATAAATTCCACATCTTTAAAGAATCCGGCCATTTTTCTGACCATTTCAATATCAAAGTTATCGTATTCTTCCAGATATCCTTCCGCGCTGCGGACTTCAAGATTTTTTGATATGGATTCAGTTATGTAAAGAGCGATGTTGAGATTGTTTATTAAATTAGCAAACAGTACAGTGCCTCCGGGCTTTGTAGCGAGAATATTTACCGTTTCTGCACCCGGTATCTCGGCACAGTTTACAGAAAGGTCAAAAAGGGATTCTCCTCCCAGTTTTTCAACACAATCCATTGGTCTGAGAATGTCCAGGAAGCTTACTTCATCGAAAACACTTCCGATAAGGCTATCCATTCCCTTTCCCCCCAGCCGCAGGTTTGTTTTTTTGTCAAGAAGGCATGTTATGTCACAGTTTTCACCTGCAGTGTCTCTTATTATATAACCATACAGAAGATTGGTGAGCATGCTGTTCCCCACAATGAGAAACTTCTTTTTTCCTTCCGCAAGTTTATGCAGTCTGAAAAGCGTTCCCGACTGGTCAAAAGCAAACATAAGCATGTCCACAGGTACATCATCAGGTGTCTTCACCACAGGTATGAAGCTGTGTATTATAGCATATCCTTTTGCAGCTACCTGATTAAAAGCTCTGTTTATTTCAGTTATTTCTTCTATATACAAAGGAATAGAAGCTGCAGAAGCGTTACAGATTATAGTATCTCCAGGTCTGAGGCCCAGCCTGTTATCATACTCCTTGCCGATTTCTTCCACAGTTCCCATCACCAGTCCGCCTGTGTCGGTAACGGGGTTGTGAAGTTTGCCTCTTCTTATTACCATATCTATAATAGTCTGCTTTATTTTTTTTTCGTCATCATTGGATTCTGTACAAATCTGCTTGAAACCGGTACCCTCAAGGTGTATTCTTTTTATAGATACTCTGAGTTCATCGGAATATATGTTACGGCTGTTATCCAGCTTCCATGCAGAAGTCGGCAGCACATTCTTCGGCTCAAGAACTCTTTTTATTCCATATGTCATCGACATTTTGTGTTCACCTCTTGTTTGTATGAACCGAAAACGGTTCGTTTTTGTCTCATTTTCAATGATAACTCATTGGCACGTATTTTGCAATATATTATTTCATGAATTCAGACCATCTTCAGGTTTATATTTTTTACGTAAAAAAGGAGAAAGAAAAATGTCAGAGAAAATCACTTCAACACTGAGATTAAGAATGTCAGCAAAGGACGCTCATTACGGCGGAAACTTGGTAGACGGTGCTCATATGGTTCACCTTTTCGGTGATGTTGCCACTGAACTTCTCATCAAGATGGACGGTGACGAAGGCCTGTTCTGCGCATACGATAATGTAGAGTTCTTAGCTCCTACATATGCCGGCGATTACATTGAAGCATACGGCGAAATTACAAGCGTAGGAAACACATCAAGAAAGATGAAATTCGAAGCAAGAAAAGTTGTTGCTGCAAGACCTGACATCAGCGCTTCAGCTGCAGATTTCCTTGAGGAACCCATCGTAGTTGCAAGAGCAACAGGAACCTGTGTAACACCTAAAGAAGCCAAGAGAAAATAAGTGAAACACCAGGCGATTGGCAAGTCCTGCGGACGCAGCCAGAGCCCACGTGTTTCATTCGCCAGGATTTCCCGCAAGCAGGGCTTT
>CASFMJ010000109.1 GCA_949295785.1 uncultured Bacillota bacterium | reverse complement strand
CTGAAATGGTAAATATTTCGTGGACTACAAAAGAAGGGAGCTATCGCTCCGACCAACCTGATTTGGTCAACTGTGCGACAGCCCCTTGCTTTACAGAAAGTTACAATACGAAGCTGCATAAAGCGGCAGCACCTGCCTTTTATCCCATGTTGTCATTTTCTCCTTAAAAGATTGATTTTGCCAACATTTCCTGCCGGATTTTTAAAAAAGTGTTCCGAATGCAGGCATAAATCACATAATGTTGTCTTTTCTTTTTTAAATAATGAATCTGCCAACAAATTTGGCCAAATTTGCTGGCAGATTTTGATTTTATAAAAATTTTGCCAACATTCCATGAAAAACAAGCTTAATTTACCGCCAAATTCCAAAAGCTACGGTCAAAATGTTGGCAAACCGCTAAAAAATAAAAGAAATGCCAACGTCAAAATTAAGTTCCGGATACTTGGCATAAAATCTGAAAAGTCTCCCCTGCCGGGAGACTTCTTTACTTTTTACATATTACATATTGAAAAGTATCAGCATGATTGCGCCGGGCAGTCCTAAAAGCCCGACTATGACTGCGTTTAATATATTCAGCGGTATCATTATTCCCATACCTGTGCCTACTGCATTTACCAGCAGTATCACGGCTCCGCCTATGAGACTGTTTAAGGCGATTTTAAGAATTACTTTCAGGGGCCACAAAAAAAGCCTCCCGAAAATAAATATCAGTATAACCATTCCTGCATATGTCAGGAACACACTCAAATCTAAACCCATTTCTTATCCCCCATTTGTATAAAATATGCTCGTTTGGAATAAAATAGAATCAAACAACACGGAAAGGTGTGATGAGATTGCCTATTTCAATAAAAGAAAGATTATTCAAAGGACGTCCCTTCTTCCCGGAAAAACCGGCAGGTCAGCGCCGGCGTCAAAGCGATCTGACATCAGACGACCGTCTGTGCGACTATATAGATGAAGCGCGTTCAGAGCTTGAACTGGCAGTATTGACCTTCAATGAGCTTACTGATGAAAAAGCTATAGATTATGCCTCCTATAACCTGCTTGCGGCAAGGGCAAGATATTCATATCTTCTGAAACTTGCCAAAGAGCGGGAAATCTCAGTATAACGAAACCTGCTGATATTCGGGTTATCTTTACTGTAAAGAAGGCGGCTCACTGCTTCACCGCTGTCTGCCGCCTTTTTTATAATTCTCTTCTTCCTTCCATGGCTTTGAGCAATGTGACTTCGTCAGCATACTCCAGATCGCCTCCCACAGGCAATCCGTGAGCTATTCTTGTAACTTTGATACCTGCAGGTTTTATAAGCCTTGCTATATACATGGCTGTAGCCTCTCCCTCAATGTTGGGATTTGTGGCTATTATCAGCTCTTTTACATCATTATGCTGAAGGCGTGTAATGAGACTTCTCAGGTTTATGTCATCAGGGCCTATGCCGTCCATAGGTGATATGACACCATGCAGCACATGATACATGCCGTCAAATTCTCTTATTCTCTCCATGGCAGCCACGTCTCTGGGACTTTCCACCACGCATATTACCTCTTTGTTACGGGAAGAATCTGCACATATAACACAGGGGTCCTGATCCGTCAGATTGCCGCATATGCTGCAGTACTTCATCTGACTTTTTGCCTCGGTTATAGCTTCGGCAATGGCTTTTGCTTCTTCATCATCCAGTGAAAGAATATGAAAAGCCAGTCTCTGGGCTGTCTTGTAGCCTATGCCCGGAAGCTTGGCCAGTTCTCCTATCAGTCTTGCAAGGGGTTTTGGATACTGTTTCATTTCAGCTACCTGCGCTTATCTTACAGTCCCGGTATACCCAGGCCGCCTGTCAGCTTGCTCATTTCATTATTGGATATTTCTTCTATCTGTCTAAGACCTTCATTGACTGCCACTATTATAAGATCCTGCAGCATCTCGATGTCTTCCGGATCAACTACCTCCGGTTTCAGCTGGAGGGATTTTATCTCTTTTTTGCCGCTAACGGTCACTGTTACTGCACCACCGCCTGCAGTAGCAGTCACTTCTTTTTCTTCTATCTCAGCCTGCAGCATCTCCATCTTTCTCTGCATGGCCTGCATCTGCTGGAGCTGCTTCTGCATACTTCCTCCACCTGATGAAGGTCTCTTACCTGCTCTCATACCTTTTCCCATTTTTATTCCTCCTGATGATCATTCAATCTCTATATCTATTCCAAGCAGTTTTTCTGCTTCTTTGGCTATACGCTCTGTTTCTTTGTCTTCTGATGGTTCCGCAGATTCCAGTTCACCCTGCAGACGGCAGATAAGTTTAAGATGTCTGCCTGTGTGTTTTTCCATCAGCTTTTCTATTTCCTGTCTTTTCTGTTCAACATATCTTCCGGTAAATCCGCTGTTGGCAACCACCGTGAAATTGTCTTTGCCCACATGATGAAGCTTTGTACCGCTTCTTATGAGATTAAAGCTGCCGGCCATGTCTTCACCTTCTTCAAATATGCTGTGCCACAAGGCCGTTAAAGAAAGTTCGTCAGCAGTATTTCCTGTCTGCGGGGAGCTTACCTCTGCACATTTTGTAATATTGCTGTTGTGTATGACATCTGTATCTTGTTTTCCGGGTTCTTTTAAAGAAGTTTCTTCTTGTTCTTTTTTTACATCGGCAGCCTTTTGGGGCATTTGATATGACCGGGTGATTTGAGAATCCTGCTTTGGTTCTTCAATATGGCCTGAATCATTCTGCCGGAGGCTTTTGTCTGATGTTCTGTCCGGCTGCAGTGTCTCTTTATATTTTTCATCAACGCGGCTGCTAACTTGATTCTCTGATTTTCGTTCTTCCTGCTGAGAAACTGTATGAGCCACCTTGGCTGCAGTCTGAATGTTGCTGCCAGATGATGAAATGGCCACTATTGCCAGTTCCATCAGTACTCTGGGGTTTGTTGACCATCTCGCATCGTTTATCGTCGATGAAAGTCTTGTCACAGCGCTGTCTATTTCTTCCACAGTAATCCTGCGGCTCTGTTCTTCCACTCTTCTAAGATTTTCCGAAGACATGTTAAGCATGTCTTCTGCATCTTTCACAAACTTGGTTATGAGAAGACTCCTGTAATGGCTTACCCAGTCCTTCATTATCTGCCTGACATCTTTTCCTTCTTCAAGAACATCATTGAGAAGAATCAGCGCTTCGGCAGACTTGTGCATGGCCACAAGTTCGGTAAGATCTATAAAAAATTCTTCGCCGGTGGTTCCCACGTACTCCAGCACTTTATCTCTGTCGATATACCGGTCTCCTCCTGCCATGACCTGGTCAAGTATGCTCAAACCGTCTCTTACTGAGCCGTCGGCACAGTTGGCAAGAAGTCTTGCGGCATCCTCTGTCAGTTCTACCCCTTTTTCCCGGCATATTGCTGCCATATCCTCTGCTATCACCTTCTGGGGGACTCTTTTGAAATCAAGCCGCATGCATCTTGAAAGTATGGTGGACGGAAGCTTCTGGGGCTCTGTGGTGGCAAGGATGAACATCACATGTTCAGGGGGCTCCTCCAGTGTTTTTAAAAGCGCATTGAAAGCTCCCGTGGAAAGCATATGAACTTCATCTATTATATACACTTTTTTACGGCCGGCTGCCGGAGGATACTTGACGCTCTCACGCAGTTCTCTTATGTTTTCAACTCCGTTGTTGGAAGCCGCGTCGATCTCAATGACATCCATGAAAGTGCCGTCCTTTATGGCTCTGCAGTGCTCGCATGTGCCACAGGGTCTGTCACCGCCTGCCAGACAGTTTACAGCTTTGGCAAGTATCCTTGCAGTGGTGGTTTTTCCGGTGCCTCTGGTACCGCAGAACAGATATGCGTGGCTGACAGTCCCTGCTGCCACCTGGTTTTTAAGTATTTTTACTATATGTTCCTGCCCCAGAATCTGATCGAATACTTCAGGTCTGTGGCTTCTGTATAATGCGGTATACATAAAACAGCTGCTCCGGCTCCTTCCCTTAATTTTTTTATTTAGAAAAATTGTCCTTAAAGAGCCGCGCATGGCGTTGGAGAAGGCTGATCTGCGGCACATAAGAACTTCCGCTTATTGCTGCTTCCTTCCGGACCTGACAAGGTTCACGGCATCCCATTGCG
>CASFMJ010000108.1 GCA_949295785.1 uncultured Bacillota bacterium | reverse complement strand
TACATTTTACCATATCCCGGCTGCAGTTTGTGACCGGGGTATTGTTTTTTTCATAGCAAAAGAGGGCATCGTTAATGCGACACCCCCCATTGTAAAGGTCTGTTACTTTATATCTATATCTATTATCTCGGCGGAAGCTACTGCCGCATCAATCAGAGCTTCGCATTCCAGCCTTTCTTCTGATGCCAGTATGCGCTCCAGTCTGGGCTTTGTAGCAGGATGTTTCGGCAGGAAAACTGTACAGCAGTCTTCATATGGTTCTATAGACTTTTCATAGGTGCCTATTTCCTTGGCTTTTTCCATTATGTCCACCTTGTCCATGGCTATTAACGGTCTCATTACCGGCTTTGTCACGGCAGCATCGGTCACCACCAGAGCTTCTGCTGTCTGGCTGGCCACCTGTCCCAGATTTTCACCGGTTATAAGCATCATACATCCTCTTTTTTCTGCAATCTTTTCTGCTATCCTCATCATAAACCGTCTTACCAGAATCGTGGTTTCTTCTTCAGGGCAATTTGTAACAATCTGCTCCTGTATGGGAAGTAAATTTATCACATGCATTCTGAACCTTCCGCAATATGAAGCCAGAATGCCTGCCAGCTCTTCTACCTTCTGCTGCGCTCTCGGGCTGGTATAAGGATAAGAATGAAAATGTACAGCTTCTATCAGCATCCCTCTTTTGGCCATCATCCATGCAGCCACCGGACTGTCAATGCCGCCTGAAAGCAGTACAAGCCCTTTGCCGTTAGTCCCCAGCGGAAGGCCTCCGAACCCGCTTATCTTGTTTTCGTATATATATGCTCTGTCATGTCTCACATCTACATGAAGGAGTACATCAGGCTGATGTACATCAACTTTAAGAACTTTACATCCTATCAGGACTTTTGCTCCTATTATTCTGCCTATTTCCGGTGACTTTACAGGAAAGCTCTTATCTGCTCTTTTGGCTTCTACCTTAAAAGTTTTTATTCCTCTTGACTCTATAAGCCCCATCATATAGCCGACAGCAGCCTCTCCTATCTTATCAAGATCAGGTTCTGCTTCTATGGCTCTGCTGACTGAGGCCACACCAAACACTTTTGTGGTCTCTTTTATTACAGATTCCATATCAAGACTTTTATCCGCTCTTATAAAAATAAGACCTTCACTTCTCTTTATGTCTATGCCGTCAAATCCTCTCAGGTTACGGCGTATCCTGTCAGACAGCATTCTCTCGAAGTAGGGTTTGTTCATCCCTTTCAGTGCTACTTCTCCGCACCTTACTATAAGAATATTCTGCTCGTTCATTATTTCTCCTTTATCTGAAAGATCCAAGCTTCCTGAAGCGGCTGACGGCCTGTTTCACCTTTTCGGTAACGTAGTCCATTTCATCTTCAGTATTGAAACTGCTGAAGCTGAATCGCACGGTAGCGTCAATTTCCTTCTGAGAAAGCCCCATAGCTTTAAGCACATGACTCTGTCCGCTCTTATTTGAAGAACATGCGGAACCTGTAGATACAAATATACCATCCTGTTCAAGAGAGTGGAGAAGTACCTCCCCTCTTGTTCCTTCAAAAGTCACACTCAAGACAGAAGGTGCCGATTCATCTGCTTTCGGTGTATTTACTGTTATATCCTTTATTTCAGATTCAAGTCCTTCAAGCAGCCTGTTTCTTGCATTTAACATGGCTTTTTTGTTAATATCAAAGTTGTCCCGGGAAATATCAGCTGCAGCACCGAAACCGGCTATTCCTGCAGTGTTTTCTGTTCCGGAACGCATATTTTTTTCCTGCCCGCCGCCCACAAGAAAGGGCTTTACAGAAAGGCCTTTTTTCACATAAAGAGCCCCTATTCCCTTTGGTCCATGTATTTTGTGTCCGCTAACAGATGCCATATCCACATCTTTAAGGTAAAGAGGAACCTTGGCAAGGGCCTGCACTGCATCGGTATGAAACAGTATGGATGAGCCGTGCTTTTTGTTAAACTCTTCTTTAAACAATGCTATATCTTCAACAGGCATAATGGTACCTGTTTCATTGTTCACATACATCACTGATATCAGAACAGTATCTTCTGTAACAGCTTCTTTAAGACTTTTAATATCAAGTCTGCATTTTCTGTCTACACCGATATACTCCACATCAAATCCCATATCTTTCAGCCTTTTTACAGGCTCAAGCACTGCCGGATGTTCAACTTCGGTCGTTATTATCTTTTTTCCCCTGTGCTTTCTTGATAATGCTCCCTGTATCACAGCCGCATTATCTGCTTCCGTTCCACATGACATAAAATAAAGTTCTTCCGATGGAACAGACATCAGTGATGCCAGAGACTTTCTTGCAGATTTCACATGTTTTTCTGCTGCTATACCCAGCGAATGCAGTGAAGAAGGATTTCCGAAATCCTTCTCAAGAACCTGCATCATGACTTCTGTGACTTTATTATAAGGTTTTGTAGTGGAACTGTTGTCAAGATAAACAAACATATATTACTCTCTTACTCCTTTACTTCCACATCGGTAAAAATATTTACCCATTTCTTGCTGAAATATCTTTTATAGCAGAAAACCGCCTTGAGCAGATCAGATACAGCCACAACACCTATTACTACAGGCAGCGGCAGATCAAACACCAGTACAGAAAGATACGCCAGAGGCACCTGCATCAGCATGTTAAATGCCACATCCAGTACCATGCAGTAAAGCGTATCTCCGCCTGCTCTGAGAATGCCGCATACTATAACATAGTCCAGCATCTTTGGGGTGATGGCAATGGCAAAGACGAACATGGAGGACATGAGCAGGCTTGTCGTACTCTCATTAAAATCATAAATCTCTGCAATGGGCTGCCGAACTGAAATAAGGAGCAATGTCATAAGTATATTCAGCACCCATGTCAGATTAAGTATTCTTTTACTGTATATGTACGCCTGTTCTACCTTTCCCTGACCTATACTCTGTCCTACGATAACAGCAGACGCATTGCTCACGCCCGCATAGGCTGTCTGCATAACTTCTGTTATGGTATTGGCCACCTGCACTATAGCAAGGGCCGAAGGACCTATCCTTCCATAAGCTGCAAATACCATACTCACCGAAAGAGCCCAGAGCCCTTCGTTAAATATTACAGGTACTCCGGTTTTCATCACGTTCTTGTACATTTCCCTGCCAAAAGACATGAATTCGCTGAATTTTGCTCCCAATGGATGATCCTTTGACAGATATACATAGGAAAACATGGCAATACATTCTATTATTCTTGCTGTAAGAGTAGCTATAGCCGCACCTTCCACACCCAGCTCCGGAAAGCCAAAGTTACCATATATCAGACAATAATTGAGAAAAATATTTATAATAATGGCAACGCCGTTTATTACAGTAGGTATTTTAAGCATTATCAGCGCTCTTGAATTGTAGGATACAGAAAAGGTCATGCCGCTGAACAGATATGAGAAGCATGCTATCCTCATATATTTTACACCCAGCGATATAACTTCTGCATCATCAGTGAAAAGTGTCATCAGAAACGGCGAGGCAAAAAAAGCAATCACCACTACAGGAACCGTTATAGCAATGCACATCACATAATCTATTCCCAGTATCTTTCTGAGATTTTTCAGATCACGAACACCCCAGTACTGTACGGTATATACGGCTGCACCGCTGAATATACCAAACATCACCACACTGTACATGAAATAGACCTGATTGGCGGCACCTACAGCGGCCAGTGCATTTTCAGAAATTTTTCCTACCATTATAGTGTCTACAAGATTGAGTCCCACAACTATCAGCTGCTGTATCAGCACCGGAACTCCGATAGTTATCAGTTGTCTGTAAAATGTTTTATTCTCTTGCTGAGTTAAAACAGTAGTCATATAACCTCCGACAAATAATTAAATGGTTCTGTTATTATTTTAGCTGAAAAAAGGAACTCCTTTCAAAGGAGCCCCTTGCTTTTTTCTGTTTTTGTCAGGCAATGCCGCCGGCATATACCTGCAGCCTGCTGCTGCACTACTTGGCATAGTCTACAGCTCTGGTCTCCCTGACCACATTTACTTTTATCTGACCCGGATATTCCAGCTCAGATTCTATCTTCTTTGAAATCTCTCTGGCAAGGAAAACGATTTCCTCATCGTTTACATCCTCAGGTTTAGCCATAATTCTTATCTCTCTTCCTGCCTGGACTGCAAACGATTTCTCCACTCCGGGAGTAGTATTGGCGATTTCTTCCAGCTTCTCCAGACGCTTAATATATGCATCCAGAGTTTCTCTTCTGGCACCCGGCCTTGCTGCAGACAGAGCATCCGCAGCAGCAATAAGAACAGCTTCCATGCTTTTAGGCTCATAATCCCCGTGGTGTGCGGCCATACCGTTGATAACGGCTTCAGATTCTTTATATCTTCTGAGTACATCTATGCCTATATCAACATGTGTACCCTCTACTTCATGATCAAGAGCTTTTCCGATGTCGTGAAGAAGACCTGCTCTCTTGGCCAGTTTGATGTCAAGTCCCAGTTCACCTGCCATAAGTCCTGCCAGATGAGCCACTTCTACAGAATGCTTAAGAACATTCTGACCGTAAGAAGTTCTGTATTTAAGTCTTCCAAGCAATTTTATAAGTTCGGGATGAAGGTTGTGGATTCCGACTTCGAAAGCCGCCTGCTCACCTTCTTCTTTAATGATTGCATTGACCTCACGTTCAGCCTTTTCAACCATTTCTTCTATCCTTGCCGGATGTATGCGCCCGTCTACAATAAGCTTTTCAAGAGCAACTCTTGCTATCTCTCTCCTTACCGGATCAAATCCCGAAAGAATTACCGCCTCAGGAGTATCATCTATGATAAGATCAACGCCTGTGAGTGTTTCAATAGCTCTTATATTTCTTCCTTCACGGCCTATTATTCTTCCTTTCATTTCGTCGTTGGGAAGAGCCACTACAGAAACTGTGCTTTCTGCTACATGATCAGCAGCACATCTTTGTATCGCACCTGTGATTATGTTCTTCGCTTTCTTGTCAGCTTCTTCTTTTGCCTTGGATTCTATATCCTTTATCATAAGAGACGCATCATGTCTCACTTCTTTTTCTATATTGGACAGAAGCAGTGCTTTAGCTTCTTCCACCGTATATCCTGAGATTCTCTCCAGTTCCTCAAGCTGCCTTGAAATTATCTTGTCCAGATCTTTCTGTTTGTTTACTATCTCCTGTTCTTTCTGGACTATACTTTCTTCTTTCTTTTCGATATTTTCCAGTTTTCTGTCAATAGATTCCTCTTTTTGTATGAGTCTTCTTTCTGAGCGCTGAATCTCACTTCTTCTTTCTCTTGCGTCTCTTTCAGCGTCATTTCTGAGTCTGTGAGCTTCTTCTTTGGCTTCGAGAATTGCCTCCTTTTTTAATGTCTCTGACTTATTCTCAGCATCAAGTATGAGATTTTTTGCTTTCTGCTCAGCACTTCCTATGGCTTTTTCACCAACATTTTTTCTGTAAATATATCCGATCAACGTACCTATGACTAAAGCACAGATACCTGCAATTATTGTTACAACTACCGGAGTCATTACAACACCTCCTTATCTATTCAGTTTTAATTCATACATATTTATTATATCTTAAAATAAATCAAATGTAAATATATTTTAGATGTCATTCTTCACACATACCACACTTGATATATTGGTAATTTACGGGTATAATATTGGATGAATATTTTTTTAAAGGATAATTTTGGAATGAAGAGTTTTTTTGCACCTCTTAAGTTTGCGGATAAATTTACATTATTTTTTGTATTGCTATTGGGAGGCCTCAGCCTTCTTATGCTGGAAAGCACCGTATATGATAACGGATTTGTTATGGACCGTGTGGTATGGGTACAGGCAGTAGCATATATAATAGGATTTATAGCTCTGGTAACCGTCCTGCACTTTGACTATACAATATTTATGGGATTCAGCAAGCCTCTGTATATAGCATCCATTGTAATTCTCTTATCTGTATATATACCGGGGCTTGGCATTGAGCAATACGGCTCAAGAGCATGGATCAATCTCGGTGTAACCACTTTACAGCCTTCAGAATTTGTAAAAATACTTTTTATTCTTCTTATGGCCAACTATCTTTCAGTACACCGGGAAGAAATAAAGAAATTCCGCGGCGTCCTTCTGGCCGGTCTTTATGCGCTTCCTATAATAGCCATTGTTCTGAAAGAAGACCTTGGAAGCGCCCTCGTATATATGATTGTATGGCTGTTTATGGTTTTTTTCGCCGGAATAGATTATAAGATATTATTTAAATCCATTGTGGCTGCACTGGCATCACTTCCTGTAATATATAATTTTTTAGGTGAATATCAGAAGCAGCGTATAGAAGCTTTTCTTCATCCTGATAATATAAATCTACCGGGAAACTATCAGGTGTGGCAGTCAAAGGTTGCCATAGGCTCCGGAGGTCTGTGGGGAAAAGGTCTGTTTAACGGCACGCAGAAAGAACTTAATTTCATTCCGGTACAGCAGTCTGACTTTATTTTCTCTGTGGTGGTGGAAGAACTTGGATTTATCGGCGGCCTTGCGGTGATTCTCCTTTATGCCGGACTTCTTTTCCGATTCGTAAAGGTTATACGTAATGCCCTTGATTTATATGGTGCTCTTATTGCCGTGGGTTTTACAGCAATGTTTCTTTTCCAGATCTTTGAAAATATAGCTATGACAATGGGGCTGATGCCTGTTACCGGCATAACACTGCCGCTTCTTTCAGGCGGCGGTACGTCAGTCATAGCCAGTCTCATATCCATCGGTGTGGTACTCAATATCGGTATAAACAGTAAACCGATACGGTTCTGAAAAACCTGTAAAAATGCCGCTTGGTTTGGCTTCAGAAATCCCAGCGGCATTTTTTTATATCTACATGATCTTTATCTTTCATAGGTACGTCTTCTTCTTTTAACAGTTGAGCCTGCTGCGCCCAGCCCGGCACCAGTCTACCTGAATGGTCTACGACCCTGTGACATGGATATCTGCCGTAATACGATGATATGGAAAGGACTTTTCCCACCAGTCTGGCATTTTTCTCTCTGCCGATTATCTTTGCTATCTGTCCATAAGTCGCAACCTTACCTGCAGGTATTTCTTCCACTGCTGAAAGTATCTGATATATAAGATTCTCATCTAAAACTTTTTTCACGTGTTTGGGTTGTTCCTCTCTGCTTTAAGCATAAAGATATTTATATCTGTATCAATGACGCTATATATTTGCCGATATACACTCCGGCTATACACAGAACCACACTTGCGGATACATAAATCAAACTCTGCATAGTTTTCCCCGACTCAATCATTTCTGCCGATTCAAGGGCAAAAGTAGAAAACGTTGTAAAGCCTCCGCATACACCTACTTTAAGCAGCAATAGGGTATGTCCGCTCAAAAAATCCCAGGACTGGGAGGCTTTCACCAGCATACCAATAATCACGGCACCTGCTATATTTATTATCAAAGTGTGCAGTGGAAAACTGACTTTGCTGAATGCAGGTATCATACCCATAAGATATCTGAAAACAGATCCTATAAATCCTCCGGCTCCCACTGCCATACATTGTAAAAACATTTTTGCTCCTTCTGATTTTTATATCAATTTAAATATATTGGACCTATATATCCTGACAACATTGAGATTATATCATCACTCTTTACTTCTTTCAAGTATCCGGTTCTTTTTATTATTTCACAGTGGCTTTTCTATTTTTTTACAATTCTTTCATTTGATTTAAAAAAAATAAGGTATTATAATATGCTTAACATAAAAATTGAGGTGTAATATGAACAACATATTAAGTTATCTTGACTGGCGGGGTGACATTACAATGGACATCCGCCCTTTTAATGAAGTAGACAGTGTTATACTTTCCCGCATATCATATCTTCCATTTGAACATATTGTGACAGAAAAATTTGATGAATATATTTCCTTAAAGGAAGCTGCTGATATTTTCTTCAACAGCATGGATGCCATGAAAAAAGCTGACTCCAATGCTGACATGGCGCTGCTTAAAAGGATGTCTGCAAGTTCTCGCTTCGACTCACTCAGGCTATGCGGGTATGTGGCTGAAAGTGATGAAGATATTGAAAAGCAGTTCTCGGCATTGTCTGTCATACTTCCTGACGGATGCTGTTATATATCTTATCGTGGTACAGACGGCACTCTTCTTGGCTGGAAAGAGGATTTTAACATGACTTTCAGATGTCCCGTTCCTTCTCAGGAAGCAGCAGTATCATATCTGAACCGGGCTTCTGATTATTTTACCGGCCAGCTCATCACAGGGGGCCATTCTAAAGGAGGCAATCTGGCCGTGTTTGCTTCGTCATTTTGTAATGAAGAAATTAAAGAAAGGATAAGTGCCATATATAACTTTGACGGCCCCGGCTTTGACAACAAAGTGATAGAAACAGACGGATACAGGAATATCTGTAACAAGGTGGTCACTTTTGTTCCACAGTCCTCTGTCATAGGTATGATGCTTGAACACGAAGAACCGTATGCCATAATAAGAAGTTTCGAAAAAACCGGAATGATGCAGCATAATGTGTATTCATGGACAGTAGACAGAGATCATTTCCATCGTGTCAAGGAGGTTGATAAAAGAAGCACATTCATAGACTTCACCCTCAAAGAATGGGTAGGAAAAATGAGTCCTGCCCAGCGCGAAGCATTTGTAGACACAGCCTATCATATCCTAACGCAAAACGGCGAAAAAACAATAAATGATATGAGCAGAAGCTATATCGTAAGACTTACAAAGTTTATATACTCTATGCGAGACCTTGATGAGGATGATAGGAAAAAGGTTACCGATGCCATTCTTCTTTTAGTTGATAGCGCAAGAGATGGTCTCAAAAAAGTGGTTTTTTAAATAGAAACAGCAGAATCTCCTGCGAATCCCAAAACAGTTCCTAAAAAGGAATATCTCTTATGACAGTAAAATACCCTGCGGACACATTAGTCTCGCAGGGTGTTTTCATAATAATCATTTATCCCAGTATGCTCAGTGCCTTTTTAGGGTCGGCAACTTTCATTATGATAATAGCTTCTCCCTCTTTTGATCTTATTGTGGAATAAATATAATCCACTCCTATTTCAGCTTCTGCAAGGGACCTTAATATTTTATCCAGACCTCCCGGTTTGTCTTCTGCTGATACAGCTATAACCTCAGTAATGCTGGCTGTAAACCCATGCTCCTTGAGTATTTCTGTAGCTTTTTCAGGATCTTCAACTATGCATCTCAATATGCCGAAATCCACTGTGTCAGCTATTGTACATGCTATTATGTCTATTCCGTTTGCCGCCAGCACACCTGTCAGGTCAGCAAGTCTTCCGGTAGTGTTCTCTACAAACACTGACATCTGTTTAACTAACATTTTTTCTTTCCTCCTTTAAAATCAAAGCTTCCTGGTATCCTCAACTCTGACCGCCTTACCTTCACTTCTTGGCAGTGTACCTTCATTGAGCAGACGTACTTTGCATCCTATTCCCAGCATATCTCTCAGAGCATGTTCCACTTTGCCCTTCAGCGCCTCTACAAATCTGATATCATCTATGGCAAGACCTTCAGCAAGCTCTACTGCCAGTTCGAATGTATCCGTGTTGTGCTCTCTTCCCACATAAAGCTTATAGTTCATCGTAAGCTCCTTGTCGAACTTGGCTATCACTGTCTCCACCTGTGAAGGGAACACATTTACTCCCCTTATTATCAGCATATCATCGGTACGTCCGAATACACGGCTCATTCTCACAGTGGTTCTTCCGCAGGCGCATTTTTCTCTCATGAGATAGCATATATCTCTGGTTCTGTATCTTACCAGAGGCATACCTTCCTTGGCAATGGTTGTTATTACAAGCTCACCCTTCTCACCGTCAGCAACAGGTTCAAGAGTATCGGGATTGATTATTTCCACATAGAAATAATCTTCCTGGATATGCATTCCGTTGTTCTCATCACAGCTGGTGGATACTCCCGGCCCCATTACTTCTGAAAGGCCGTAAATATCATGGGCTTTAATACCAAGACCCGTCTCTATCTTATCTCTCATAGCCTGAGTCCATGGCTCTGCACCGAATACTCCTGCCTTAAGTGCAAGATCCTCAGGCCGGATACCGGCTTTAGCCACTCCTTCAGCTATAGTAAGGGCATAAGAAGGAGTACAGCACAAAACCGTACTTTTCATATCCTGCAGAAATGTTATCTGCTTCTGCGTATTACCGCTGCTCATGGGTATTACGGTAGCTCCTATGGTTTCCGCCCCTATATGTGCCCCGAGACCACCTGTAAAAAGACCATACCCATATGAAACATGTACTACGGAATCCTTATCTGCGCCTGCCATTGTAAGGCTTCTTGCAACACATTCTCCCCACATGGCCAGGTCATTTTGTGTGTATCCGACTATCTTGGGTTTTCCGGTGGTTCCTGACGAAGCATGTATTCTGACTATATCATGCATCGGCATGGCAAAAAGTCCTGTTGGATAGTTTTCTGCCAGATCTTCCTTCGTTGTAAAAGGCAGTTTTCTTATATCATCCAGTGTATTTATATCCTCAGGTCTCACACCTGATTCGTCCATCTTCTTTCTGTATGGAGAAACATTGTCATACACATGTTTCACTGTTTTTTTCAATCTTTTAAGCTGCAGCGCCCGCATGGTATCACGGTCTGCACATTCCATCTCTTTATTCCATATCATATATCCTTTATTTCCTTTCGTCTCGATTCACGCCTTGCTTCCAAGCTCAAAAGCTTTCTTATTCAGCTCCACGAATCTGGGCTTTACATTTTCTTCTATAACCTTCATCCACTGATCTTTTGTGAAAGGCAGGTCTTTTGAAGCAGCGCCCAGCAGCACAACATTAACTGCTTTCACGCTGCCGCATTTTTCAGCTTCACTAAGGGCGTCAAAAGCTTTTATTTCTCCGGCCTGCTTTCTGAGAGTATCCATAATATTTTCCGGATATTCCGCCTGCCCAAGTATCACCGGCATAGGCATTATCTGCTGTGTATTCACATAAATCTTACCGCCTTTTTTCAGATACGGAAGCCATCTGTATGCTTCAAGTTCCTCAAAGGCAATGATAATGTCAGCTTCTCCCAATTCTATAAGAGGAGAATTTACCTTTGTTTCAGACATCTTCACATGGGTCACAACACTTCCGCCTCTCTGTGCCATGCCGTGAACTTCAGAAAGTTTTACATCATAACCTTCCGAAAGAGCAAGGTTTCCTAAAAGCACACTCGCCAGCAGAGTTCCCTGTCCTCCTACTCCCACTATGAGAATATTCACTTTGTTCATTTGGCAGCCTCCTTTTCTTCAGAAGTTTTTTGTGCTTTAATTGCTCCGAACGGACATACTTTTTCGCAAAGTCCGCATCCCACACAGCGCTCCGGCACGATATAAGGTCTGCCGTTTCTTTCTTCTATGGCAGGGCATCCTATCTTCATACACTGCTTGCAGTTTTTGCAGTCTTCATTGACTGCATAAGGAATATCGGGCTGTTTGACTATGAGGGCGCATGGACGTTTGGTGATTATAACAGAAAGTTCTTCTCTTTCCGTTTCTTCTTTTATTACGGCTTCAAGTTCTTTAACTTCAAACGGATCGATTTCTACTATATTTTTAACGCCTATTGCTCTGCACAAAGCTGCTATATCAACCGCAGGAGCCTCTTCCCCTTTTGCGTTGCGTCCTGTAGAAGGGTTGTCCTGATGTCCCGTCATTCCTGTAATTCTGTTATCGAGTATTATGACTGTTCCCTTGGAACCGTTATAATTCATATTAATGAGTCCGGTTATACCGGAGTGGAAGAATGTGGAATCACCCAGCACTGCAACTGTGTCTTTAGACGTTCCCACAGCCTTTTCAAAGCCGTGCGCCATTGTTATGGAAGCACCCATACAGAGGCACGAATCTATGGAAGCAGTCGGCGGGAGAGCTGCCAGAGTATAGCACCCTATGTCTCCCATCACTGTCTTCTTCAGTTTACTAAGCACATGGAACACTCCTCTGTGAGGACATCCTGCACAGAGAAGCGGCGGCCTTCCCGGTGCGTCTGTGACTTCTGTCACCGGTGCCACCGGCCTGCCGAAAGCCTTGCGTATCATATTTGCGCTGTATTCTCCCTGAACAGTGAACATATCTTTTCCGCCTGCAGGAATAATACCCATTGCTCTTATCTGCTCTTCAAAGAAAGGTTCTCCTTCTTCTATAATATAAAGTTTTTCAACGCTTTCAGAAAAATCTTTTATCATCTTCTTTGGCAGAGGATATATCATTCCCATCTTGAGAATATCAGCATCCGGAAGTGCTTCTTTCACATACTGATAACATATCCCTGAAGTTATGATACCTATTTTTCCGTCTCCCTTTTCAATGCGGTTAAGTTCAGAGACATTGCAGTCCTCTGCAATCTTCTTCATACGCATTTCCTGGGCTATATGCAGTTTCTTTGCCATTGCAGGCATAGCCACATATTTCTGTACGTTCTTCACATAGCAGATTTTTTCTTTTTCCTTTTTTTCTCCCAGGGTAACAACACCTCTGGAATGGGAAATTCTTGTATTTGAACGCACCAGAACTACCGTGTCATATTTTTCGCTTATTTCATATGCTTTTTTTATGTAATCTTTGCATTCCTGCGGGTCTGACGGTTCAAGAACCGGCACTCCCGCGCTCCTGCCGTAGAACCTTGAATCCTGTTCATTCTGGCTGGAGTGGCATCCGTTATCATCTGCTACAAGTATTACCATACCTGCCGTTACTCCGGTGTATGCCGCAGTAAAAAACGGATCTGCAGCCACATTAAGACCCACATGTTTCATACAGGAAAGAGATCTTGCACCGCCAAGGGATGCACCCATGGCAACTTCCACTCCTACTTTTTCATTAGGAGCCCATTCCACATGAATGTCATCATATTTGGCTGCCGTTTCTGTCACTTCCGTACTTGGCGTCCCGGGGTATGACGAAATCACTTTTACATCTGCTTCAAAAGCCCCTCTTGCCAGTGCCTCATTGCCCAGCATTATCTTTTTTTCCATATTGTCTAAACTGCCTTTCTTATTTTATTTATGAGTTCTCTTGTCTATCACTCTTTTTCCTTTTCCTTCAAACCTCGGCAAAGTGCCGGGTGTTACTAAAGTCACCTTTGCATCTATATTAAGCACTGATTTAAGCTTGTGCCTTATCTTGCCCTGAAGTTTCTCAAGCTTGTTATAATCATCAAGAAGTGACGCATCAGAAAATTCCGTCCTGACTTCTATTCTGTCGAGATAATTTTCTGTAGTCACAATTATCTCATAGAATGGTTCTACTTCTTTTACAGACATTATTACAGATTCAATCTGACTCGGGAATACATTGACACCTCTTATTACCATCATATCATCAGTACGTCCCTGTACTTTTGCCATTCTCATGGAAGTCCTGCCGCATCCGCATGGTTCATCAACAAGCCATGTGATATCTCTTGTCCTGTATCTTAACATAGGAAATCCTTCTTTGGTAAGAGTTGTAACCACAAGTTCGCCTTTTTCACCGGTTTCCAGAGGCTTTAAAGTATCAGGATCTATAATCTCAGGCAGAAAATGATCCTCTGCTATATGCAATCCTTTCTTCAGGAAACACTCTCCTGAAAATCCCGGTCCGCCTATCTCTGAAAGCCCATAATTTTCTGTTGCAAGAATACCGAGAGATTTTTCGATTTTCGCTCTCATTTCTTCGGTATGACCTTCTCCTCCAAAAAGAGCAAGCCTGAGTTTTATGCTGTCTTTATCCACACCTTTTTTCTCAATGGCTTCAGCAAGATAAAGAGCGTATGATGGGGTTGCCACCAGAACAGTACTTTGAAAATCCTGCATAAGCATAATCTGCCTGTCAGTATTGCCGGAAGAAAGCGGAACCACCATGGCTCCCACCCTCTCCATACCGTAATGAAGTCCGAAGCCTCCTGTGAACAGTCCATATCCGAAAGATATCTGCGTGGTATCGTCAGACGTCACACCGGCAGCTGTTATTACTCTGGCAAGACATTCTGTCCAGTTGTCAAGATCGTTTTTTGTATATCCAACTATCTTAGGCTTTCCTGTAGTTCCGGATGAGCCGTGTATCCTTACGATTTCTTTTTTGGGAACCGCAAACATTCCAAAAGGGTAATTATCTTTAAGATCATCGGCAGTGGTAAACGGAAGAAGCCTGACATCTTTCAGTGTCTTTATATGCTCCGGTCTGAGCCCCATTTCATCAAATTTCTTTTTATAAAACGGAACTCGTTCATAACAATATTCTACTATTCTTTTCAGTCGTGCCAGCTGTACATCATTTTTCTCATCGCGAGATGCACATTCCCACCTCGGATTCCATATCCTATGTTCCATTATTATGTACCTTCTTGCTTTCGTCGAGTCTTTTTTGTCAATATGCAAAAATTATAACATAAATTTCTGAAAATTTACACAATAATTTAAATTGAAATATATGTTTTGATAAATACTCATAAAAGCTGTATCCTCACCGGCTATCATTTTTTTGATCTGTATGATATACTTACTTAAATGGTATGTATTGATTATGTCTGCTATATAACTGTTAATCAATTAATGAATCTTTTCATAAATTTTAAGAAAGTAACGGTATAAATCATGGCACATATATATTATGAAAAACTATCTAAAGAATATAAAAGAAAACTTATAAGCCGCGAGCTTTCGGTAGAAACCGTCAAGAGTCTGGCCGCCTCCATCAGCACTAGATATTCAAAACAGAAACGCGCCTTTATTGCAGCGGCAGCCATCTGCGCAGCTGTCACCGCCCTTATGATAATAATGCTGCTGATGACGCCTGAACATATACGCCCTGACGGAGCCGTTATACTTTTTATTCTTGCGGTTCTTATCATTATGGAGGTTCTGATATTTTCCGCCATCTACTTATTCGTAGTTACCGGTGTGCCCAGGCAATTTTCCAAGTATCTCGAAAAAAGTTACCCTGAACTCTTATCAGATTATGGTTATCTTGCCATAATAAACGGAACCGCTTCAGAAGGAGGCCGGTTCAGACAGTTTCCCTTTTCTCTGTATATAGATGATATATTCCACCTTGAAAACAGCAGCGACATAGTTGTTGCAGGATATGCCCACGGACTTATTAAAGCCGGCTTTTCTGTATATCTCGCAGAAAAGTCCAGGTCATCAAAAAACCATACTGCCCTGCTTGTTGTCGCAATAGAATCCGGATATGGTACTCCCGTATCAGAGGCAGCAGATATGAATGTTGCTTTACGCATAAAAGAAGGCAAAAATTATCCCATAAAAAAGGGCATGTATCTGTACAGAGATACTTCGGTATACACAGATTTAGGCAGGATATGATGGTATAATATTTTATGGAAACAATAAGGGGTTGTCGCACAGCTGACCAGATCTGGTCGGCCGGAGCGACAGCCCCTTTTAAATAATGTCTGAAAAGCCTTCTTAAATATCATAAAATGTTGAGATATCCAAGATTCCTAACGGGAGCAGACATTGCCGGACTACTGTTTTACAGAAACGGCAGACCCCTGCCCTATTTTTTTACTAAAAGGGAAAAGCAGTTCTGTATCAATCACACCCATATTTAGATTTTTTATCAGTTCCAATGATTCTATGTTTATGCAGTTTGTAAATCAGTTTGCAGTCTGCATTTTTATTATTGATTAAATTTTTGTTTCTTTATTGACAAATTTTCTTCCAACCGCTATAATTCATTATACGAAATATGAAAACATATTTCGTATAATGAAAAGCGAAAGGAGGACTATTGTGAATTATCTTTCAAAATTAAAAGAGGTAATAAGTGAAGATCACCTCATAAAGATGACTTCTGAAATGATTAGTATCCCTTCTTATGCCGGGATCCCTAATCAGGAAACCTCAGTAGCCATGTACATCAAAAGCATTTTTGATGAAAATGACATCTGCTGTGAACTTAAGGAGGTGACTGACGGCAGGTGCAATGTTATTGCAACATTGAAATCAGAAAAGCCCGGTAAAAAAATCATTTTGAACGGCCATATTGATACTGTAGAGCCCAATGATATGGAAGATGCTTTTGTTCCAAGAATTGACTGCGGTAATCTTTACGGAAGAGGCGCATCGGATATGAAGGGGCCTGTTGCTGCGATGATTGAGGCTATGATTGCAATAAAAAAATCAGATAGTCTTAAGAGTGGTGAAATAATTTTTACCGGTGTAATTGACGAAGAGCATAACAGTAAAGGAACCATAGACCTGCTGGAATCGGGTATAACCGCAGATGCGGCAATTGTCGGTGAACCTTCTGACCTTGAAATACATACTGCTCACAGAGGTCTGGAATGGTTTGAATTTCATTTTATCGGGAAAACTGTCCATGGCGGAGCGCAGGACGAAGGAGTAAATGCTATTTCAAAAGCGGTGGATTTTATAAACGCAATGGAGGAATCTCTGATACCTGAGATTTTTTCAAGGAAGCATGATCTGCTTAAAGAGGCCACTTTGAATTATGGCGTTATTCATGGCGGAACACAACTTTCAACAGTAGCCGGCGATTGCTATTTATATGTAGATAGAAGATTTCTGCCATACGAAACATATGAAGAAGTCGTTGAACAGTTCAAAACACTTTTAAACTCTCTGTCTATTAAAGATCCTTTTTTCAGATGTGAAATGCGTGTCACAGAAGAAAGCAAAATGAAAGACGGTTATGTCCATCTGCCTATGGAAATTGATCCGGAGCATCCTTTTGTATCGCTTATCAAAAGGCATGTGGAAGACGTAACTGAAAAGCCGGCAATAATGAGTTTCTTCCCTGCATGGACAGACGGGGGCCTGCTTAAAGGATACAGAAATATTCCAACAGTTGTCTTCGGTCCCGGAATAGTATCCTGCTGTCATTCCAAAGAAGAACATATTCCAATCTGGCATCTTCCTAAGGCAGCCCTGATATATGCTCTTACTGCAGTTGAGTTCTGTAATTCATAAAACCTTTTATACGCTTTGAAAGGAGGTCATATTTATGCCAACGTTAAATAAAAAGAAAAAAAAGTTTGAAGTGCCTAATGTTTATATAATTATAATGGGTATTGCTTTTATCAGTATGCTCATGACATACATAATCCCTGCAGGATCGTATGACCGCGTTATCAATGAAAATGGAACAGAAGTTGTAGATCCGTCTACATTTCATCTGACAGAACCTAATCCCCAGAACCTATTCGATTTCTTTTCCTCTTTCCATACAGGTCTTACCGAAATGTCAGGAATAATTTTCTTCCTGTTCATTGTTGGCGGCAGCTTTGCCGTAATAGAAGCAACCGGTGCAATCGAAGCCGGCCTTGGCAAAATAACACAAAAAATGTCGGGAAAAGAAAGAATAATAATCCCTATTGTTATGTTCTCCTTTGCACTGGGTGGCGCAACAATAGGGATGGCAGAAGAAGCTCTGCCTTTTATTCCTATCATGGTTACTTTAGCCATTTCCTTGGGATTTGACTCAATGACCGGAGCTGCAATGGTCCTTGTTGGCTGCAGCGCCGGATTTGCAGGCGCATTTTTAAGTCCTTTTACAGTGGGAGTTGCTCAGGGAATAGCGGGCCTTCCTCTCACATCAGGAATGGGACTGCGTATAGTTCTTTTCTTTGCAATGTGCATTGTAATGATAACATTTGTCTACATTTATGCAGGCAAAATCAAAAAAAATCCCACATTATCTCCCATGTATGAAATTGACCAGGCAAGAGAAGATAAACTGGATTTTAACAATATAAGAAAAATGGAGAAAAAACATGCCATTATCTTAATTGTCATGGCAATTGCAATAATCACTTTTACATATGGTGTAATGAAACTTCACTGGTATCTTACAGAATTATCTGCTGTATTTCTCATAATGGCCGTAGTTTCAGCTTTTGTTGCAAGAATGTCCTTGAATGATTTTGCCGGAAATCTTACAAAAGGTATGGCAACATTGGCCAGCGGTGCTATAATAGTTGGCTTCGCCCGTGCTATTTTGGTGCTCCTAACCAACGGAGGAGTTATGGACACAATTTTATATTATTCCGCAGGGCTTGTAGAAGGCTTGCCAACAGGTATAGCTGCCGTAGGAATGTATATATTCCAGTGTCTTCTTAACTTTGTAATTCCTTCGGGGTCCGGACAGGCAGCCGTTTCTATGCCTATAATGGCGCCACTTGGCGATATACTTGGGATAACAAGACAGACAGCAGTTCTCGCATATCAGCTTGGTGATGGTATTTCTAACATATGGACTCCCACTTCAGGATATTTCATGGCAGGACTTGCGTTGGCAAAAATTCCATGGCAGAAATGGGCAAAATGGTTTTTACCATGTATCCTGATTGAATATCTTGTAGGTGCAGTTTTTGTAGTGATAGCTACAAAAATTGAATATGGACCATTTTAGTAAACAGATGCTATTAGCTATATGATATGAAAGGTATCGCATTAACGCGATACCTTTTTCTGTGTCAATAAAAATATAATTTGCATATTTGCCGTACCCTGTAAACTTACACTGCTTTTTTATATATTTAAATTGTATGTGGTTGTTGCAGCTTAAAAAAAATGTTAAAATATGTTTGGACTTTGATTTATATTTTAAATTGACAATTCATCATTTAAGTGACAGGAGAACATATTTAATATGGAAAAACAGGCAAACAGCAGTATTGAAAAAGCCCTGATAATTTTAGAGACTCTTGGGAAAGATCCTTACGAATATACTGTACAAATGTTATCAAAAGCAACTGACATAAACATTACCACAATGTACAGAATATTGTATCAATTAGAGGCTCATGGAATGGTTACCATGAATTCTGAAAACAAAAAATACAAAGTCGGGCCTAATATGTATCATATAGGCTCCGTATATGTATATAACGATAACTATATGAACATACTTCAGGATATTCTTACAAAAATATCAAATATAACTCAGGAATCTGTGGGTCTCGCCGTTTTAGAAGGCGATCAGATTATTTCCATTGTTGAAATCGATATTCCGCGCCCTATGAAGATGAACGACGTTCCCGGCAGATTTTTTCAGGGAAATAAAGGAAACTATGGCAAATGTATAACCGCATTCCGTGATCCTGAATCTATAAATAAGTATCTTGATTCACATTATTTTGAAAAAACATATCCTGCCGTACTTACAGAAAAAGATGAGCTATTAAGAGAATACGCTGAAATAAGAAAACAAGGATATTCCACTTCTGTAGACGAACTTGGAATAGATGTCATCGGTACAGGTGTTCCTCTTTTCGATAAACATGGTAAAATCCGAGGCTGTGTGGCAATTGCCTTTTTCCGTACTGACGGCTGGGAGAAAAAAATGATGGAACATAAAGATCTTTTGCTTTCATATCAGAAAGAAATAGAAAAATACCTTCCATAAAATCAGATAATTATTTTACCTTTTTTTAAGGGGCTGTCGCACAGTTGACCAAATCAGGTTGGTCGGAGCGATAGCTCCCTTCTTTTGTAGTCCACGAAATATTTACCATTTCAG
>CASFMJ010000107.1 GCA_949295785.1 uncultured Bacillota bacterium | reverse complement strand
TTCCTGAATATCGTCAGCTGTTTCGATATCATATTCTTCGATTAGAGCTGCGATGATATTTTTCTTGTTTTCATTGAGTGGTTTAACATGATAAACTTCTTTTTTCTTGTTAGCCATAAAAATATCCTCCTATGGTTGATTAGATTTTACCATAGAAGGATAATCTCATGTCGTATTTACAGACTTTTTTTCACAGGCTCGATTTCGACTAAAGCTATCATTTTAAGCATTAGAAAAGCCCAGCCTTCTGTTTTAGGCCGGGCTTTGTCTACGGTCTGAGAGGAAGTTCTGAAACTTCCTCTTTCTTATGTATAGTTTTTTCAGCTTAAAGGAACAACCTGAATTCGCATGCCTTCTGACCCATCTAAATATTCCAGATGCAGCTGATATTCGCCGTTTGTTGCCGAATACTCTCCATCAGTCTCTTCTGCATCCTCTTCGTATCCTTCTTTCTTGCACGCTTTTACATAGTCTTTATAATCTTCTTCTGATACTTTTCCTACTGTCACGTCAAACCTTGTATCTGTATCGTTCTCTTCCTCGGCAAGAACCGATATTTTATCCTTTGGAAGCTCAGGCAGCGATTTTGCAAGGTCGCTGTCAGACCAGTAGCGGCCATTGACAACAGACCACTCTTCCTCATATGTATCGGTTGCAAAGGTATATTCAAAGGACCTGATATCATCTCCGTCTGCATATGAGAACTTGGCTCTTAAGGGTTCAAAATACTCCATTAATGCTGAGTCAATTTTGAAACCTTTGTAATCCACATAGCATCTCATTTCCACTGCCAGCGACTCTCCGTCCGGCACTACATGCATACTTCCGGGTCCGATAGTCCATCCTGCCTCAACGTGAGAGTCAGAATATCGGGTCTCATCTATATCAGACTCTGTCAGGCCGTTGAATTCTGTCAGCTGTTTATGGAGTTCAGACTGCTGCTCTTCTGTCAGATCCCTCTTTAGAGCAAAATCAAGATAGAAGAAAACTAAATCATAACCTGTGTTATTTTCATATGTAAGATATCCATTTTCCTCGTCGTATTTGGTCTGGTTTTCAAAGCTCCATTTAATGTCATCCATACTTACCTTGGATTCGGTACCCTCTTCTGCTGATATGGCTGTTCTGTCGTACAGGGTTCCTCCTGTGCTGCTGCCACCTGAGCCGCCGCTGCCTCCTGAATCTTTGCTGCCGCATGCGCTAAGGCTGAAAATCAGCATCAGTGACAGAAATACTGATAAAAGTGTCCTTTTTTTCATAACTTTCCTCCTATAAATATAATACAGTTTTTAATAATTAATATTATATTATAAATTTCATGATAATGAAATAGGCTGTCATAATTTTTATGTTAATTTTTTTACATATGCTATTGCAGTTCAGTTTACCAGGCACCAAAAAAGAGACACGAGGTGCATTGCCGTAAGTCAGCTTTTATTCCTTTTTGAAATGCACTTCATGTCTCTTTATACAGCATTATGTTATTTATTATCGTCAAGGAGTTTTTTTATCCTCATCGCCATGTTCATAAAGCTTGCAGCAATATATGTGTCAGTCACAGAAACTATGGGTATTCCCAGATTTGTTGACACATGTATGTTTTCATCCTCTTTTATTATTCCTACGATTTTTTCCCGTATATTCTTTGTGACTTCCTCGAATGTGGGAGCTTTACCTGATTCAATAAGGTCAAGATCGATTCTGTTTACTATATAGCAGATATTCTGTATTCCCTGTTCGTTCAGCGTCTTTTTAACTATATCGGCATTTCTGAGAGAAGCATATTCGGGAGTCACCACTATTACCCCCATGTCGCATCCGCCGGTTGCTATAATCATTCCGTCATCTATTCCGGCCGGCGCGTCGATTATTATATAGTCGTATTTTTTCTTCAGCTTTTCACAAAGCACTTTAATATGAAGGGGCGTTATCTCTCCCGTCGGCTTCTGCGGAGAAGCCGCCATAAAATACAGACCGGGAAACGATTTTACTTTTAAAAGAGCCTGCCTTATTCTGCATACGCCATTGAGCACATCATTGACATCATATACTATATTGTTCTCTACGCCAAGATAAAGGTCAAGGTTGCGAAGACCCGTATCAAGATCTATAAGCACTGTTTTGTGTCCCTGCCTCGCCAGAGTAGTACCAATATTAGCCGCAAACATGGTCTTGCCTGTACCACCTTTACCTGATGCTATCACAATGGCTTTACCCATGACCTTCCTCCTGTCTGTTACTGCATTTTTGTCGTAAAATCTGCTTCATCATACTGTCCCTGCAAATCAAGATATTTACCTATTATCTCTCTTGCCACCGGTCCTGCATTATATGATATTCCTCCCTGCACCAGCATCACCACCACGGCAATCTTTGGATCATCTGCCGGAGCCATGGTAACGACCCATGCAAACTCATCATATGTGTCTTTGAACTTATCTATCTGTGACTGAGTTATCTTATTTCCGCTTGCCTCAATGAGGGCATCATCTACAGCATCGTTTTCCGTAGGATATCTTTCGGGATCTTCCTTCATCAGTTTCTTCATCTCGGTCTCAACTTCTGACCACGAAACACCTGAAACTATAGAAGAAAGATGCTCTTTAACATAACCTACTTCATCCTTTGGATTTATATAACCGTCCTTTTCAGCTGTTCCCGTCTTGCCGGCAACTTCAACGGGCAGCCTGCTGAATACTCCTGAGAGTGTACCATACTTTACAACTCGGCGCATTCCTTCAATTACTTTCTCCATATCGGACTTTTCAACATTTATGGTATAAGGTTCACTTTTTTCAGTAAGGCCTTCACCTTCTATGCCCTTTACTATATTAACCTGATTCCTGACACCGTAATTTCCAAGCGTTGCCACATAATTGGCCATCTGAAGCGGTGTATAGGCATTGTCTCCCTGTCCGATAGATATATTGAATTCATCTCCCAGACCCCACTGTGCCTGATTGAAATATGAATATTTACATATATCTGTTATCGTTTCCACTTTGTCTTCTTTTACTGACGTCTGTTCTTTGATTCTGTTTATTATTTCTTCCCTGGACGGGTTTTCTTCCGTCCAGCTTACTATCGTGTCAATTTCCGACCGCAATTTTTCATCATCCTCAGTTACTGAAGCCGGCCAGTAATTTACAGCTGTGCTGTAAAGATGGGACCACAGAGAGTTCTTTGTTGCCTCCATCTTTCTCTCTGCTGATGGAAGGGGAGTTGTAGCTTCGTCAAGTTCTATTCCGGTCTCCTGTCCAAGTCCGAATTCCTTAGCTACTTCCATTATCTTCTCTATGCTTATATCTTCGCTGTATCCCAGCGAGGCTCCTGTTCCCCAGTCTTTTCCTGTTGCGATACAGTAAAAATAATAGTTGCACGAATTCTGTATTCCTGTAGCAAGATCCTGCCATCCGTGAGTTCCTCTGTAACTGTTCCATGCGCTGCATCCCCAGTCTCTGTCTCCTACAGTGACGTGCCCCCGGTCTCTTATTGACAGGCTTGGATCAAGACCGCACTGAAGGGCTGCCACTGCAGTTACCGGCTTGAATGTTGAACCGGGCTGTACAGATGCCTTTGTTGCCACATTGTAAAGAGGAGTAGGCGCCAGCAGATCTCTTGGGTTTGTACTCTGAACAGAAGCCCAGTCTTCTGTTGATATCCCCTCAGCAAATATGTTGGGATCATAGTCGGGATAGCTTGCCATTGCCAGTACATCGCCTGTTTCAACATCTATAGCTACGGCGGCTCCTGATCCGCAGTTGGCAAATTTGCTCATACGAGTGCTTCCATATTCACCTCTGAATGTGCTTCCGGTCTGCACGGCCTTTACGGCATTCTCAAGAGCTTCTTCTGCTGTCTTCTGAAGCTCCAGATCTACCGTCAGATATACATCTTTTCCTGCTACAGGATCAGTTTCACTTACTGTCTTTATATAATCGCCACTGCTGTTGACCATTACAGACTTGACACCGTCGGTTCCCTTAAGATACGATTCCATGGAAGCTTCTATACCCTCTTTTCCAATCAGATCAGTTGCATTGTATCCTTTCTCAGTGACATATTCCTCATACTGATAATCGGAAATGCTCCCCATATATCCGATAACATGAGAAAGGGTATTTCCGTTAGGATAATAGCGTATTGTCTTTGAACCTATCTCCACACCTTTTATTTCAGATGACATTTCTTCAATATATATCACTGTTTCATCCGAAACATCCTCTGCTATGGTACTGGAAAGATATTTGTTGTATCCCAGAGTCTTTATTTCTTCTCTTATTCTGAAAATTTTTCTTGCTTCATTGTCTGAAAGGTTCTCGTCTATTTTATATTTTTTACGCAGTTCTTTAAATGCCTCCTGGGCGCTGAGATCTGTGTCAAGCTCATATTTTTCCAGGAATTCCTCTTTATCGGTATCATAGGTATAAGTCATACTCCTTATGTTTATAGGAGGATATACCCCATAAGTGGTCTGAAGTTCTTCTGCAGCCTCATAGCGGTCTACATGAGGGTCTATCTCGTACTGATTTCTCAATGCGTTGAATGCCTGCTCTGCCGTCATATCCGATGAAAAATCCTGACTTTTAAGCCACTCTGCTTTTTCATCATCATATGAGTATCTGAATTTGCCGTCCTCAATTATAATGGGGAAATTATCTACGTATTCATCACCATTTGCTTCCAGTATCTTGACGATACTGTAGCTGTTGTTGTTTATTTCCTCGGTGGAAAGGCCGCTCACATTAAAAGTGACAGTGAATACCTGCTTATTTGTGGCTATTTCTCTGCCGTAACGATCCAGGATCTTCCCTCTTGGAGCCGTAGTCGTTATTTCTTTCGTATTCTGACTGTCAGCAGATGCATTCCATGAGTCATGCTGCACCACTGTAAGAATAAAAAGCCTGATACACAATATGAGCACCAGTACTATTACCAATGTCAGTATCTGATAAAATCTCGAATTAAGTAATTTCTTGTTCATCTGAAATACCTGTCTTTATGGTGCCTCGACACCTTTTTTATCATGAAAATATAAAGTATTGTAATCACAAACAAAGAATACAATATTGCCCATATAGCATGAGAAAAAGCGTATCCTAAACTGAATGTGGTTCCTGCTATCTTGTACAATCCCCAGTTTACAAAATAATAAACAAAAAATGATATTACAGAAACAGTCCACATGCTTATGATGTTCTCAATATTGGCATATTCTCTCAATACCAGTACAAGTACGGCTACGATAATCAGTGCTATGGGAGTAGGTCCTATTACATAACTATAGCATACGTCGTATGCAAGGCCGAAAACGGTTCCCATAACAAGTCCATACATATCCTTCTCATATAAAAATGAAAAAATCACTACCAAACATAATAAAAGGTTAGGCGTATATCCGCCTATATTTATGATGTTCAGCAGTGAAGTCTGTATGAAAAAAGCTATCAGGAAAAAAATCCCGGCTTTCCAGTATCTCATATTATCACCGCTACCTTCCTGAGACTTTCAAAACTTACAGCCGGTTCTACAGTTATCTCTCTCATGAGTTTGTCACTGTTATATTTCACTGACTTGACACTGCCTATTTCAATTCCTTCGGGATAGCTCCCCATGCCCGAACTGATAAGTATGTCTCCCTCTGCAACTGTAGAATCATCATCAAGCATATAGCCGGACATTGTTCCTTCGGAATTTCCTGAAACTATTCCCAGCTGGCTGCCGTCTCTTGCCAGTTTAAAGCTGATTTTTTCATCTTCTGAAACAGCCGGCCTCACTTTTGCCCATCCGTCACCGGTCTCCGTAACTATTCCAACCAGTCCGGCTCCGCTGATGACGATTTTGCCTGTGGATATGCCTGATTCTTTTCCCCTGTCTATGGTAAATACTCCCGTCCAGTTGGAGCCGTCTTTGAGTTTTACATCAGCCGTGACCACATTGAAAGTCTCAGAGGTATAATCATAATTCAGTATTCCGGCCAGTTCCTGAAGCTGCTGAAGCTGATCTTCTTCAAGTCTGGCCTGTGCCAGTTCTCTTTGCAGCTTAGCAATCTCTTCTTCAAGATCATCAATTTCGTTCTGCTTGCTTGCACCGGCAAAAATACCTGAAACACCGTCTCTTACATTTGTTCCTACAGAAGAAAAGAATCCTGAAATCTTTGTAACCCCGTTATTTAAAAAAGAAGAAAGTGAATTATCCCCTGTGCCCGTAACCACTGACAACACAAAAATCAGTGCCATGACTATCAGCAATGATAAAAGTCCGGTTATCAGTTTGTGTTCTCTGATCCATCTCATATCTTAATTCTCAGTTCCTCTCCTTCTGGATTTTCTTGTATATATCTTGAGTTTCTCCACATCCTCAAGACCTTTTCCTGTCCCAAGAGCCACGGCCTCAAAGGCGTTCTCGGCTATTGATACATCCATATCGGTTTTCTTCTTGATCAGTTTATCCAGATTATATATATGGGCACCGCCCCCTGAAAGCATCATACCTTTTTCGGCAATGTCTGCGGCAATTTCAGGAGGAGCCTTCTCTATAGTCGTTTTTATTGCATCAATAACTATATCCATGGATTCCTGGAGCGCTATCATCATATCTTTATTAGTTATCTCAAGAGTTTTGGGCAGACCTGAAATAATATCCCTGCCTCTGGCATTCATTGTTCTGATTACTTCATTACCCAGCTCGTCATTATCCATGCATGCACATCCCAGGTTTATCTTCAGTTCTTCTGCTGTCCTGTCTCCTATGAGCAGTGCATGACGTTTTCTTATATACTGTACGATTGCCTCGTTGAATTTATCACCTGCATGCCTTATTGAAGTGCTTGCCACCACTCCTCCAAGGGCGATTATAGCCACATCGGTTGTTCCTCCACCTATATCTGCTATCATGCATCCTGTAGTCCCGTCCACCGGCAGACCTGCCCCTATTGCTGCTGCCATGGGTTCCTCAAGAATATATACTTCTGTTGCACCCATCTGCCTTACAACTTCTTCCACAGCTCTTTTTTCCACCTCGGTGACACCTGTAGGCACACCTACAGCTACCCGATAGTTTCTCATTTTTTTCTGTTCCATCGCTCTCTCGATAAAAGTTCTGAGCATATCTGCCGTCTTATCGAAATCCGATATTACTCCGTCCTGCAAAGGTCTTACCACCGATATATTCTTTGGAGCCTTACCCAGCATGGCCTTGGCATCAGCGCCAACGGCCAGTATCTTGGATGTATCTGCATCTACAGCGATAACTGACGGTTCATTGAGCACTATACCGCTGTCCTTTACATAAATCAATGTATTAGCTGTTCCCAGATCGATACCCATATCTTTTGCTTTAAAAAAACTACACATACTTTTACACCTCATACTTAGATTTTTCCCATAGCCCTAAGGCTCATATACCGTCCGTCTCCAATAATCAGATGATCCACCACCCTTATTCCCAGAAGCCTTCCACACTCTTTAAGTCTTGCCGTTGTTGCGATATCTTCATCGCTTGGCATGGGATCGCCGCTGGGATGGTTATGTACAAAGACTATTGCGGCGGCACTTTTTTTCACAGCCTGGCAGAACACCTCACGGGGATGTACAATTGTACTGCTTAATTCACCTATGGAAACGGTTTCCACAGATATTACTCCTCCTTTGGAATTGAGGAGCACTGCTTTAAACATTTCTTTTTTGAGTCGTCTCATTTCTTCCATGAACAACTCTGCAACATCTTCATCGTCTTCTATTATCATGCCCTTTTTTACAGGTCTTAAAGCGATACGCTTTCCAAGTTCCACCGCCGCCATTATTCTGGCAGCTTTGGATGAGCCTATTCCTCTTACTGTCATAAGTTCTTCAACGGAACTTTCTCTCAGATGACTTATTCCGTCCCGGCTTTTGGCCAGTATTTCTTCAGCAAGATCTTTGGCCGATCTTTCACTGGTTCCTGAATTTATCAGGAGGGCTAACAGTTCACTGTTAGAAAGACTTTCTATGCCCATCGAGAGACATTTCTCAACAGGGCGTTCATATTCGGGTAAAGATTTGATTTTCATATTGTCTCCTTTTAAACATAAAAAACAAAATAAAAATCACGAATGCCTATCCGCTGATAATCCCTCTAACATGCATATTATCGGCTAAAATTATACCATTTTATCAGATAAAGTACAAGGGTCACTCCCGTAATAATTTGTGAAGTTTTCGGTCATAATATTTATATTGAATCAATAAACAAGGAGGGAAAAAACATGGGATGTAAAAATCATCAGACCATCAGATGCACTGTAGACCAGTGCAAACACCACGAAAAGACTGAAAATTTCTGTGCTCTTGATTCCATAACCGTCGGCACACATGAAGCAAATCCTAATAAGGATCAATGTACAGACTGCCTTTCTTTTGAAAAATAATAATTATTCAGTCAGTTGTAAAGTGGCAGTATGCGGGCCTTATATCTGAAAAAGGCCCGTTTTTGTATTCTTACCCTGCAGTTTAAATAGGTACTTGCATTTTTAAGCATAGCCAGGCACCGGACATCTTCCGCCAGCATATAGTTTAAATCTATAGAGGGGGTTTACATAAATGAGTACTTCTTTTCCAAATCCACTTACGGATAAAGAGGAACAGTACTACGTTAAGCTGCTTGAGCAGAACGATCCTGAAGCAAAAGCCGTACTTATAGAACGGAACCTCAGACTTGTGGCTCACATCGCTAAAAAATACGTAGGACCCGGTAATAATCAGGATGACATGATATCAATAGGCACCATAGGTCTGATAAAAGCTGTAAATACATATTCAGGGAAAAAAGCCACCAGGCTGGCCACTTATGCGGCTAAATGTATAGAAAATGAGATTCTGATGAGTATAAGGGCATCAAAACGCGTCAGGCAGGAGATTTCCCTCAGCCTGCCCATAGGCGTAGATAAAGACGGAAACGAAATAAGTTTTAATGACATTCTCGGTACTGATACAGATGAAATCGTAGACTCGATTGATCTGAAAATACAGGTCGGCAATTTGCGTGATGCAATAGGAAAAGCTCTTACTCAGCGTGAAAAGGCAGTAATAACCGCCAGATATGGTCTTGACGGCAATGAACCAAGGCCGCAGCGTGAAATCGCAAAAGAACTGGGAATAAGCCGCAGTTATGTGTCAAGAATAGAGAAAAAGGCGCTGGATAAACTCAGATCTTATCTCGAAGACTACATTGACAGTTAGAAGGCCGAATCAGAATCATTCTAATTTCAGCCCGGTACAGATTACTTCTGTAAGTTCACCAGGAAGTCGGCTATATCATCGAATACCGGCATGGCATCGGCTGTGCCGGAACTGCCGTCTTCAGTCATTACAGTAATAACATATGTTTTGTCTGCTATACGGCAATATCCGGTAAACCAGCACGTATTTGACTTCACATCGTTTATCCGGGTTTCTGCCGTACCTGTTTTTCCCCATACGGTATATTCTCTGTCTGAAAATCCCGTGCCCCTTTCCGTTACAGCTCTCATCATCTTTTCCAGATGTGCAGCTGTCTTCAGACTTATAATTCTTATTCCTTCTGTATCACTTTCCTGCTTCACAACAGAATAATCTATCAGTCGCCCTCCTGAGGCCACAACAGCGGTCATTCTGTTTATCTGCAGAGGCGTGGCCAATATACTTCCCTGACCTATTGAGAGATTACTTACATCCCATGGGCCGACTTCGTCTTCTTCAGGTATGTTCCCTGCTGTTTCTTCCGGAAATCCTTCCAGCACTGTGCTCCCCAGCCCCATATAACGAGCCTGCCTTACTATGTTTTCACTTCCGACCATTTCTCCAAGCTGCGCAAAATAGCAGTTACACGAGCATGCCATAGCCTCGCTCATGGTAAGTTTACCATGTCCGCCCAAAGGCGCCCCTGAACATCCTAAAGTGACACCTCCCACGGTGACCTGACCTTCACATGTAAACGTCTGATCAATATCACATATTCCGTTTTCAAGGGCGGCTGCTGCTGTAACAATCTTGAACACTGAACCGGGAGCATATGCAGCCTGGCTTACCTTATTTATAAGGCAGTCTCCCGAATCAAGATAAGCTTCAACATTGTCTGGATCAAAACAGGGAGCGCAGGCCCAGCCGAGAATCTCACCTGTATCGCAGTCGGTGACCAGGGCAGCTCCTGACTCTGCATGATCTGCGAGAGCTTTTTCACATACATACTGGATTCTTCTGTCAATGGAAGTTATTACATACCTTTCATCCATCGTGTCCTGCCCTTTGGTATCTTCACTTTCTGATCTTATTTCAGGTGCTCTGCCTGCTATAATATCTCCGGCAGCGTCTGCATATATCACCAGATTATTTCCTTCAGGAGCAAGAATATCCTCAAACATCAGTTCAAGTCCTGATACGCCTTCTTCCGAGTCTTTATTCAGATATCCGATAAGATGACAGGCCGGCTGATCGTCACTGTATCTGGCTGACGCTCTGAATATATAAGCGTTATATTTTTCCTTCAATTGGTCACTTACATCTCTGTCATAGCGCTCAGTCTGGTAAACCATATATGATGACTTTTCCGAGGCTACCTGCATTGCCTCAATGGATTCCATGGCTTTTTTCAGATCATCATCCATAAGAGTTCTGTCAATGATGTAATAAAACTGATTGGTACCATCTGTAAGAGGCATAGAGTTTCTGTCAAGTATCAGGCCTCTTGTGTCAAGACCTTCAATAGATATTTCGTATTGGGATATGGCTGCGGTTTCATACGACTCATGACATATGATCTGTATATACGCCAGACGTACCATTAAAAGACTTATAAGTATTAAGAACATAACCAGACAAAGCCTGACTCTGGTGTCGTTTATCTTTTCCATAAAAATACCCCCGGCAATAGTTTTTCCGCCGGAGGTATTCTTTATGCTGCAATTATTTCACAGTTTTTCTTACTTTTTCACAGATATAGTCTGCTGCCTGTTCTGCAGTCATATCAGTGGTATCAAGAAGTTCTGCGTCATCTGCCTGTCTCATGGGACTTGCTTCTCTTGTTGAGTCGTTCAGATCTCGTTCTTTAATCTGAGCCAGCACCTGTTCAAATGTCACATTCTCTCCCTTTGCTTTCAGTTCTTCAAATCGTCTTCTGGCTCTTTCCTGTGTATCAGCTGTTACAAAAAACTTGAACTGTGCCTGTGGAAAAACGACTTCACATATATCTCGTCCATCCATTATCACATTTTTGCTTTCGCCCATTTTCTGCTGTGCTTCCACCATCTTCTTTCTTACAGCCGGTATGGCCGAACAGGCGGATGCAGCCATAGACACTTCCTGAGTGCGGATCAGATGTCCTGCCGGCTCTCCGTCAAGAAATATGTCACCATCCCTGAAGTCTATTGATGTATTATCCAGCAGCATGCGAAGATCGCTGCTGTCTTTAAACTCCATGCCGTTTTTCAGCATCTTGAGCCCCAGCACTCTGTACATGGCCCCGGTATCTATATATTCTATGCCAAGCTTCTGGGCTACAGCTTTGGCTATTGTTGACTTCCCTGCTCCACCTGGACCATCTATGGCTATCTGAAAAAATTTTTCCATTATACTCTTACAATCTCCCATACAAGCTTATTTTTTCTTTTTGTTTTTTCTGGAACTTTCCTTTTCCTGTGGCTGCGATGAGGGTGCAGGTCCGATCAGTTTTTCTATCTCTCTCACAAAAGTGCTCACATCAGTAAACTGTCTGTACACGGAAGCAAATCTCACATAAGCAACTTCGTCTAAGTTTTTCAGCCGGCACATTATCATCTCGCCTATATCATAGCTTTCTACTTCTTTTTCCATGGAGTTGCTTATATTCCGTTCTATCTCATCTGCTACGGCTTCCATCTGAGCGATAGATACAGGGCGCTTCTCACATGCCTTTATAATGCCGTTTAAGATCTTGGATCTGTCAAAGGCCTCCCGCCGCCCGTCTTTTTTGACCACCATGAGTATCGTCTCTTCAACTTTCTCATAGGTGGTGAATCGGCGGTTACATTTGTCGCATCCCCGTCTTCTCCTTATAGCATGTCCTTCTTCAGTAGGTCTTGAGTCTATGACTTTTGTATCAGGACTGTCGCAATACGGACATTTCATTATATATGCCTCCTGCCTCGATCATACTGCATACCGGCGTTTATATAAAATATTCAGAATCCATCCATATCCACCAGGATGACATCATCACCCACGGTCTTTACACGTTCCCATTTTATAACTGTGTCTCCTTCTCCCTTGGAAAAAAGACCCATGAAGCCTCTTGCACCAGGTATTACGATACCGTCGATCATACCTTTGTCCAGATCGACTTCTATATCGTATACAAAGCCCAGGCTCCTTCCGTCGCCGATATTTATCACTTCTTTGTTTTTAAGTTTATCTGTACTTATCATCCTTTGTACCTCCCGTTTAGACAAGTATATTCCTCCGGAAAGTCAAATATGACGCACAAATATTATTACTCCTGACTGTTTTCACTGTCACTTTCAGCTGATTCGTCTTTTTCTGCTGTTTCCTCTGTGGTTTTTTCTTCTTCTACTTCTTCTTTATCACCATCTGCTGATAATCTTTCATATATGGCATCCAGTTCTTTTGTCAGAAGAAGGTCTCTGTCCAGCTTATATGTCTTTGCATATTCTTTCAGTGACATACCGGTATATTCCTTAAACGCATCTTCATCCTCAAAATTTGATGATTTGAGTAGACTGTCAAGGTATTCGTCATATTCTTCATCAGTGACTTTAATATCTTCTTTTTCAGCTATGGCATATATCACCATCTCCTGCTTCACAAGTTCCTTGGCATAAAGATCTATCTGTTCATCATATTCTTCCTGGCTTACTCCCAGGTTGCTGCTCAGATATTCATCCCATTCCACTCCGCTGTCTTCAGCCATCTTTTCATAACTTTTATTCAGTTCTTCAATCTGAGCTTCAAGCTCCTCTTCAGGATAATCTTTTACCTCGGTTTCACTTATAATCTTAGAATACAGTTCAGATTTAATATCATAAAGCTGCTGGTCGTATTCTTCCTGTTCAAGATCTTTTGCCACCTGCGCCTTATATTCTTCTACCGTCTTGCAGTCGCTGTTATTTTTCACGAACTCTTCATTTAGTTCGGGTGTCTTAGTCACATTCTTGCTCAGTACTGTAACTTTAAATGTTACATCTTTTCCCGACAGTTCTTCATTATTTGTATACGGGTCAGGGAATTTAAGGTCAAGGCTCACTTCTTTACCTATTTCCGCATCATACAGACCTTCTTCAAATCCATCTATCATGCTTCCTGAGCCAAGTGTGAGATTGTAGCTTTCTGAACTCATACCATCAACAGAAGTACCGTCGTCAAGGGTGCCTTCAAACTTTATGGTTACAGCATCGCCTTTTTTAACTTTTCCTTCTGTAACAGTCTCAGTTTCAGCAGCAGCTTCAAGTCTGCTCTCAAGTTCTTCTTTAATATCATCATCAGTTATTGACACTTCGGGTACCGAAACATCGAAAGAATCATAATCAGGCAGAGTGATATACTCTGACAGATCATATTTGCTGTAAGGCTCTGAACCACCACATCCTGTCATGAGAAAAACCGCTGTAACGCAGATAACCAGAACGATTAATGCTGTAAAAATTTTTTTCATAATACCTCTCCTTTATTTATTAAATAATCCTTCACTGATTTCAAGCTGTTTTCTGGCTGCTTTTTTCGTTTTGTTTTTAGTTGCAACAACCACATACACCAGCATAAGAACAGTGGCAATATACGGAAGTGTGGATGTAAGGTCTGACGGTATGCCTACGCTCTGAAGTCTTAATCCCAGAGCATCCAGAAATCCGAATAAAAGTGCCGCAAGAAATACCTTTGGCGGATTGGCCATGCCGAAGATAACACATGCAAACGCAATAAATCCTCTGCTGTTGCTCATTCCTTCTGTAAACATGGTGAGATATCCCAGAGACAGATGGGCTCCTGCAAATCCGCACAATATACCACATAATATGCTGGCAAGAAACTTCATTTTTTCAGGGCTTATGCCTGCTGTCTCAAGAGATCTGGGGTGCTCTCCTGCCGCTCTCATCCAGAAACCGCAAGGGGTTCTGTACAGGAATACCCACGATGCAAATACCAGCAGCCATGTTACATATACAAATATGGAATTATCATTCAAAAGCGGTCCTATCAAAGGTATACTGTCAAGAAAATCAATATGCACCACAGGCAGAGCAACTATTCCTTCACTGGAGAATGTTCCCTTCACACCGAAAATCGAGCGGAGCAGATATACTGTAAGTCCTCCTGCAAAAGTATTCAGTGCCATGCCTATGATAAATTCATCACTTCTAAATTTTACCACAAATAATGCAAAAAACAATCCGATAAGTATTCCGCACAGTACAGCCGCTATGACACCTGTTGCCGCACTGCTCATGGCAAAGCTGAATGCAACGGCTACAAATGCTCCTGCCAGTATCATTCCGTCCATTCCGATATTCATGATACCTGCCTGTTCTGTCATGAGCCCGCCCATGGCTGCCAGTATAACCGGTGTTGCCGTGCGCAGTGTATTCTGAAAGAGTCCTATGTTGAATACTTCTAAAATACTGTCCATCAGAGATCCCCCTTTCTCAGCTTCTGCCTTGCTCTGCGCTGTGACAATCTGTCTGTTACAGCCTTGGTTATACCACTTTCAGCAGCCATGAGGAAAATTATTATTGCAAATATTATGTCTGATATTTCTCCGGAAACTCCTGTGGAAAACTCCATGGCTCCTGCTCCGATATCTATTACAGCAAAGAAAAAACTCATTATTATGATTCCAATGGGGTTATAGTTCATTATCATGGCCACCAGCATACCGTCATAATAAAATTCATTGCTTATACTGTCCTGAAATCTGAACTGGTATCCATAAACCTCAAACATACCAACAAGACCGCATATGGCACCGGAAGCCACCATGGACCATATCATTATCTTCTCTTTCGGCAGACCTGCGAAAAAAGAGAACCTTTCATTTTCGCCTGTCACTTTCATCTCCAGTCCTATACTGGTTTTCTGCATCAGATACCAGCAGATAAAAGCTATAACTGCACTGTATATAATAGCGGTGCTCAGATTGGAACGGGGTATTATCTGGGCAAATCTGAATGCTTCAGGGATGGCATCTGTGCCTCCCAGAATACCGTGATCATCAGTAGCAAGAGGTCCGCTGCTGTTGACCAGATATGTACATACATAAATGGCCACCGAGTTAAGCATTATGGTGGTTATGACTTCACTTACATTAAGCTTTACTTTTAATACAGCCGGTATCCAGGCATATATTCCCCCTGTTACTGCAGCGGCTAAAAATGCCAGGGGAAGAGCAAATGCCGGTGACACACCATGAAGTGCCACTCCGGTCATGGTTGCAGCAAGTCCTCCCAGAAACAGCTGTCCCTCTCCTCCAACATTGAAAAGGCCTGCTTTGGCTCCGACAGTCATTGCCAGACCTGTAAGGCACAGTGTGAGCATTTTCGCAAGTGTATTACCGAAAACTCTGGCAGATCCGAATACGCCGTTAAGCATAGCTCCATAGCCTTCAAAGGGATCAAAACCGGTAACAGCCATCAGTATCCCTCCTATGATAAGAGCCGCCATTATGCTCAATATCAATGAAATCAGGTATGTTCTGTTCTTCTTTAATGATTCAGAAATCTTGTTCATTGTGTACCTCCCTGCTGAACAGGCCGGTTCTCTCTGGTTCTGTCTCCTGTCATGTAATAGCTTATTTCCATTTTATCTATCTCATCAGGCCTGAACTGTCCGGTTATCTTACCTTCATACATTGTTATTATCCTGTCTGAAAGTCTGAATACCTCGTCAAGATCAGCGCTTACCAGCAGGATTGCACACCCGCTGTTTCGTTTTTCAATTATCTGTTTATGAATAAATTCTATGGCTCCCACGTCTACACCACGAGTGGGCTGGGCAATTACCAGCACAGGCGTGTCCAGTGAAAATTCTCTTGCTACTACCACTTTCTGCATATTTCCGCCTGAAAGAGAGTCAACGCGGGTATCAGTTCCTGCTCCTCTGAGATCAAATTTAGCAGAGAGTTCTTCTGCATATCTGACAATACTGGCCTTTTTCAGATGTATGCCTTTTACAGCAAATTCTCTCTTTCTTTCTTTGCCTATTATCATGTTATCAGTTACAGAAGAAGGAAGTGCTACTCCTGTGGACATACGATCTTCCGGGATATGGGCAAGTCCCATCTTTCTCACATCTCTGGGACCTTTTCCAACAGCATCTTTCCCGTTGATAAAAAGTTTCCCCTTTTCAATGGGCCGCATTCCGGTCAGTGCTTCCACCAGTTCACTCTGACCGTTTCCTTCTATAGCAGCTATACCAAGGATTTCTCCCGCTTTGACGTTGAGGCTTATGCCTTTTACTGCCATCAGACCTCTGTTATCAGCCACATACAGATCGTCGGCTTCTATCATTACATCTTCAGGTGAGCCTGTCTTTTCTATACTGTCAAAAATCACTTCTCTTCCAACCATCATTGAAGCCAGCATACGTTCATTTACATCAGCGGTATTTTCCACTCCCACCAGCTTTCCCCGCCGCATTACTCCGACGCGGTCAGATATTGCCATCACTTCATACAGTTTATGGGTTATTATTATTACCGTCATGTTTTTTTCTTTTACGATCTTTCTTATAACAGAAAACAGTTCTTCTGTCTCCTGCGGAGTCAGAACGGCTGTAGGCTCATCCAGCACCAGTACTTCGGCGCCTCTGTATAATGTCTTGAGGATTTCCACTCTCTGCTGTATGCCTACGCTCAATTCTCCTACAACAGCGTCAGGATTTACTGCCAGGCCGTAATCTTCTGACAGCTTTCTTACCTGCATGTCTGCCTTTTTAAGATCATAAAAAAATTTCAGTTTTCTCGGTTCCCTGCTCAGAACAATATTCTGGGCCACTGTAAAAGACGGTACAAGCATAAAATGCTGATGTACCATACCTACACCAAGGCTTATGGATTCCATAGGTCTGAATTTTTCAAGTCTGTTTCCATTTACATATACATTGCCGTCTGTCGGCCGATGCAGACCGTACAAAATATTCATAAGAGTACTCTTGCCTGCCCCGTTTTCACCCACCAGTGCAAATACTTCTCCTCGCTTTATTTCAAGAGAAACATTATCATTGGCAAGCACTCCGGGAAACTGCATGGAAACATTATCAAATCTTACAATTATATCCTGCTTATCCTCCAAAACTTTTACCTCTTAGTCTGTATAAAGAATATTTTCTTTTATAAAAACGGCGTAGCGCATTTAACGCTACGCCTCATGTGCGAAATCATCTGCTGTGAATCTTTATTTTCTGGTAGTTGAAACAGTTATGTCTCCTGAAACGATTTTACTCTTGATATCATCTGTTTCCTGTTTGAGTTCATCGCTTACCTGCTGTACTGAGTTCTCATCACCGTATGCGATGGAAACATATCCTGTTGCCATATCAGCTGTCCAGATTCTTGCTCCTGTCCATGAATCATCTTCAATATATGTCTTGATAGTATCATATATAGACAGTCCCACTTCTTTCTTCATGGAACATATAATCTGTTCATCATACTCAGGTGCAGAAAGTTTCTGATCCTGGTCGACTCCTATGACGTAAAAGTCTTTTTCCTTAGCGGCAGCAAATACTCCGTTTCCGGTATTTCCGGCAACTGCAAATATCACATCAGCTCCCTGACTGTTGAGAGCGAGAGCACATTCTTTACCTTTTGCCGGGTCTTCATAAGTATTGGCATAATTTGTCACTACTTTTATGTCCGGGTTGGCATACTGAGCTCCTTCGGTATAACCGGTAAGGAAATCATTTATAGTATCGTTATCTTCTCCTCCTACAGCACCTACAACACCGGTTTCAGACATATTGGCTGCAATATATCCTGCCAGGAATGAACCCTGATTCTGAGCATAAAGTATGCAGAGAACATTTGGCAGATCTTCTATGCCCTCAGCCGGATTATCAACCCATATGAATTTTGTATCGGGATATTCTTTTGCAACATCAGTTATCTCATAGAATTCCCAGCCTACAGGAACAACGATATCCGACTGTTCAGCGGCTTCCATCATGCGCTGTTTAAAATTCTCCTGCTGACATTCTATGGTCTTTACATTTACATTATAATCTTCTTTAAGCTTATCTGCACCTTCTTTAGCAGAATCGTTGAACGACTTGTCACCAAATGCAGAAGATACTACCACACAAACGGTCAGCTGGTCACCTTCATCTTCTGAGTCACCGGAGCATCCTGCCAGTGAAAATACCGACAGCACCAGTGTCAGAACCAGTAAGAGCGAAATTATTTTTTTCATTTTCTCCTCCGTATTTTCAGTAAAAACGAATCAATACTTTCTGATTTTACCATCTTCTACGTCAAAAATCAAGACTTGTGTCTTTTTTCAAGTACATGCCAATGTGTTTTTTATGTGAACACATTTCAGTTTATCCGGCCTACCTGCCTGCAGCTTCTTCAACAGCAACAGCAACTGCCACTGTGGCGCCCACCATGGGATTGTTGCCCATGCCGATAAAGCCCATCATTGCCACATGGGCAGGCACTGATGATGAACCTGCGAACTGGGCATCTGAATGCATCCTTCCCATGGTATCAGTCATGCCGTACGATGCAGGACCTGCCGCCATGTTGTCAGGATGCAGTGTCCTGCCGGTTCCTCCACCGGAAGCAACAGAAAAATATTTTTTACCAAGTTCAGTGCATTCTTTTTTGTAGGTGCCTGCCACAGGATGCTGGAATCTGGTCGGGTTGGTCGAATTGCCGGTGATTGAAACATCTACATTTTCCAGATGCATTATGGCTACACCTTCACGTACATCATCCGCTCCGTAGCAGCGTACTTTCGCCCGTTCTCCTTTGGAATAGGGGATTTCTCTTATAACCTGAACCTTACCTGTACCATAGTCAAATGCAGTCTGCACATAGGTAAAACCGTTTATTCTTGAAATTATCTGAGCAGCATCTTTTCCCAGTCCGTTGAGTATTACCCTGAGAGGTGTGCTGCGTACTTTGTTTGCTGATTTTGCGATTCCTATAGCTCCTTCTGCGGCAGCAAATGATTCGTGCCCTGCCAGGAATGCAAAGCACTGAGTTTCTTCTCTTAAAAGCATTGCTGCAAGGTTTCCATGTCCAAGGCCAACTCTTCTGTCTTCTGCCACTGAACCCGGAAGGCAGAAAGCCTGCAGTCCCAGACCTATAGCCTCGGCTGCATCGGCAGCCTTGACGCATCCTTTTTTAAGGGCAATAGCTGCGCCTGCTGTATATGCCCAGCATGCATCCTCAAAGCATATGGGCTGAATGCCTTTTACTATTTGTGAAGGGTCAAACCCTGCTTTCCGGCATATATCCGCAGCATCCTCAAGATCTCTTATTCCGTTGTCTGCAAGGACCGCATTGATTTTTTCAATCTTTCTGTCATAATTTTCAAAAGTTATCATTGCTGCCCTCCTATTCTTTTCTGGGGTCAATGGTTCTGACCGCCTCATCAAATCTTCCGTATACTCCGCCGGCTTTTTCCATTGCTTCTTGCGCCGTATCCCCGGCTTTTAGAGCATCCATCAGCTTCCCCATGTTCACATATTTATATCCGATTATATTGTTTTCTTCATCCAGGCCAACCTCGGTTATATATCCTTCAGCAAGTTCAAGATATCTTGGTCCTTTAGCCTTGGTGGAGTATATTGTTCCCACCTGACTTCTTGTTCCTTTTCCAAGATCTTCAAGACCTGCTCCTATGGCAAGTCCACCTTCTGAAAAGGCCGACTGGCTTCTTCCGTATACTATCTGCAGGAACAGTTCTCTCATTGCTGTGTTTATGGCATCACACACAAGATCGGTATTCAGGGCCTCAAGCAGAGTTTTACCTACAAGAATCTCTCCTGCCATGGCTGCCGAATGAGTCATGCCTGAGCAGCCAAGAGTCTCTACCAGGGCTTCCTCGATGATGCCATCTTTTATATTGAGAGTAAGCTTGCAGGCTCCCTGCTGCGGCGCGCACCAGCCTACTCCGTGAGTCAGTCCGGAAATATCTGATATTTCTTTTACCTGTACCCATTTACCTTCCTGTGGGATAGGTGCAGGTCCGTGATATGCTCCCTTATGTACGGGACACATGTTTTCCACTTCTTTTGTGTATATCATTTTATCCTCCTAAAAACAATGCAGTCTGATATATCTGCTCATTACATTTAATCACAAAGGAAGGTTTATTTCAAGTAGAAACCGTTTCATTATATATTTAACATTCAGAATTAAATATGTGTTTTATGGCTTCACAATAAATGGCTGTAATCTCTCAGCTTTGTTATTTTTAAAGAAGAAAGATATTTCTTATACGGCATAACAACAGCTGCCGGCATTTTTTATACCGGTTCAGGCTTTGTAAATGCCAGTTATATCCGGTCTTTATACCGGTTCAGGCTTTGTAAATGCCGTATGATGTTTCCTGCAGAAAAGAAGATTTTGCCAACATATTCGACATTTTATATATAAATATAGCTCGTATTTATACGATTTGTCGCCTGATTTTAAAAAAATTTATCTTCTGCCAACATATTCGACAAAAAATGTTGTCAAAAATAAAAAAAGTGAGATTTCTGCCAATCTGTAAATATATACTCCTTTAATCACCTATGGGAGAAATGCCCGAAGAGTACCTCTGGCCGGTGTATGCTCAGCATTACAGTAGATTTTTACACGATTATTTCCCGATTGTATCACTATTGATTCCTCGTCTGTTCCTTCTAATGAGGCGGCTTAGAAATCGTAGATCTTTAAAAATCCCGGAGCTCACAAAAAACACAAAACACTGATACCTGTTAACGGATCAGTGTTTTCCTTTGACTCCTCTATGAAAGCACCTTTATGCCATGCCTTATTTTACCTCTTCAGATAACATGAAAACAAGCAAGTAAGATATATTTCAAAATATCATCTTAAAAAATGTCATGTTGAATCAACTAAGTTCTTTTCTCATTGCTGACAGGGCGTTCTTTTCCAGTCTGCTGACCTGAGCCTGGGATATACCGATTTCTCTGGCCACCTCCATCTGGGTTTTTCCTTCAAAAAATCTTATATTAAGAATATGCTTTTCTCTGGGGGAAAGTTTGTCCATGGCCTCTGAAAGTGAAATATTCTCGATCCATTTTGAATCGGTATTTTTTGTATCAGATACCTGATCCATAACATATATAGCATCTCCATCATCATGAAACACAGGCTCGAACAATGATACAGGTTCTTGTATTGATTCGAGAGCAGTAACAACATCTTCCCTTTCCACACCCAGGGCCTGTGCAATTTCCGTCACTGTAGGATCGCGCTGCAGATCCCGTGCCAGGTTTTCCTTAACCTGAAGCGACTTGTATGCAAGATCCCGTAAAGATCTTGATACTCTTATCGAGTTGTTATCCCGAAGATATCGCCTTACTTCGCCGATGATCATAGGTACAGCATAAGTGGAAAATTTTACCCCGTGGCTCATGTCAAAATTATCCAGTGCCTTTATCAGTCCTATACAGCCTACCTGAAAAAGGTCATCGGGATTTTCTCCTCTGTTGGCAAAGCGCTGTATCACACTGAGTACCAGCCTGAGGTTTCCTTTGATAAATTTGTCTCTTATAGAGCTGTCACCGGCTTTTATACGGCTCAGCATTTCTGTCATTTCACTTTCTTTATAGCGTGGCAGTCTGGATGTGTCCACACCGCATATTTCAACTTTGTTTGTCATAAATACATACCTGCCTGTTTCCATTGATTTAATTTAGTTATGTACTTATGACCCAGGTATTATGTATGCCAATGTGTGGTATCCCAAGGTCTGTTTGCGCCTTTATCCCAGTTTCTTTATCTCTTTTCGAAGTCTGGTTATTATCCTTTTTTCAAGGCGTGATATGTATGACTGGGAAATGCCCATCCGGTCAGCAACTTCTTTCTGTGTCATCTCTCGTCCCGTTTTAAGGCCGAATCTCATTTCCATCAGTTCTTTTTCTCTGGGCTCCAGTTTCTTCATTGCTCCATAAAGAAGCTTTCTGTTCACCTCATCTTCCAGACGGCTGTATACTTCATCATTTTCAGTACCTAAAATGTCCGAAAGAAGCAGCTCGTTTCCGTCCCAGTCTACGTTAAGAGGTTCGTCAAGGCTTACTTCACTCTTAAGTTTTGTCGTCCTTCGCAGGTGCATGAGTATCTCATTTTCTATACATCTTGATGCATATGTGGCAAGCTTTATATTTTTTTCCGGTTTAAAGGTGTTCACTGCTTTGATAAGCCCTATTGTTCCTATGGATATAAGGTCTTCCACATTAACTCCTGCATTCTCGAATTTCTTCGATATATACACAACAAGCCTGAGATTTCGTTCTATAAGAATACTTCTGGCTTCTTTGCTTCCTTCTGAATATAATTTAAGTAACCTGGCTTCTTCATCTTTTTCCAGGGGTGGAGGAAGTACATCGCTGCCTCCTATATAATAAATTTCTTTTTTTCTGCTCCGGAAAACCTCTAACAATCGTCTTAATAAAAATGACGGCTGAAAGACAGACATTATCCTGGATTCTCTATACATTCCGCAGCAATCCCCTTTCTAAAAAATCTTTGTTTACAAGAGCTTCATATTCTCCGAATACTCCGTCATAAAATGCTATGTATGTGTCTTCTATCTCAATATTCTGAAAAACTGTTTTATCTGTTCTTATTCCATCCAGATTGCCTGCTTCTGTACCCACTGCCCTATATGGTATAACTCTGTATCTGTCAGGAAGATCCGAGGACCTAAACGGCAAGCCGGCTGCTCCACGAATATCCAACAGTACTACCGGCTTTCCGCTTATGGGTTCTCTCAGGCTGTTGCCGGAATCGGCAAAGGCCCTGAAAAAATAGCTTTCGCCATCTATAATAAAACACACTTTCCCTTTGGCATTTATATCTGCACCGCGCTTTCTCACCAGTCTGACAAACCAGTATGCAAACCCCAGCGCAAGGATACCGTAGCATATGAGTTTTATATATGTCACTGCATCCATGTATATTATTCCCTGGTGAGTAACTGACGGCTGCTGCATCCATAACATAAGTGCCATCACTGCTCCTCCTGCCATAAAAGTCATTATCAGAAAAACAGCTGAGATTTTTACAAGTTCTCTTTTTCCAAAAGCAGCGGCAGTACAGAGTACTCCGGTCAGCAACCTTATAATCACCGACAGCATGCCTTTTACCGGCAGAAAAATAATAAACCCTGTAAGTCCGCATAATACAGAAGCAATTATTATTCTCCAAAGCCTTGTATAAATTCCGGTGATTTTTGAAGTAAGGAGCAGCAGGAGCAATCCCGCTATAAAATTTTCCATAAAGAGATATTCGGCATAAATGATCAATTTCACATCACCGTGTATATGATACTGCTCTCTTCATACGAAGTCTGTCGAATCCTGCCATACCCGATAAAAAAATAAAAAAGCCGCTCCTGTTGAAAATACTCTCATGGAGCGACTGATTGTGTTTTTTACATTATTTTCTTGTAACTTTTTCTTCCTTTTCCAAGATCATCAACGGCATAAATACCTCGTATATCAATCTGCCTTGCCTGAAGTACAGATCTGGCCTGATGAATGTCTCCGGCTTTTATATATATGCCGGTGCTGCATGATCTCATAAGTTCCTGCGGAAGCTTGGCAAGACGTACTTTTATTCCTGCTTCCTCCAGAATGTCCTGGGCATAAGCCGCCTTATAAAAAGAAGAAAATGCTGCTATATATTCTTTTTCCATACTGATGATAACCTCCTGACTGTTAGGTTGTTTTTCTTTAGTATGTAATGTGCTTAATCAGGTTCATTTTTTTATTATCACCTCATCAGAATATTTTCTTAAAAAAACGGGATATCATCTGACGGAATGAAGCCTTATTCACATCTCCTGCAGCTACAAGAGGATACTGATCTATGAGCTTATCATCCTGATATACTTCCAGCACTCCCAGTTCATCGCCCTTGACAAACGGTATCTCCACTTTGTCTTCAACACACACTTTTGTTGTAACGCTATCACTTTTTCCTTTTTCAACAAGCGCTGTTATTCGCTGATCTGCTATCAGTTCCACCTTCTGCGGATTGCCTCGTTCCACTGCGATTTCTTCCATTGCTTCTCCTTTTTCGGCTATTATACATGTTTCATAATTGGCAAATCCGTAATCCAGCATCTTACTTATCTCCTGATTACGTATTTCCGAAGTCTCACATCCCAGAGCCACTGCTATAAGGTGTGTATCGCCTCTTGTGGCCGATGCAGAAAGACAATATCCTGCATCAGCTGTATATCCGGTCTTTATACCGTTACACCCCTGATACTGTTTAATAAGTTTATTGGTATTGGTCAGTCCGAATTCCTTTTCTTTTCCCGGAAGGCCCACTGTGATACTTTCCTGCCATGTGGTGAACCACTTTCTTGTTTCTTCATAACGGTACAGTTCCATAGACATTATTGCTATATCATATGCGCTTGAATAGTGATCTGCCACAGGAAGACCATTGGTGTTGGAAAAATGTGTATCAGTCATACCCAGTTCTTCTGCTCTTTTGTTCATCTTTTCCACAAAGATTTCTTCACTGCCTGCGGTATATTCTGCCAATGCAACACATGCAGCATTTAATCAGGGAGTGCTTTTGGGAGTATTTATACCTGTTTTTTAAGCGATACTGAATTTATAGTTGACTTCCACAGTATCATCTTTAAATATGTAGATGCTGTCGATTAAGTTCAAAACCATTTCTCTCGTTAGTTCTTTTACATTGAAGTTGTCCGAAAAATTCTCCAGCCAGGAAACAAAATCGATTTTTTCCCCAGGTTCAGCTTGTTCCACTTTGCACTTATGAATACTTTGCCGCAGCTTTGCTTCTATGTTGTCATAACTTGCTTTCATCTTTACATATTCAGACTTGTTTAAGAGTCCATCGGCGAAATTTTCAAACACCTTAGTCTTATAATTTTCTATTTTCTCCAGCTCCTCGTTAAGTTTCTTCAGCTTATATGCTCTGTTTTCGCTGTCGCTGATACACTTAAACTCTCTTATTCTTCCTTTGCTTCCGATGCTCAATATAACCTCAGCCTGCTGCTGCAAGTCTTTCAGAATTATTTCCTTCAGTGTATCTTCACGGATATTATGACTTGTACAGTATAGGTTTCCAAACCTTTTATATTCACCGCAAATATAGCATTTATGCCTCTCACCATTCTTTTTTCTCTTTGTATAATACGTTGTCATAGGCTTTCCGCAGTCTCCGCAAAACAATCTTCGGGCAAACAGTCCTTCATTCAAAATCTGAATATTAGTCTCCCTGTGTCGTTCTGCAAGCATTTTCTGCACCCTTAGAAAAGTCTGTTCATCAATAATCGGTTCATGAGTATTTTCAACCCGGATCCATTTTTCTTCAGGCACTGCTTTTTTGCCTTTTGTTTTATATGATTGTTTCACACACTTGTTTTGAACCAGATGGCCAATGTACACTTCATTTTTAAGAATAGTATTTATAGTCTGAAAGGACCAGCGGCTGTTTTCTCCATATTTCTCATTGGCATTATGATAATTCACATGGAGCACCCGTCTCTTATATTCCGAAGGAATAAGAACTCCTTCTTCAGTAAGAATACAGCCGATTTTATTCTTGCCGATTCCACTCAAATACATATAAAATATCCGTTTTACAATGCCTGCCGCATATGGATCGGGAATCAGCAGATGATGATCCTTTGGAGATTTGACATAGCCATAGGGGGCGGATGAACCTAAAAACTGGCCTTTCTGCTGTTTTATCTTAAAACTTGCCCTGATAGATTCTGACAGATCCTCACAATACCACTCGTTGATTAAAGCATTGATCTGTCTTGATTTTTTGTTTCCCTTAACAGCTGTGTCCACATTATCCACCAGACTGATGAATCGAATTCCCCAAAGAGGGAAATCGTGATGCAGATATTTCTCCAGGTGCTCAATATTTCTGGTAAATCTGGACTGACTTTTTGAAATCACTACATCAAACTTTCTTGCCTCAGCATCGTGAATCAGTTTCTCAAAACCAGGTCTGTCATCATAAAGTCCGGAATAGTCGTCATCCTTGTATATGTCATATAATTCAAAACCGTTTTTTTCAACGTAATCAAGAAGCATCATTGTCTGATTGATTATAGATTGACTCTCCTGTTCTTCATATTCCTTGTCAAGATCTTCCTTCGATAATCTGCAGTATATTGCCGCCTTCAATTTCATTGGCACTCCTTTCCCGACAATATTTATAATGATTTGCCATGTGTCACCGGATTATCTCCCTGCTTTAAACTTTGCGCCACTACCATTTTTACAATTTTAATCATGCAATTCTCTAAGGATTCATTTCCATAGTTACATCTGATGGTATATCCATTGGATATTTTTTCGTTCTTCAGATTCTTTTTTCTTTCATTCATCTATTTATCACCCCATATAATCTATGATTAAATTGTATTAAGATGTCCCTTTTTTTATTTTGCCATGCAATAATCGGGTATTTTCTTTGACTTTACCGGGTGTTTCTTTTATCTCATAGGTCTTCTTTCAGGGCAACACGAAAGACACTGTTTTCTATCAGTGGCAAATACAAAAAAAGAAAAAAGAGTCCGGTAAAACAAAGCCCTGATAATTCAGGGGCAGCTTTCGTTTTGCCGGACTCTTAAGGATTCTTATTTAATCCATCTCTTCTGTCATATTACAGCTCAACTTCTTCTTTTTCGACTACGATGCTTTTCAATTTAATCTTTGCCCTATACGCCCTTTTCTTTACATATTCGCTATTAACACCTAATGCTTCTGCAATTTCTTTTATCTGATAGCCTTCTCCGTACTGCAGGCAAAGAATATTTCTATCTATGTTACTCAAGTTATTTAATAATTCCGTTATTTCTGAACCGAACCCATATTTATCTTGAAAGGCCTCTACATCGACAAATGTCATCGATAACGGTATATCTAAGAAATACTTTTCTTCGGCCTTCGCAATATAATAATTTTTAATACCCATATTTATGGCTGTATTTTTAACCGCTGTACGGAGGTAGCTTTTTAATTCAGCGGGTGGCAGCATTGTTTTCTCTTGATGATGCATGATTAATTTACATAGTACTTCTTGCTCTACATCTTCAACATAATGCCAGTCCTGAAGAATTTCATAACCAATTTTATGCATCATTTTCCCATACTTATTTTGAATGAGATCAATTGCTTTCTCTCTTACTGAATCGCTCATGACATTCTCCCGAAAAAAGTATTTTTTTGATTATAACACATTTTTCAGTATAACTACAGCATATATTAAATAAATAAGATATCTACCTTTCTTTTAATGCTGTCTGACACGTCACACTTTAAATTCAGCACAGGAGTTTCATTTTCTGAAAGGAGTAACTATATACTTTATCGTTTTTAGTGTCTGCATGTTCTCCCGGTTTTTAGACAGGTTTTAGTTACACCGCACGTGATTCTCATTGCTGTCCGGTTGAATCATATATTCGGCAAAATGAGTTCCCAGTTCGCCTTTTGCAGCAGCATTCAAAAAATTTTTCGCAGGCTGAAGTATACGTCTGGAAAAAGCTGACCCCGACATGCTTTTCGTAGCAGCAGAATTGGATTCTCTTTCCGCAGCATCATCTAAAAATTCTTTCACTTCCTCTATTTCTTCTTTGGTCATATCATAATCTAAATCTACCAAATTGCTTTTTATATTTCCTCTGTACAGAATTCCATCTTCGCTGATTACTGCGCAGGTAAGAGCTGCATTTCTGATGTGGTATTTATAATCGCCTACTAGCATATTTTGTACCAGAGCTGCTTTTCCATCGTTTTCTGCAACAGAAAGGCCCTGTTCAATGCCACATTGATACCTGGAAGTTGAATTAACTTTTTCCGTCATTTCTCCGTCAAAAAATTCCTGAACAAAGTCATCACCTACATTTCTGCTAAAAAGAACTCCGTAGGAATCTTTATTGGCGTCTGCTTTTGAAATCACTGCCACATAGCCCTGATGATTGGTCATGACAATACTTCCGTCTTCACCCCACGCATAAGACATCGTCTCCGATGCCGGAAAGACTTTCTCCGGGCCATTTGAGGACCAATAGTCCGCATCCACTACGTCCACGAAATACGCACCATCCTTCACAGAAAAAACAGCCAAATATCGGTGATCTTCAGATAAACTCATTTCTATGTACTCTGCTTCTTCGTCCAGGGGATACACATTTTTTAATTCATTTACCAAAGGTCTGCTATAAGACGCTGCCTGGCCGAAACCGCCTTTTCTTGCGCTGTTGCTCCTACTCAATCCCAGAGGAAGCTCATAAATTCCGTAGCCGTCTTGTATATTTGAAACATCTACGATCTCTCCTCCGGCAGTTCTGTTATTTACGATGAAAAGCATTCTGTTTTTCGTATCGGCAGATTTGGTCTCCTGGGATGAACTATCTGAAATATCCGGGTGCGTCCACTGAATTCCATCAATCGTATTCTCCTCTTGCAGTACGATGACGGGGTCAAACTGGTAGTAGTCTTTCCCGGAAGCCAAAGGTTTTTCGATATTAACGTTATATGCCAGAGACTTTGGACCATCATAATTTTCTATTTTAGATACTTCGTATTTTTGATATTCATTATCTATAACCGGTATTTTAAACCTTCGGTTTAATTCGGTATACAAAGTAATCTCAGTATCATAAACGGTTTCCCCATCCGGCGAAAGTTCTTCATTTTCTTCATAATAATCCAGAGCGTTCAAGGCACTTTCCGAATCATATCCCTTGTTTCCGAACTGGAATTGAAAACTGATGGGATAATAATCCAGATAATCCTTTAAGTGGATTTCTCCTTGCTCTGGTACTCCGCTATTTACAACCTTTTGCTCTATGGCTTCATAATACTCTTGTATTTTTTGTTCCTGAAGTCCTTCCAGTGCTTCGTACTTAATCTTTGTTGTATATGGCACTTCTGACCACCCGTTGAAACGAATATTATCATAAACAACGGTATCCGTCTTTTTCTCCATTTCTCCCCTTTTGAAAACAGACGTGGTCTGATTGGTACTGTAATCAAAAGAGTTCTTCCAGTGCAGGTTATCTGCAGAGTCAGCTCTGAATTCTACTGTTAACCAATCCGCTTCCGTTCTGCTTCCCTCTATGGTTTCTTCTGACAGAATCGCCTCGCCAACCTGACTGTTTACAAAACTCCAGCAGCATACAGTTACCACAGCCGAGAAAACTGCCACGGTTAAAAATATCATAACAGATTTTTTCATAACGGCTCCATCTCCTTTTCCATCAACCATTTTCTCAGCATTATTTCATCTGGTCTACCGCTTTTTTAATGCGGTCTGACCTATAATCGTATCGTTCTCTTACAATTTCAATCAGAGATTTGCCGGAAGCTTCAATTTCTGCTACGCTCAGATCGTCGATAATCTTGCTCTTTCGAATAAGAACAGCTCTGGTAATATAGTCGGCAATCTCCTCAATCAAATGAGTAGAAATAATAACAGTCTCATCCTGGTTCAGAACGCTGACCAGCACCTTATAAAAATCCTCTCTGTTAAAGACATCATTTCCCGCAAAGGGTTCGTCCATAAACACATATTCTGCACCACGGCTGATTGCCAGAACTACTTCAAACTGGTTCTGCATACCCAGACTGAATTCACTGATTTTCTTACCGGTTGGCAGCTCAAAGAATTCCATCAGTGCATCGTACCGTCTTTCGTTAAATTTAGGGAAGTGCATCATATAAAAAATCTTATGATCATCTGCTGTAAGAGAAGGGAAGAAAGAATGGTCTCCTGTGGCAAAAGCCAGTTTGTCAATATTGTGCCTGCCTATTTTTTCTCCGTCTAAGGTAATCTCCCCATCAAAGGTAAGAAATCCCAAAACACATTTCATGAATGTTGTCTTTCCTGCTCCGTTTGCCCCAAAAAGTCCGATTATCTGTCCTTTTGGAATCTGAAGGCTGCAATCAGAAAGTGCAATCTTATCTTTATATGTTTTAGATACATTTTTAATCTCAATCATGTTAGTCCTCCTGCTGGTTAAAAAGGTAAAATATGCTGCAGATAATCCGGATACAGTGCAAGTTCCGGAGTCATGAACACATACACACATACATCAAATATGACATGCACAATCATAACTGCAACAATGAAAACAGCTTCTATTACAGGGATTGCCCAAATGGTTCTTCTGTACTCTTTACCGTCCGGCAGCATTTTCATCACATACACACTCTTTGTTTTTTTGTTGTAGTACTCATAATTCCAATACGCCTGTATAAAAATCACCAGCAAAACAGCAAGTACATATCCGTAATAACTATGCTGCTGCAGTTCCCAGAAGTAAGGCATTTTAACACCGGAAGCAATGGTGACTCCTTTGATATTTTCATTGACACGATAGAATTCCAGAACATATTTGAACAGGAATACAAAATGTTCCCCGATTCCTAAACAGAGACATGCTCCAAACAGATTGTTGGCTCGTTCCATATTGATTCCTACCGGCAGAAACTTTTTTCTCAGTCTTGTCAAATTCAGTTTTTTAGTCCATTTTTCCTTTACATGCTCTCTTTGTCCGGTGGATTGCCTGTTAAGAGACGCTCTTAGTTCATCTAAATCATAATCCTCAACTAATGTGTTGGATATAGGGACATAAGTGCTTTCATCAAATTCAAACCCGTCCATATCCATCACTCCTGAATATTGGTTCGTTTTAAAAGGATCACCTTTCGGATGTTTTTCTCTAAAAATCACATCTCCAAATGAAATGGCAACATAAACCAAAAGAATGATTATTACTACAAATATATAAGTATCTGACAAAGCGCCTGCCCATACAAGAATAGCAGGAATCGCCACCAATATTACACCAAATGAGGGTCTGCCGTTATGCCATCCTAAATAACATGACTTTGCACAATCATTTGCCAGAGCTAAGACTGCCACAATATTAAATGCCATACGGGTTCCATTTGCGATTGGTATCAATGCCGCTCCAAGATCCGTCCGCAGCAAACCCAAAGCCAACTGTACCTTCAGATTCGATGTGCCTGCCACGGTCAGTCCTATTCCTCCAAGGATAACCAGAGAAGCCACTGCAAGTGCCCAAAATATCAGAATTATCAAAATATAGTAGATTAAAACTGTAGAGTAAGACTGAATAGGTGATATTCGCAAAGTTCTGAATGTGTATCCGGTAGTTGATGTTGTTCCCTTTACGACTTTTCGGCCATTCAGTGCAGTTACAACCGCTGCCAGTGCCATCAGAATTGCAGCAGCAAACAGTAAAACAGGCCCCACGCCTCCGAAAGCCCGTTCCATCAGCATATATGCTCCTGCCTTGTTTGGATTCCCGATTTTCAGGAAGAATATTGCTGAGAAAGATAGCGGAATTATGCCTGCTGCAATCAAAATTTTCTTATAACTTGCTCTGTTATATAAGAAAATTAGAGATAAGTATTTGTTCAATGAGACTCCCCCCTTACTTTAATCATGTGATCCATGTATCAATCATAACTCAGCTCGTCAGTTTTCAAATTATTCAGTCAATTCTGATTTAAAATCAAGTAATGCTATTTATATTATATATAACAATATTAATCAGCCTTTAGGGGACATTTTTTTACATTTTAATTAATTACCGGAATAAATTCCTCTCCGACCCTGGATTTATTACTCTGGCAAATCTCTGGGTATATACTATCTTTCCCATATCCCCGTATTCGTAAAGGTGTATTATAAGTAATAAGCCTTATTTTTCAGGTATTTATATCTATAATCTGTTTTCAGGCCGGTCGAGTCTGAGACTTTTGTAACCTGCAAAAAAGAAGCAGGCCATTTAACCTACTTCTTCCTATACGAAATATTTTCACCCTTCTTTATTTATCCGCAAAAGGTCACTGCACAATCAGCTTCAATGGTTCTGCAGTAAAATTTATTTTGCGCCAGCTGGTTTCATTATCCACGTCGGATTTCCTTACCCCATTCATCTGATTTTTTAATAAATCATCTTAAATAATGTCTATCGCACTTATTTTTTCTCCCAAAAGTTCTCCCTGATTAAATGCAACACATCCATCATTAGCACTGGCCATAGCTACTCCTTTAAGCAATTCGCTGACCGTATGTGTTTCTCCGGCCTCCATATACATCTGACTGCCTCCCATGGATGCCGCTCTTTCAGAAATAGTTACCTCATCGTCAAGGCTTATCTTTCCTGAATCTACTGATTCCATCACAATAAGCATGGTCATTACTTTAGTGACTGACGCCAATGGCAGTTCCTCATGATGATTCTGGCTGAAAAGCACTTTACCTGTATCTGCATCTATTAAAACTGCGCCTTTGGCTGCAACTTCAAAGGGTGCATTATTTTCTTCTGCCGGCACCTCATCACTCACTGTCTCCAGTTCTATGGTTTCCTGCTTCACCAGATTTCTGTCTATTCCTGCAAACACACCCAGAATAAGAGCACAGCCCACTGCTGTTACCAATATCTTTTTCCTGGCGCCATGACTTATCTTTTCAGTTTCTTTTCCCATATCAATGGCCATCTTCCCGGATCTCTTATCACTGTTTTCTCCATGTTTTCTTTTTCTTTCAGACTTCATATAACAGCGCCGTCCTTTCTGCATATATATTCTTTAAAATATATGTGAAACAGCCCGGAATATGATGATATTACAAGTCTTGGATGGGTTAAAATTAACCATTAAAAAAGCCGCCTTATCAGTTTACTTAATTTTCAGTTACTGATACTGCGGCTTTGATTTCAGACGTGTTTCTGATTATCTATTTTACTGCTTTCTTTGCTGTCTCACACAGAGTGGCAAATCCTGCTGCATCATGGATTGCCATTTCTGAAAGCATTTTTCTGTTTATTTCTATACCTGACTTTTTAAGTCCGTTCATAAGCTGGCTGTAGCTTATACCGTTCATTCTGGCACCGGCATTTATTCTTGCTATCCACATCTGCCTGTACTGTCTCTTTTTCAGTTTTCTTCCAACATAAGCTGATCTTAAAGCTCTCATAACAGCAGGATTAGCTGCTCTGAAAACCTTACTCTTTGCACCGTAGAAGCCTTTTGCCTGCTTCAGAATTTTTTTATGTCTCTTATGGGCGTTTACACCTTTTTTTACTCTTGCCATTTTTCTTACCTCCTGAACTCCGATTATTTTGCCATGGATCTGAGCATTCTCTTCAGATCTGCGCTGGTTAAAGTAGTAGCTTTTCTCAGGCCTCTTTTTCTCTTAGCTGCCTTCTTAGTAAGAATGTGGCTCTTGTATGCCTTATTTCTTTTAACTTTACCGCTTCCGGTAAGCTTCATTCTCTTGCATGCCCCTCTGTGGGATTTCATCTTATTCTTTGCCATGATGACTTTCTCCTCCTATATCAATATCTTTTATCATGTCGCCCTTTGACCGTTACTTGCGGCCGCAGGTGCTAAAGTCTATTTATCTGACTTGGGACCTAAAAACATGGTCAGGTTACGTCCCTCGAACACAGGCTTTTTCTCTACTACGCCCACGTCGGAAACCGCCTCCGCAAAAGCGTTCATGACATCCATGCCTTTAGCGGCGTAATCTCTTTCTCTTCCTCTGAAACGCAATCCTACTTTTACCTTGTCTCCGTCAGCCAGAAATTTGGCCGCTGTCTTGGCTTTTACCTGTATATCATGCGCTTCTATAAAAGTAGACAGACGAATCTCTTTTACCTGAGTTGTCTTCTGCTTTTTCTTAGCTTCCTTTTCTCTTTTCTGAAGCTCGTAACGATATTTTCCGTAGTCGAGTATCTTACAAACTGCCGGCTTGGCATTGGGGGAAATATTTACCAGATCCAGCTTTCTTTCATTGGCCAGATCCATGGCTTTTTCAATAGACATAATCCCCAGCATTGTGCCATCTGAATCAATGACTCTTACTTCTTTATCACGGATTTCTTCGTTAATGAGATTTTCCTTGCTAATGGCTCCTGCACCTCCTAAAATCTTTGTCGTTTCAAAAATCATTCCGCAAGTTTATGAAACGATCAACCACAAATAAAAAAAGCGGACACATGAAGTATCCGCCAACATAGACCTGTAAAGGTGTTTCATGCTTTATTTACCTGTTTCAGCGCTTTGGCCGGACAGGTGAGAAGCGGATAACTTCTACTTCATACTTGATTAGAATAACATCTATCGTGTCTCATGTCAATATTTATTTTGGGTTTTCTCACCTTTTTTGAAGATTATAAGAGGCAGCATCTGATCAACAGTTCAGAATAAAATTATGATTTGTTATATGCCGTCTGCAGGAGGATCAGAAGTTGGCAAAAGCATAGCAGCCAGGCAGAAAGAACAGGACTGCAGGCATAGCGACGTGACTGAAATAGCAGGATACACAAGCCACAGGCTATCAAGAACCCGTCTGCAAGAACCGCAGGCTGCAAGCTGGCAGGTCTCTGGCGAAAGGACTGCAGGCTGCAGAACCGGTAGGTTTCTGACGGAAAGGACTGCAAGGCCATCTGTTATCACTTGTTGGCAAATTTAACTTTTTTTACATTTTTGCCAGCACTTTTTGTCGAATACGTTGTCAAATATTTAAATTTCTTAAAAGGTTGCAACAAATCGTATAAATACAATGTATTTTTACATGTAAAAATGTCGATTTTATTGCCAAATCACTATGAATTTTAATAAACTGCCAACAGAAGATACTAAACAATACTAAACAATCCCAGACATTACAAGACAATCTGGGATATTCTCATACATTCCTATGCAACCCAAATAATCCCATACACTCAAAGGCACTCCAAAACATCTTTAGACATTCCCATACATTACCGGTCATTGAATATTTCTAAGTAAAGTTCGTTGTTCTGAAAATCAATCAACGGCTATATCTTATCTTCATATCTCTAATTCAAAATATTCCGCCTTATTCTTACTGTTTTATCTTTCGTTTATGATACATGGAATATTCTCCTATATTTTTTTCTGACGGTGTATTTTTATGTATATTATCACTGCCATGACAGCCACTGTTGTCGACATCGTGAAAGCATACGGCTTCCAATCCGCATCATCAGATGTCTTCGGCGGCTGGAATGCCGTAAGGCATACGGTCTGATCCTTATCATTTATATTATCGTGTCCGGCAACCTTTTTCTCTCCTGTCCTGTCGTCACGATACAGTTCCTGAAAAACCACCAGCTGTCCGCCTGTTTCTGCATATTGGCCGGTATTAAAGGTGAACTCCATTGTGATTTTCCCGTCAGAACCTTCCGGAATAAAGGATTTCTGTGATATGGCTACTGCCTTTCCGGTAGTCTTATCTATCAAGGTTGCTTTTATTGTATACGGATGTTTTTTCATAAGGTTCGTATATTTCACTTTGTCTATGACAGTTACATCACCTCCCGCCTGATGTTTTCTGCTGCCACCCTCAAAGTATGCATAAGTGTTGAGAGTCGGGATATGTTCATTTACCATATCTAAGTTTATGACAAGGCCGTCTTCGTCTATTGTTACAGGTATCAGTTCTTGCGATAGAAGAAATCCCTCAGGCTGTTTTATCTCGGCTATCACATACTTGCCAAAAGGTACTCTGTCAAAAGAAAAAAAGCCGTCTTTTTCTGTAACTGCTGTAAGCACGGCTTTGTCCCCATCAAGCGGTTTTCCCTCTTCCACATCAGCTTCTCTGAAAATTCCTATTACGGCTCCGGCTACTGCTTCTCCTTTTTCATCTTTTTTTATGCCGGATATTTCTCCTCTTACAAGTCTGTTGATAACCGGAATATTGCTGTTTGCCCTGATTACATCAATCACCCGGCAGTTATCGTCAGGGGAAAATATCACAGGATAATATTTTTCATCTTTAACATATCCTTCCGGGGCAGAAAGTTCTCTGATATAATAGCTGCCCAGAGGCACATCAGATTCAAAAGAAACTTCATATATGTCTTTTTTATCAGTAACTGACGGAGATACTGTTTCTATCAGGCCGTCTTCAGGTATTCTCGTTCCGTCGAAAGCAGTTAGTTGTTCTGCGGCAAAAAGTCCGAAGCGGGCGGTCAGATACGATTCTCCGGTATCCATCCCATATAACCCATCGGTTTCAAATATTTTGCTTATGGTAACCTGAGCCTTCTGTCTCTGATTTTTTACAGAAAGTTGTGTTTCTGTCAGCTGTACCTCCTGTCCCTTATAAGTAAGTTCTGCTGTCTTGGGAGTGCTGTCTTTCACAAATCCTGATGCAGTCTTTGTCTCTGTCACCTTATATTTCCCCAGATACAGCTTCTTTGAAGTCGCCTTGCCATTAACGTCTGTAATTATGATGTCTGCAACTTCATCCTTTTTAAGTCTCACTGTGCCGTCTGCCGTAACTATATCTTCATCGGCCACTATCTTAAACTCTGCGCCCTCTATGGGTGCAGCATCAAATACCGGTATATATTTATCCCCTTCTTTTTTTACGCTTTTAAAAATTTCCCCTGTTTTTTCTATTTTTATTACACCTTTCTGAGCCATATCAAATTGTTCTATGATTACGGTCTGCCTGTCGCTGTTTACCTGAAACTCCACCGGTTTTCCCAAAACATATCCGTCAGGCGCTTTTATTTCTGTAAGTATGTATGTTCCATAGCACAGGTTTATATCCGGTGTTATATATCCGTTTTCGTCAGTTGCAAAGCATCCGTCTTTTTCTGGCCCCGGGATTTTTTCACCTGTGATTTTGTTGGTCAGCACATAGCTTACACCTTTCTGTGGAATAACTTTACCTGTTTCACTGTCTTTTTTTACTATCCTTATATCCGATTTTATTGTTTCGTTCATTATATTGTATTTATATATTTTATCATGCTGATCTGCTGTTATTTCCACGTTAAAATCATCTGTCATTATATGGCCTTCTGCTCCTTTTATCTGATGTACGGTATATGTTCCATACGGCAGAGCCTTTGTCACAGCTTTTCCCTGTATATCAGTTATAAGGATATCTCTGCATTCTTCCCGGGCATAATCATAGCTTTTGGCGGATGTGGGATAAATCTGAAATTCTGCTCCGCTCTCCGGCAGTTTTTCGTCACTGTATCCGTCAGGGGCCTTGGTCTTTTCTATAGCTATTTTTCCATGTACAGTTTTAACATCAAATTCAAGACTCACAGGTACACTCCCGACAGCACCGTATATGGCCATATCCTGACTTTTGTCTGACTTGTACACATAGTTTACTTTCTCTTTTGCCGGGTACTTTACAGCTCCTGCATCTGTCAGTTCCTTTTCGGTCATGCACACGTGTTTTACAGTGCAGTATTTAGAAGCAGTCACCTTAAGTTTATTATTTCCTTTCTTGTGGCTAACCGTTATGCCGTCTTTACTCAGAGAAAAGTCTTCGTAATCAGCAAGCGCGCCGGAAAGTTCAGTCACCTCTGTGGACTCTCCTGCCTTTACTCCAATGCGGCCGGTTCCGAAATCAGGCTGTTTATCCCAGCTTTTCAACTTCTGTTCAATTTTTTTCTTCCATATGAGATAATTATCATTTACAGTCTTGTCGGCAAAATACGAGTTGTATTTACCTCCTGTCATGCCGTTTGCTGTTATGGACTGAGCAGGCAGAGTCTGCCATATCATCATCTGCGTAAACGCATAGTCCCGCATATCAGGATCTGCAAGTGAATAATAACCCAGATATGCTATTCTGCTCTGAGCAGAATCATCCTCTGTAAGTATTTCTGTTGTAAATTGGATATCAAAGGCATTTTCGCGTCCGGGATAAAAAAGCTGTCCGTCTGAGCCTCTTACTGCCCTGCCTGACTGTATGCAGAATGCGGCTTTACCGTCAATGGTGAAAAATGAGAGTCCTCCCACATCCTCTCCATAGTCCATTATATTATGATATACTTTATAACCCGTCACAGGAAAGGATCTCATTCCTTTAATTTCTGCCCATGCAGGCATGATTGATACATACAGCATGCAGACTGCCATGGCCAGCGCTGCGATTTTTTTAATTCTTTTCTTCAATTTTTTCCTCCTTTTGAAATATTATATAAAAAGGATATTTTCTAAAAGAAAACATCCTTCTTATGACTTGTCGTAAAACGGAACAAACATAAAAAGACAGGCCTTTTAAGTTTTCAGGTCTGTCTTTTTCCATTTTTTTACTTATTTTAGATTATATCACAGCGAAAAATTACTTACAGCACATTCTGACTTTTTACTTTAAAAAAATATTTAAAGTCTGTCAAGATATTCTTTTCCGTTTTCTTCAAGAGCCGCACAGTTTGCAAAAGCCTTCTCAATATCATTTCCACAGGCAATCATACCATGGTGAGCCATTATGGCGCCCATTCCATCACCCACTGCCTCGGCTGTATTTTTCATCAGAGCTTTTGTTCCCGGCAGAGCATAACCGGCCAGCTTTACTGTTTCCCCAAAAGTTTCTTTAAAACGCTCTGTAACTGGCATATCTTTACATGCAGCGGCAAAAACGCTGCAGTACTTGGAATGGGTATGTATCACAGCACCTATATCGGGGCGTTTCTTATATATTGCCGCATGAAGCCCTTTTTCTGATGTGGGTTTTTTATTGCCGTCATATTTCAGTGTATCTATCTCCACTTTTACCATATCCGCTGCTTCAAGCCTCATATAGTCCAGTCCCGAAGGGGTAGTAAGCATATATTTTTCGTCCAGCCTTACAGACAGATTTCCCCAGGTTCCCTGCACAAGTCCGGTTCTTACCAGTTTTTTGCCGTACTCTACCAGAAGTTCTCTCATATTCTGCTCATGAGGTTCAAATGTCTCCTGCTTTTTAGCTTCTGCTTCTGCTCCTTTCTCAATCTCAGCCGTTTTTACCTTTTCTTCGGCTTTTGAATATTTTTTTGCATATATATATCTCATCAGCCGGGCTTCCCACCTGGCAAGAGGTATGGCTCCCCCGATTTTGTCGGCAAGAAAAGTTATTTCTGCAGATTTTTCCAGCACTGTCATCGCAACCACTGCTTCATAAAGACTGCGGCCCATGGTAAGAGTATAGCCGTTGCCATCGCCTTTTTTATCAGTTCCTCTTAAAACAAGGCAGCCCACATTTCCTTTCAGCGCCTTTCCTATTGATTTGCCTGCAGATACATTGCTGCTTCTGCCGTCAGCAATATAAGCCGTATGTCCGAATACCTGTGCCATATCGTCCAGGCAGGCCTTGAAAGGTCTTGCCTTCTTTAAAGCAAGGTGACAATATGGTGTCTGAGAATAAACCACTGCTTTCATCTCATCTTTTGGTATAGGCAGCTTGTCTATGTTCAGTTTTTCCACATCTGACTCTTTGAGACATCTCATATCTGCCCCATCTGCCGTGGCGTATACACCTGATGATGTTTCCAGCATCAGTTTCGACACCCCGGTGGAATAATCCTGTGATGCCATCATACGTGCGTATTTTTCCATTACGCGGTAAATCTCATTCATTCTTCTTCCCCCTTGAACCTTTCTCCGTTGGCTTTGACATATGCGTTTTTAAGAGAATTATATATATCTTTATAACTTTCAAAAAGTTTGTCATATATGGCAGCATTGGCAGGATCAGGAACATATTTTTTTTCTATCTGCACAAAATCTCTGGCAGCGGAAAATCCCGGAAGCTCACCCAGGCCTATCAGAGCAACTATGGCTGCGCCTACTGCTCCTGCATTTCTCGGGTCTTTTACAACAGAAAAATGTTTTCCGGTTATATCTGCGATTATCTGCATCCATCCGTCATCTAAAGCGCCGTCTCCTATTATCCTGAAATTATCACACGCAAATCCATAATCACGATTATAATTTTCAAGTATCCATCTCAGATTATATCCGATTCCCTCGTATACAGCCCGCATAAGATGCTCTCTTGTATGAACCATGCTTATATTGAAGAGTGTTGCCCTCGTTGTGGTGGATGAAACCGGGCATCTTTCCCCCAGCATCCATGGCGTACAGATCAGATGATCACTGCCGGGCGGAATTTTCTTTATCACCTGATCCATGTATTCAAATATCTTGTCTCCGTACTGTTCTTTTTCCGTAGAGAAAAACTGCTCCTGAAGCCATTGTATATTGGCTCCTGCAGATTCTGTTATACCGGCTATAAGATTCATCTCTCTGTCTGCGCTCTGTATGGCTGCCGCTCCATGCATAAATTTATCTGCCGTTCTGCTTGCCGCAGCCACCCATGCCGATGTACCAAGATATATATGTATATCGCCGTCTCCGCACATGCCTGATCCTACAGCAGCAGCCTGAACATCATCACATCCTCCGAGTACCGGAGTGCCGGCAATAAGTCCCATTTCTTCCGCTGCTTTTTCCGTTAGTCCTCCGACTATATCGGTACTGCATACAAGGGGAGGCAGCTTTTCCATATCTACCCCGGTCATTTTCATGACTTTAAGCCACTGCTTTTTCTTCAGGTCAAGACCGTAGGAAGAGGCACCGGAAAGTTCTGTCACCATTTTCCCTGTACATTTATATTTAAGATATCCGTTAACATCAAGTATCCTGAAAGTTTTGGCGTATATTTCCGGCTTTTCTTCCTTTAACCATACTATCTTGGGTATACAGTCCTTCCCCATTATGGGGGTGCCTGCCACTGCCGAAAACACTTTTTTGCCTCCCAGTTTTTTCATGATGCTCTGAGCCTGTTTTTCGGCTCTGCCGTCTACCCATGTTATATTGTTGTACAGCACACTGCCTGCCTCATCCACGGGGATTATGCCCTGCGCCTGAGTAGAAAAGACTATCCCTTTTATCTGCCCGGGATCAATACCCGTCTTTCTGATTATATCGCGGCTGCTTGCTGCCACAGCCTTCCAGTAGTCGGCAGGATCCTGTTCCACCCATGCGGGATTGGGATAATATGTGGGATAAGGTTCTACAGATGTTGCTTTGATATTGCCTGAAAAATCGACCAGTACCGCTTTGTCCGAACTGGTTCCCATATCGTGGGATAAAATATACTTTTCCATCTGCCCCTCCGCTATTTTGATCCACATTTATCTGTTTTCACTACTTCTCTGAAAACACTTTCAAATCTGCTTAAGGCTTCGTCTATTATTTCATCTGTATCAGCAAGAGATGTATATAATCTGCTTCCGGCCAGTGTCACAAGGCCGTTGGCCATATATGCTGCTCCCATTCTTTCCATGGAGTCCTTTCTCTCGTACATCATATCTTTATTCTTGAGCAGACCTAATGCTGATTTTATCAGTGAAAATGATGAAAAGTCAAAACTCATTGCTCCCGTGCATTCAAGATGCACAATGCTTCCCTGATTGTAACATACAAATGGAAGTCCGTATTTATCTATAAGGGATTTCAATCCGTCTGTCAGTCTGTCTCCTGCTCTTCCTGCCACCTCACATGCATTGGTTCTCTCTATTTCTTTTATAGCCGTATATCCTGCCAGAGCAGAAAGCGGATTAGCCGCCAGGGTTCCCCCTACATAAGCTCTGTGTTTTCCTGTAGCAAGCCCTGCCGCCATAAGCTGTGCGTATTCTTTCTTTCCTCCCACACCGCCTGCGCCGGGGTATCCTCCTGCCACTATTTTGCCGAATACCGTAAGATCAGGAACTACGTCAAAAAAGCCCTGGGCTCCTGACAATGCAACTCTGAAGCCTGTAACTACCTCATCGAAGATCATCAGAGCGCCATATTTGTCACACAGCTGTCTGACTCCCTTGTTGTAATCTATGGCTACCGGTCTTGTGCCGCTTTCCGGGCCGACAGGTTCTACTATCACCGCAGCAGTTCCGCCTTTTATTCTGTTTCGCTTCAGCATCTTTTCCAGCATATCCAGATCATTAGGCCTTACTTCGTCGGTACGTCCGTAAGCTTTACCGGGGATTCCATGTGACTCAAGCAATCCCCTGCTTCCCGGAATCTTAAGACCATATACCATCTGATCGCTCCAGCCGTGATAACCTCCGCCGATTTTTATCACTCTCTTTTTCCCCGTGGCTATTCTTGCTATTCTTATTGCTGCCATAACCGATTCAGTTCCGCTGCCCAGCATCCTGAACATCTCCACATTGGGCATATGTCTGTTTATCTCTCTGGCTATCATAAGTTCTGCTTCATGAAGAAGGCCTGTAACAGGTCCGCATGTCTCAAGAAGATTTATAACAGCTTTTCTTATGGGTTCATAATTGCTGCCCAGGATGGTTGGACCGCCTGCCTGAAGGAAATCTATATACTGATTGCCGTCTTCATCATAAAGATATGCACCGCCTGCTTTAGCAAATGCCACAGGAAAAGGTTTATTAAAAGCCAGATTATGCTGTACGCCTCCCGGAATATACTCCTTGGCTTCTTCATATATGGCACGGGACTTTGTGCACTTCTCATCGTAATACTTCAGTATCACATTTTCATAATAATCATCATTTACTTCCCATATGGGCTGCTGTGTCAGCCTCTTAAGATCGGCATTTATCTTGGCCGGATCATCCCATCTGCTTATACCGCAATTCTTCATTTTACTGCCTCCTTCGCATTATCTTATATTATTTGGGCCATAAGACCGTGAAAATTCCTTTTCATTTCAGCTGCATCAAAACTCAGATGATTGACATGATAATGATTAATCAGTCCGAAATATGCTCCCTGAGCAAGCACAGCCTTTTTCCGGCTTTCGTCTTCTGTAAAGCCTGCCTCCTCTAATCCGGCCATGGTCATTTCTTCAATTATTCTTACAGGATTTTCTCTTTCACTGCTTAATATGGCATTGTTTATCAATCTGGTTGAAAGAGTGGGATAATATGCCGTATCTTCTATGAGTTTTTCAAAAAGCGCATATACCAGCTGTTTGCCCCTGTAATTATTTTCATTGCAGAAATTACGTATATCTTCTATTTCTTCACTTATAATAGCAAGCATAAGATCGGCAGTACCGGAAAAGTGATTAAACACAGTGGTCCTGCATACATCTGCCTCCTGTGCTATAGCTGAAAAAGTCACATTGTCTATACCATGCTTTTCAAAAAGTCCCTTAGCCGCATGCAGTATCTTTCTGCGGCTCTTCTGTTTTTTGGAAAGTTTCTCCATTTGATTTCACCGCCATATCAGGTTATATTATTTCATCATCAATATCCGAAGAGACATTCATGTCAGCTTTTTCTGCAGCCTTAAGCGCCCTTCTGTTGGTGTTCATTGTTCCTCTGAAAACAAAAAATCTGTCATATAAAAATTCTGTCGTCAGATTTACAGCCATAGTAAGAAGAAGTACCACATATTCATTCCATCCTGCATCTGTAAGCGCCGCGCCCCACCATGTGGAAGCAGGCGTAAACACACAGTAAAATGCTGCCACTTTCACCATAGCTACAGGAACGTTGTTAGCCGATTTGAAAGTGAACTCTCTGTTAAGGGTAAAATTCCACAGAACCGACAATGTCAGCGCTATCAGATAACATGGCGTGTATGGCCATGAGGTCAGCTCGTTGACAATTGTGAATGAAATAGTCTGAATCACCCCTGCAGATACAGAAAATATGACAAACTTTATCACCTGCAATGTATTCTCTCTTTTTGTAAGTTTCTCATCTGTTTTCTTTTCCATATGCTTCTCCCTGCAACAAAATTGTACTACTGTTCATTTTTGTACTACAGTTCAATTATCTCATGTTTATCTGTTTTGTCAATGTATACATGACAAAAAATAAGAAATAATAAAAAAAAAGACATGGAGGATGAAATGAAGAGAAAATATGATGTAGCGGTGATAGGTAATACGGATGAGGCATGGGCATCAGCATCTGCATGCCAAAAAGAAGGGCTTTCAGTTATCATTATGCCGGGGAAAAAAACAAATCCTGCTGATATTGCAGATATGACATGTAAGAATCCGGATACAGAAACTTATCTCGGAGATCTGTTTTCTCTCACTCCCATAAGCGGAAAGAAACTGATACTCACATCTTCCGGGCCTTTCATAGTAAAAGCTGTCATAATGGCCTGCGGATCATCTCCCCGCCGTCTGGGTCTTCCCGGTGAGTCTTCACTGGATAAAAAAAACATCGCTTATGACATTTCGGGAATCCAAAAGGGTATATATGATGGCAGGACTGTGGCAATAGCTGCAGGGAATCTTAAAGCGGCAGAAGCAGCTATTTCTTTAGGCAAATACTGCAGTAAAGTCTTTCTTTTATATGAAACCGGTCCTTTCGGTTTAGATCCGCATATTATGAAAAAAATTAATTTATCGGGCAATATTATTCTTCTGAGGCAGACAGTTATCACAGAACTGATATGTGATGACCGGGGATTTTACGGAATTACCGTAGCTGACAAAACCTCCGGTAATCCCGGTATTATATACTGTGATTCGGTCATAGTACTCCTGGGTGATAAACCAAATAACAAACTGTGCAGGCCATATATAATGCTTGATGAAGAAGGAAGAGCGGCAACAGCAAAAAATGGTGAGACCAATGTGAGAGGAATCTATGCTGTAGGCCCTCTCCGTCGTGATTTCTGCAGAAAAGAAAATGAGGCAGCCGCCGAAAGTGCAGCTGCCGCTCAAAACATCAAGGCTTATATAGACAGACTTCCTGAAAACATATCAGTCTGATATCTTTCCATCAGTAGAGATAGTAATAACCTGCCATGGAATAAATTTTCCGCTGTTTTGTATGGCTTTTTTTGCAGCAGCCTCTATTCCTCCACAGCAGGGGACTTCCATTCTTACTATGGTGACACTTTTTATGTCGTTTTCAGCAATTATAGCGGTCAGCTTTTCGCTGTAATCGCCCTCATCCAGTTTAGGACATCCTATGACAGTTACTCTGTTTTTTATAAAGCTTCTGTGAAAATCTCCATATGCATATGCGGTGCAGTCAGCGGCTATCAAAAGATTGGCGCCGTCAAAATACGGAGCCCTGACAGGAACAAGCTTTATCTGTACCGGCCACTGCGAAAGCATGCTTTCTGTCTTTCCGTCCTCTTGAGATTCTGTTTTTTCTGCCTGCCTTTTAATCAGCCTTGAAGCTGAACCCGGACATCCTAAGGGAACTGATTTTTCTGTTTCCTGTTGTCTCTTTGCTTTATTTGCCAGCACTGCCCCATGATCATATGCCGGTGCTTCCCTTTCTTCAAAGGTTATCGCTCCCGTAGGACATGCCGGCAGACAGTCCCCCAGACCGTCACAATAATCTTCACGCATAAGCCTTGCCTTTCCGTTCACCATCCCTATGGCTCCCTCATGACATGCTGCGGCACATGCCCCGCATCCGTTGCATTTGGATTCGTCTATTTTTATTATTTTTCTGATCATCGTATTTTCTCCTCTATTTTGAATATATTTATCACATCACTGTCAGGGCAGCAGAAACAGATATCTCCATTTCTGTCAACCGGTGCTTTTCCCCCGTATCGTATTATATCTACATATGGAAAAGCCACATGCATTGCCATCGGGCAAAGCTTTCCTCTGTCAGTGTCAAAATCAAAGCTGTCACCTATCCTGTGGCCTTTATGGCATCCTGCGTGTCCTTTCTTATCCACCAGAGTTATGATCACTGACGGTTTCATAATAATTATCACCTGCCTTTCTTCTTGCTTGCTTTTATGAGATGATTATATTATGATACAAAAATGAAAACTGTTGTTTTTACAACAAAAGAGGTGAAATATGAAGGAATATTTTTCAATTTTAAAAAATATGTCTTTATTCAGAGACATAGATGAAAATCAGATCAGTGATGTCTTATCAATAATGAAAGCAAGAGTATGTTCATATGCCAAAGGCACTGCTGTGATTCTGGAAGGTGACAGAGCAGACCGGGCAGGTATCCTTCTTTCGGGAAAGCTTCATATAGTAAGAGAAGATTTTTATGGTAACAGAAATATAGTAAGTGACATAAATCCCGGAGAACTGTTTGCTGAAGTTTTTGCCTTTTCTGATACAGATATTATGCCTGTAAGTGTTTTTGCCGAGGAAGAATCCCGGGTTTTGTTCATAGATTGTGCGTCTATGATGTCATCTGCCGAATCAAAAAATCAATATGCTGAAATACTCCTCCGGAATATGCTGCGAATAATTTCTGATAAGGCCCTGCTGCTGAATAGAAATATAGGTTTTCTGTCAAAACGTACAACAAGAGAAAAACTTATGGCCTATCTTTCCTTTAATGCAAAAAACACCAGAAGCAGCAGCTTCACCATACCATTTACAAGACAGGAACTCGCTGACTTTCTCTGTGTAGACCGCAGTGCCATGTCGGCTGAGCTCAGCAGAATGCAGAAAGACGGTCTGATAGAATATGACCGGAACAGATTCTGTCTTAAAGGAAATCTCTTTAAATAACGTCCTTACTGTCTATTATAGTCTCGGTGCTTATTATCAGGTATGTAAAGCCGTATTCATCATTATCAAATTTTTTCTTTTAAATATTGAAGATTTGTGATATAAATATATTATATGTTTTGCGCCAATAGCTCAGGGGATAGAGTAGCACACTCCGAATGTGAAGGCCGGGGGTTCGATTCCCCCTTGGCGCACCAGAAGCCGGGCAGGCTGAATACGGCCTGCTCCGTTTTTTTCATAATCAAAACTGCTTCACTTCTGTAAGAATCAGCTCAGGCAACCCTTGCCCTTTTTAATGTATAAAAAAGCATACGATTTCAAAAGCTAACTGAAAAGCTTAAAACACCCAAAAGACAGGATTAATAACAAATGAAACTTATATTGAGCGATCTGCCACTTAAGATCAGCATACAAAATGAAGACATAAAACTAATAGATCTGTCATCCCTTAACATACAAAACTGCAAAGGCTGTTTCGGATGCTGGACCAGGACACCGGGAAAATGTGTGATACGGGATGATGCGGTAAAAATATATCCGTTGATAGCAAAGAGTGATAAAGTCATTTATATCACCAGAATAAAATACGGAGGATATGACACCGTAATGAAAACTATGCTTGAGAGGGCCATTCCCATTCAGCAGGCATTTATAAGGATTCTTGACGGGGAGACCCATCATCTGCAGCGCGATGTAGCCTTAAAAGATGCAACAATAATAGGATATGGGGCTGACACTGAGGAAGAGCAGCAGATATTTTTTAAACTCATACAACGGAATTCAAAAAACATGAACTTCAATAAGTCAAAAATTATCTTTGCTGATAAAGAAGATCTGGATGCTATAGTAACATCGGAGGTTAAAAAATGGGAAAGATAATTATCCTTAACGGAAGCCCCAGAGCTCCGCGATCCAACTCAAAAAAGTACGCCGAAATTTTTTCGGGTCATTGCAGCCTTGTAACAGAATATCATAACATAACTAAATCAAATCACGCTGAATTGTGTGAAAGACTTGAAGGATTTTCAGATATTCTGCTTGTATTCCCTCTGTACGCAGACAGCATCCCTGTGACTATGCTGGATTTTTTAAAAAGTCTCGAGTTATCGTCCCCCGCGCATAAGCCAGTAATATCTGTACTGATAAACTGCGGTTTTCTTGAATGGGAGCAGAATGATACCGCTGTTAAAATGATCAGACTGTTTTGCCGCAAGAACGGTTATACTTTCGGTTCCGTTCTCCAAATAGGCAGCGGAGAGGCTATACTCACCACTCCGTTTAAATTTATGGTCACAAGAAAAATCAGAAAGCTTGCCTCTTCCATCACCCAATGCCGCTATTGCAGCCTTCATACCTCAATGCCTCTCCCGGTCAGAACATTTATCAGAGCGTCCTCATCATACTGGGAAAGCTATGGGAAAAGAAATGGAATAACCAGACAGCAGATGGAAACCATGAAAATAGAAGATAAGTAAAAAAATATCAGCGCCTTTTTACAGGCGCTGACTGCTTTTATATAAAATCATCTTTTTTTTCTTCCGGGCCCAGTGTGTGCCATGCCGCAGACTCCTTTTCTCTTCCAAAAATTCTCTTTATCTTTTTTAAAATTGCCTCGACCAGATTAAACCAGAGATTTCCAAAAATAAAAATCACTACCAGAACCCCAAAGAATGCACCGATTGCACCCAAAGACATCTTCACCCTCATTTCTTAATATAATGGTTCATGAAAAAGTCTGTAAAGGCCGCCAGTTCTTCTTCCTGCGAAACATATACATAAAGTTTCTCATCATCCAGCCAGTCATAAGCATTTATTCCTATATAACCTTTTCTGTCAGGATAAATAATGAATGCATCTGTAGGATATTTATTTCTGTATGCTTTAAGGATTTCACCCCGGCGATAATATGTAGGATCTCCGCATCCGGAAAGATCCGGCACAGTGGGAACCACAACAATTGTTTCTGTTTCTTCATTCCATCCTACGATAAGATTCCCTATCTTCGTCTTGCTCCCATGGACAAAACCGTAATTGAACCAGCCAACATCTTCTGTATATCCGAAGATCAGTCTGTAATCATCTCCGTTTTCCACCACCTGATTAAAAAGAAGTCTCATTTTTTTTGCATTGGCCTGACTTTTTTCCATGTCAATTTCAGGGCCTTTGAACAAATTACCGAACAATCCCATTTTTTCCTCCTCCTTCAATGCTTCCCGCAATCCTTCATAAAAACAATCGGGAATCCGCAAAATAAGAATAAATTTATAATTTTGTATTTATTATGGTTAAAAATAGTCCGCCTGACCAAAATATGATCCGGCGGTTACATTCTTACATCCCTCTGCCCCTTTCCGGCAATATACTCCCATCCTCTTGTCTGAGTCTGCTGAGATAGTCAACTATGGAATTTATCTGAAACTCCATTGTATCATTAACAGCTTCCGGCACAAGCAGCGGCATGGTTTCCGGAATAGCCTTTATGGTCACCAGCATTGCGAGACAAAGATTGATAAACAGTTCCACTCTTTTTCTGTCGGGACTTACACCGAAACTCTCTAAAATTTTTGAAAAAAGTGAAAACTGTTTTTTACGGAATGTTTTATAGCTTTCCGCAGACAGGCGCCTGAAAATCATCTGCTGTTCTTCTATGGACAGTATTGCAATACCGCTTTTTTCCCCTTTGCAGCATGTATAAAAAAACTTTCTCACAGCATTTTCCCAATCACATGAAGTATCTGCCATCAGTTCATTCACATATCTGATTATTTTCGGCTGCTGAATATACAGCATCTCTACTACCAGATCCTCTTTTGTAGGAAAAAAGGTATAAAAAAACGTACGTGATATACCAACTTTTTTATATACCTGCTCTATGGTCGTATGTCTTATGCCCTGAGCAGACATAAGTTCCAGACTCGCTTGCAGCAGTTCATCCCTGATTCTTTTTCTTTCCTCAACGGAATAAGATACTTTTGGCACTTTCCTCTCCACAATAAAGACAAATTCATAAATTTGTTTCTATTCTATCACATGCTCTTATATAATGCAATGATTTATATTTTCTGCAGCTTCCTGTACAGCAAATTAATGTGGAGTTATCTTAAGACAGATGGTATAATACTTTTCATATAAGAACAAAGGAGTTATGCCATATGACACAACATACAAATCGGAGATGCAGCTGGGTAAATCCAAAAAACCCGTTATACATAGAATACCATGACAAAGAATGGGGCACCCCTTGCCGGGATGATCATAAACTGCTGGAAATGCTCATTTTAGAATCTTTTCAGGCAGGGCTCTCCTGGGAATGTGTTCTTAATAAAAGAGAATCTTTTCGTAAAGCCTTTGATTGTTTTGATATAAATAAAATAATAAATTACAATGATGATAAGATACAAGCTCTGCTGTGCGATGCCGGTATAATACGTAACCGACGTAAGATAAACGCTGCTGTAAGCAATGCCGGGATTTTCAGAGATATACAGCTTGAGTTCGGTACATTCGCAGATTATCTGTGGGGTTTCACCGATGGCAACATAATATATGAAACAGGAAAGACATCTTCTGATCTGTCTGACCTTATATCAGCTGACCTGAAAAAACGCGGCATGAAATTTGTCGGCACCACTATCATATATTCATATCTTCAGGCTGTTGGTATCATTTATTCCCACGAGCCCGGATGTTTCAAATACAAGGAGGAATAATCATGAGACGAAGAGACAGAGAAATGCCAAGAGAATTCGCACTGGAAATGATAGACAAATGCAGCTATGCAGTAATGTCAATGGTGGATATCGATTCACCTTATGCAGTCCCCATTTCAATTGCACGTGCAGGGGATACTTTATATTTCCACTGTGCCCCGGAAGGACGAAAAACTGAGATTCTCAAATCATATCCCCGTGTATGCGTAGTCTGTGTGGGAGATGTTAAACCTTCACGTGATAAATTCACAACAGAATACGAATCGGCCATTGTCACAGGAATCGCCCGTCAGGTTCTGAAAGACAGTGAAAAAGAAGAAGCTCTGCGCAGAATTTCTGAAAAATATACTCCTTCCAACATGGTTCATTTTGATGCCGCCATCAAAAAAAGCCTTCACAGAACTGCCGTCTGGAAAATAGATATTGCAGATATCACCGGTAAAAGGAAAAAATACGGACCGGACGGAAAAGAGTTAAAGTTCGGCAAAAATTTGTCGGAGTTTTAATTATTTAGTGAACGTGTGTTTACTTTTTGTTCTTTTTATGATATAGTTTTTTCATACATAAAAAGGAGAGATGGCTATGGCAGCACTTAAAGAACGAGAACAGAAGATCCTTAAATACATGAAGGACGAAATCAGAACCAAAGGATATCCTCCTACGGTAAGAGAAATATGTGCAGCTCTGGGAATAAAATCAACCTCCACAGCTCATAAAGATATAGAAAGTCTTGTAAAGCAGGGATATCTTGTCAAAGACCCTTCAAAGCCAAGGGCTCTTATGGTTGTGGATCCCACCTCCGGTAAACATGAAGAACGCTCTGCTGACATTCATGCTGATACCGCTTCTGATATGGAAATGATCACTGTACCTGTTATAGGCAATGTTGCTGCCGGTACACCCATCCTTGCCGAGCAGAATATAGAAGATTTTTTCCCTGTACCTGCCCGCTACGCATCCGGCACCAGCTATATGCTTCACGTAAGAGGTGAAAGTATGATCGAAGCCGGCATAATGGACGGAGATCTTATTCTGGTGCAGCAGACAGAAACCGCCAACAACGGCGATATAGTCGTGGCAATGATTGACGGTTTTGAAAGCGAAGCCACAGTAAAAACATTTTATAAGGAGAAGGATCACATAAGGCTCCAGCCCGAAAATTCATCCATGAGTCCTATCCTTGTCAAAGATGTAAAGATACTCGGTAAAGTTAAAGGTGTGTTCAGATATTTCAGCTGATATATAATTATATTAACATTCCTTTGTACTCTCGCTGATAACCTTATCTGCCCATTTTTGAACTGAAATTATATTATGTCTAAAAGCTCACTTGTTTCAAGATCAGAAACAGTGAGCTTTTTTATAAAAAGATCATCTGCTTTCAGGATCTTTTTTTCTTTGTTGTTAAAATAATATTATCCGGCTTTATTTTTTTTGCACCTTATGGTATCATAAGTTTCAGCCTGTTTCAGGCTGATTAACAAAAAGGAGACCCTTAAATGAGTTTACTGACAGTTGAAAAAGTTACCCATGGCTTCGGAGCCAGACAGATTCTTGAGGATGCGTCTTTTCGTCTCCTTAAGGGAGAACACATCGGCCTTATAGGAGCCAACGGCGAAGGAAAGTCTACTTTTCTTAATATAATAACGGGAAAGCTCACACCTGATGAAGGCACTGTAACCTGGTCACGTCATGTGACTGTAGGATATCTGGATCAGCACAGCGTGCTGAAAAAAGGCATGACCATAAGAGAAGTGCTCCGTTCCGCCTTTGATGATATGTATAATCTTGAAGAAAATATGCTCAGACTTTATGAAGAGATGGCTGATGCAGATGAATCGGCTTTAAACGATATGATGGATGAAGCCGGTGAAATACAACAGATGCTGGAGTCATCCGGATTCTATCAGCTTGATGCCAGGATTGAAGAAGTAGCCGGAGGTCTCGGCCTTACAGATATCGGTCTTGATACAGACGTGTCAGATCTTTCCGGCGGCCAGAGAACAAAAGTACTGCTGGTAAAGCTTCTGCTGTCTAATCCATCAATACTGATTCTGGACGAACCCACCAACTACCTTGATCATCCGCATATCATATGGCTGACAAGATTCCTCAGTGAGTATGAAAACGCTTTTATACTTGTATCTCATGACATGGATTTTTTAAATTCTGTGGTAAATGTCATATATAATCTGGAAGGCGGCAATATGACCAGATATACCGGCGACTATAATAATTTCCTGCGCATGTATGAAATACAGAAAGAACAGGAAATTCGGGCATATGAAAAACAGCAGGCCGAAATAGAAAAGCTTGAGGATTTTATAGCCCGCAACAAGGCCAGAGTAGCCACAAGAGGAATGGCCCATTCGAGGCAAAAGAAGCTTGACAAGATGGAAATCCTCGAAAGACCCCAGGAGAAAATCAAACCGGAATTCAGTTTTCAGATGGCCAGAACACCCGGCAGGTTCATAGTCCAGGCTAAAGATCTTGTAATAGGATATGATTCCCCTCTCACCAGACCCGTGACTTTTAATCTGGAGCGTGGAGAAAAAGTGGCAATTACAGGTACAAACGGTCTCGGAAAGACTACTCTTCTGAAGACTGTTTTAGGCAAGCTGCCGCCTGTCTCAGGCACCGTTACTCTCGGTGACTACCTTTACCCCGGATATTTCCAGCAGGAAGCCGACAGAGATTCCACGGTGACTGCCCTTGATACATTCTGGGCAGAATTTCCTTCCATGGAAAACAGAGAGGTCAGACTCTGCCTTTCAAAATGCGGGCTTACCAATGACCACATAACCAGTCAGATGAGAGTACTCAGCGGTGGCGAAAATGCCAAAGTACGTCTGGCAATAATCATGAACCGCCAGCATAACTGGCTTGTACTTGACGAGCCTACCAATCATCTTGACATAGATGCAAAAGAAGAACTTATGCGTGCTCTTTCTCAGTATCCCGGCACCATACTTCTTGTATCACACGATCCTTCTTTCTATGAACCTTTCGTTACGAGAGTCTTGAATATAGAAGACTGGACAACAAAAATAATATAAATATTTAAGAATAGAAAAGACGCTTCCATGTCAATTATCATATATAAAGAAGCGTCTTTTTATATTCTCATCCTATAACAAGTGTTACTACCACAGGTACACAGACACACATAAGTGCTCCCGTACAAAACGAGTACACTACTGTTTCCGCCCTGCATGATCTTTCTACAATGGAAAGGCACACATCCATAGCAGCTACTCCCGGTATAGAAGTACATTCTATATACCCTATTTTTTTAGCCGCCACAGGTATTATAACAATTCCCAAAGTTTCTCTTATGACATTATGCATGAATGAAACAGCTCCCGCAACTGCAAACCCAGCTTCTGTTATCATTCCCGGTGCCAGAGTGTACCATCCGAAGCCGGCACTGACAGCAACAGATTCAGATACTGTAAGCGGCGAAATGATACCATATAATGCTCCCATAATAAGGCTGCCTGCAACCGCCGCCACCGGAATAAAAGCAACTCTTAAACCTGCTCCTCTGAAGCTCTGTGCAACTTTGCCCTCAATACCAAGGCTGAATCCTGCCAGCCCAAGGAGCACACATATCCCGGCTACAAGCCAGTCTCCCGACATGGATTGAAAATCTTCCACATCCTTGAAAATCTCCGGCACTATAAAATATCCAGCTGCCATTCCTCCTGCCACAAAAGCAAGGATTATGACAGTAAATCTAAGACCGCCGGCGTTCTGCTGCTCTGCAGCATCTTCTTCCCCCTCTTCATCAAGTTGCGGCATACCCTGCTTATTAAGTTTCAGCGCTTTGCGTGTAAAATGTACAGCCAGTATGCTTCCACCTACTGTAAATACGGTTATTCCCAGTGACTGAAGTCCAATTGTTCCCAGATTTGATGTGACCTCACTGTTGGCGCCCATCCTCAGCCCCATAAGAAATACAAGTATATATATGACCACATTGGTCAGTTCACCGACAAATCCAAACTTTTCTTTTCTATCCCTTAATTTTGAAGCGACAGCATAGCAGATAAGCATTATGCCCCAGTATAAAAACAGTAAAGCCATGATTTTTTTCTCCGTCTAAGAAAATTAACTGATTATTATGGGCACCAGTATGGGTACCAGTGTACTCAGAACCACTCCCGAAATAAAGGAGTATACTGCAATATCACCTCTTGTTGCCTTTTCCACAATGGGAAGACATATATCCATAGCAGCCGAGCCGGGCAGTGCGACTGTTTCCACATAACCTATCCTCTTTGCTACAATCGGTATGAAAACAATAGATAACAGTTCCCTCATGACATTATGCAGAAAGCATACAGCACTTGCTGTCATATATCCTGCTTCCATTATTATTCCCGGTGCCAGAGTATACCAGCCGAAACCGGCACCTACGGCAAGAGATTCTTTCATAGATAGATCAAGGAAAAAAGACATTATCACTGCAGCAGACATTGTTCCGATTATGACAGCAAACGGCACCGCAAATATCCTCAGTCCCACTGTTCTGAAATTGCTGATCACTGTACCCTCTATTCCAAGATCTATCCCTACAAAAACAAGGAGAAGACATAATCCGATTTTTATTCCGAGACCTGCACCATTCTCAAAAGCTTCCATATTATCGGCAAAGACATCCCTTACTATAAAATATCCTGCCAGCATTCCTATTATCACGGAAATCAGGATGATTACAGTCATCATATTCACACCCTGCTTTTTCTCCTCATCCTCTATGGCATGTATTTCACTGATAACCTGCGTGTTATTATCCTGATGCTGATTTTCAGTCTGTTTAACGGAATTTTCGTCAAGCCTCCCGTACCTGTCTATCTTAAGTATCTTTCTTGCGATTGACACGGCTCCTACAGAAAATATCATTATAACAACAGTCATAAGAAATGCAGAAAGCCCTATGGTACTAAGATTTTCTGTTATTTCCTCATTTGCACCCATCCTGGCACCCATGCAGATTACCAGAAGTGTGATAGCCACAGTCTGCACCTTTCCGGTCCATGTCAGCCTGTCCTTTACTTTTCTAAATTTTGTTCCTGCAAAGTATCCGACTACGGTAACTCCCAGATATAGTATCAAATCGGTCATTTTTTGCTCCCTGATATATAAATGTATCGGATTACAGTATATCATTTTACCTAAGCAAAAGTCCACACAGTATGGAAAAAAACATAAAATCCTTAAATGAAAATTTAAATTCCCGTCCTTGCTGAATTTAGTCTTACACCCTTGTGATACTATCCTTTATCATTCTTAGTATCTCT
>CASFMJ010000106.1 GCA_949295785.1 uncultured Bacillota bacterium | reverse complement strand
TAGAGAGAAGCCCCTTCAGGGGCGGCCAAAGAGGCAAGAGCAATAAGGCTTGAACGAAAGAGAAAGCCCGCGTCTTTAGGCGCGGGATAGTAGCGGGGGCTTATATGCCCCGTAATAAAAGAAGAACAGTATTTATATCAACTGTCCTTCTTTGATATTTTAAGATGAAAGGTGTGTGAACTGTCTGATAAAATAATCAGAGATCATTTCTGACAAGATCCTCAAGAGTTTCTTTTTTGACTGCCACATAACTCTCATTTCCTCCTCTGAGCATTACAGTAGCAGGTTTAGGCAAGCGGTTGTAATTGGAAGCCATCGAATAATGATAGGCTCCTGTGGTACATACAGCTACTATATCATATCTTGTTACAGAATGAGGGAATTTTACATGCTCCTGTATTATATCGCCGGATTCGCAGCATCTGCCCACCAGTGAGGCTTCAAAGTCCTTTTCTTCATTCATCTTGTTTGCCACAAGGCAGGTGTAAGGAGCCTTGTAAAGTGCATATCTGGGGCTGTCAGGCATACCGCCGTCGATGGAGACGTAATTTTTATATCCGGGAATCTGTTTTACAGTACCTACAGTGTAAAGAGTCATGCCTGCATCAGCTACTATGGAACGACCGGGCTCCATGTGTATCTGAGGTATGGCTATATCAAGCCTTGAGCAAGTGGTTTTGACAGTATCTGCCACCTGTTTTACCTTTTCCTCTATATCAAGATAAGGATCATCTTCTGTGTATCGAACGCCGTAACCGCCGCCCAGATCCAGTTCGGTGGTGACAAAACCATGTTTTTTCTCCATCATAGCCACAAATTCAAGCATTACCACCGCAGCTCTTTCAAAAATATCTTCGCCGAATACCTGTGAACCCACATGACAGTGAAATCCTTTAAGGTCTATATGCGGCATGGCCATGGTATCAAGGGCAATCTGTTCTGCCTGTCCGGTTTCGATGGCTGTTCCGAATTTAGAATCTACGTTTCCTGTGGCTATGGCCTCATAAGTATGAGGATCGATTCCGGGAGTAAGACGAAGAAGAACTTTCTGAGTCATATTACGCTTCTGGGCCTCTCGTTCTACGGCTTTTATTTCCTCTATGTTGTCAGCAACAAAATAGCCGATATTATTATCCATAGCATAGGCTATATCCTGGTCGGTCTTGTTATTGGAATGAAAATATGCTTTGGACAGGTCATATCCTGCCTGTACAGCAGTATATATTTCTCCTGATGAAACAACGTCTATACCCATGTCTTCTTCCGTCATTATCTCGTACAGACGTTTGAAACAGTTGGCTTTGGAAGCATAGAGAGGGGCAGCATTGTCACCGAAATTATTTTTGAAAGCCCGCTTATATGTGCGGCATTTTTCACGTATTTTGTCCTCATCCAGCAGATAAACCGGGGTGCCGTATTTTTTTGCCAGCTGTATGGTATCCTGGCCGGCGAAAAGTAAGTGTCCGTCTTTTGAAACAGAAATGTTGTCACAGATCATGTCATTTTTTCCTTTCAGTCAAATCGCTATATTGTTAAAATATTTAAATCTTCGTCAAAAATAGTTCCTTTTGCTACAATATTGGTAGGACCGGTGAGATATATTTCTGTCACATGGTCCTGACATAAGGTTATATCCGCCACAAGGCGTCCTCCTCTCATATCCACAATGGTATTCTTACCTGATATGAGACCTTTGAGAGCAAGGACAGCAGCTACAGAGCCTGTCCCTGTTCCGCATGCATATGTAAAGTCTTCTACACCTCGTTCAAATGTACGCTCGAAGACATGATTTTCGTCGATAATATCGTAAAAATTAACATTGGCGCCCTTGGGATAGCCGTCATACCATCTCAGCATACGGGCAAGATCTAAAAGCTGCTCCTGGGGACAATCCTTCAGCCCCTTTATGTGTACGATGCAATGTGGTATTCCGGGATTACCCAGTTCCATATAAGAGCATGTGATGGTATCTATGCCCGTAAGGCATGTCAATCCATCTGTTTTTAATGCATCTGTTTTTAATGCATCTGCCGGGATTTTTTCGTCTATGCGACAGACAGTCGGCAAGTTAAGACGGGTTTTATACAAGCGCTCTGATATGCGTTCTCCTACCACCATACCGGCAGTTGTTTCTACACGTTGTAGTGGTCCGGCCAGTCCGGTTTCAAATCCGTAACGGCAGATGCAGCGGGCACCGTTACCGCACATTTCACCCATGGACCCGTCTGAATTATAAAAAAGCATTTTGTAATCGCCATCACCTGAAGCGCTGTCTACAGCCATAAACCCGTCTGCGCCTAAAGACATGCGGCGGTCACAAAGCTTTTTAGCCAGTGAACCAAGCCTATCAGGAGATATTTTTTCCACAATATTGTTTATTATGATGAAGTCATTACCGGCTCCGTTCATTTTCCAGAATTCCATCAGAGTTCTCCATAGTTATCACCGGCATGCAGTGAAAATTTACTGTTATTTATTACATTAAGGGGCAGGCTTCAGCCTGCCCCTGTTTTTTAAAAGGCAGATAATAAGCGTTATCTGTCGATATCAAAGACGATAGTCTTTTTCTCTGTATCCATTGTGCATTTGGCACCAAACGGAATAGTGATGATTTTGTCACCGTGACCTGACTGAAGATTATACATCACAGGAACATCCACATCTGCAAGGATTTCCTTTATACAATCTATTACTGTATATTCAGGCATAAATTTATTGGTAACATCGGTGAACTGTCCAAGAAGCACACCGGCGCAGTCCTTGAATTTGCCGGCATTCTTCATGTGATAGCACCATTTTTCTATCTTGGTCACAGGTTCATCAACTTCTTCGATAAATATAATCTTTCCTTTGGAATCCATTTCATAAGGCGTACCCATAGCAGCAGATACAAGTGACAGGTTTCCTCCGATTACAGGTCCTGTGGCTTTTCCCTCTTTCATTACTTCGATAGGGATTCCGTCAGGATTAACGAACTCATATGTACCGTCACCGTTAAGGGCTTCAAAGAAAGCCTTTTCAGTGTCATTATCAAAACTGCTTACCATATTGGATGAGACCATAGGTCCATGGAAAGTAACAAGATCAGCCTGCTGATTGAAAAGCATGTGCATGGTGGTAACATCACTGTAACCTACAAATATCTTGGGGTTCTTCTTTACAGTATCCAGATCTATGTATTCATAACAGCGGGATCCGCCGTCTCCGCCTCTTACACAGAAGATTGCATCTACTTCAGGATCGGTAAACATTTTGTTGATCCACGTGCCTCTTTCTTCACCGGTACCGGCCATATAACCGCCGTGATTGCTGGTAAGATTATCAGCCGCTTTTACCTTGTATCCCATTGACTCGAGCGTATTCACACACTCGGCAAGTCTTTCTTCTGTTATGGGAGATGAAGGGCAAATTATACCTACGGTAGCGCCTTTTTCCAGTTTCTTTGGGTAAATCATTTATTCTCCTCTGAATGTAAATTGTTATATTAGTACCAGATTATATTTACAAGGAATACTGCAGCAAGCAGTGATGCAAGGTCGCCCAGAAGTCCTGCAGCGATGGAGTGTCTTGCGTTACTTACGCCTACTGATCCCATGTAAACTGCTACGATATAGAATGTAGTTTCGGTTGAACCCTGTGCAACAGATGCGATACGTCCGATCTGTGACTGAGTTCCGTATTGAGTGAGCAGGTCAGTCAGAAGACCTTCTGAAGCACCGCCGGAGAAGGATCTCATGATTCCCTGAGGCAGAACCTCTGATGGGCATCCAACCAGGCTTGTGATAGGATCAAGGATTGCACACAGCCAGTCCATAGCTCCGGAAGCTCTGAACATTCCTATAGCACACAGCATAGCAGTCAGATAAGGTATGATCATTACAGCTGTTGAGAAACCGTCTTTGGCTCCTTCAGTAAATACAGTATATACAGGAACTTTCTTGCATATTGCAAAAAGTGCTACCAGCGCGATAACAACAGGAATCGCCCAGTTAGATAAAGTTTCGATTATTGTTGTAAACATGTCCGGACCTCCTTATTCTATCTTGCATACATAGCCTTCCGGCAGCACGATCGGAGAATCTCCCATGTAGTTATCGTTGACTTCCAGTGTTCCGGCAGCAATTTCTTTTTCAATAACGTTTTCCCATTTCCAGCGTTTTGTTTTCTGGAAAAGCCATGTGAAGAATATTCCTACTACAGTTGAGATAGTAGTGGCTATGATTACCGGCACGATGATTTCTGCAGCACCCTCTGTCTGTACAGAAGCACGGATACCAAGAACGGTAACCGGAAGCAATGTTACAGAAGTGGTACCGATGGCCAGCATCATGCACTGAGCATTGGTAGCAATATTCTTGGTAGGATTAAGAGTCTGAAGATCTGCCATTGCCTTAAGACCGAAAGGTGTAGCAGCATTACCGATACCGAGCATGTTTGATGCCATCCAGAGTACCATAGCTGACATGGCAGGGTGATCTTTAGGAACATCAGGGAAAAGTCTTGTCATGATAGGGGCAAGAGCTTTTGCAAGAAGATCACAGATACCTGCCTTTTCCATAACTTTCATAAGACCGCAGAAGAAAGCCATGATTCCGATAAGTCCGATACAAATGTTAACTGCTTCTTCTGCAAAAGTGAAGACATTATTGATAACATCTTCCATGGTGCCGGTAACTGCGCCTGCAATTACTGCGATGACAACCAGTCCGACCCAGATATAGTTCATCATAATATCGTTCCTCCTTCCATTATTTTTTTATAAACGAATTATGAATATTTACATAATAATTTATAAGCAAACTTTGTGCCAAAACAAAAAAACATCCAAACGCCATTATTTTCACAAATTCGACACAAAATGATGTATAATATAAATAAAAATAAGCACGAAATTTGTCCTTTTTTGTGGACAAAAAATCCTTGTTTAGAGACAGAACTTACGGTTTGTCATATGACCGGCTATAATACTGCCGCTTTTTTACGGCACATTTTTTGCATTATAATAACATATATTTATCTGGAGGAGCATTTATGCGTAAATTAACTTATCATTACAGCGCATTGTCAAAACAGACATGGTTTTATTCAGGAATACTGTATCTAATTCTTACTTCTGTGGTATATATACTTGTAGTAGCATATAAAGTTGAAGGTTTCTATGAGGAACTGAATCTTCCGCTTGCTCTGGCAGCAAATATGATAGGAATGGCCTTCTTTTACCTGCTGTCACTGGGACATAAGGTATGTTACTCAGAATACGACAGCGAAAAAATCGTGTATAAAAACAGGCTGCTGAGAAGAGAAAAGACTTTTTATTTTAATCAGGCTCAAGCTGTTATATTTGATAAATCAGGTATAAATTTCTACAGGAGAGAAGAAGATCTTGTGAATAAAAAAGAACCTGATTTCAGGATTCCGCTTTTCAGGGACGGCAAGATAGAGGCTCTTGAAATAAACACTTTCTTTAAAGTAATGAAGGACCGAGAAGAAGCCCTTGCCGAAAAAACATATTTTAAAGTATATAAATCATTTAAAGTACTGCCTGGATACGGACGCAAATGGAAATACGTGTCTTTTGCATATGCCTGTCTCACGTTGCTTGTACTTATGAACTGCGCCAAGCCGCTTGCTGTGATAATGGGTCTTATGGAGGCATTTTAACACTTCAGAAATTTAAAGGAAGGAGCAGGCTGTAATGGAAAAAATAAAGATAGTAATCGGGGTAGCCATAATAATAGCCTCTTTTGTTTATATAATCAGAAGCAAGACATCAATGCTGGATAATATGATGCAGAAAACAAAAAAAGAATATGAGCAGAAACAGGCTATAAAGGAGAAAGCTTATAAAGTTGTGGATGGACAGGCAGATGCCTTTGACACCATAGCAGAAGGCGTAAAAGAAGCAGTGAAACCTGTAAAAGCTTCACATGAGAATAAAGAAAAGCAGAATATGTAGGTTAAAAATATTACTGCCCGCCTTATCGGAGGGCAGTTTTTTTATAGGGACATTCAATATGTACATTTAAAATGTATACACTCTTGGCGGCCTTGAGGATATGCGGGCTATTATATCATTTTTGTTAGTCTGCGCAAGGGAAGCGGCTTCACTTATTGTCATTGAGCCGTCTGTACCGTCACCGTATATTATGGCTTTCATTCCTTCGCATACTCCGGGAACGTCTGTGACATCAGCCATCACCTGATCCATACATAATACCCCTATTATTGGACATTTTATCCCGTTTATTACAACAAATCCCTTATCCCGGAGATTTCTGGGATATCCGTCGGCGTAACCGAAAGGCAGAGTCGCTATGATACTGTCTCTTGAGGATTTCCATAGAAAATCGTAAGAAACACCTTCTCCTGCAGGAATTCTGTGCAGCTGTGAAATTCTTGTACAGAATGTAAGCGCTTGCTTTACACCAAGAAATCCTGTATGAAAACCCCGCATGCCATATAAAAGCGCTCCGGGTCGTACCATGTTCAGACGGTACTCAGGATAGTCAACAAGAGCGATACTGTCAGCGATATGCTTATACCTGAACACGCATCCTTTTTTTTCCAGAAGATCTAGGAAATCCATAAAATGCGAGAACTGATTTTTGTTTTCTTCTTCACCGGCAAGGGCAAGATGACTGAATATTCCCTCTGCATATACATGGTCAAGCTTAAATATATCAGCGATTTCTTCGGCATATTCATCGGAGGGCTCTTTCCCCAGACGGTGAAAGCCGGTATCGACTTTTATATGAACAACAGCTTTTTTTCCGGATTTTTGTGCCAGCCGGTCAAGAAGCTGCGCCTGCTTCAGACTGAATACAGTCTGAGTGATATTATTATCTATTACATGATGGAGAAGGCGGTCAGGGGTGTGGCCGAGAATAAATACCGGATAGTCAGGATAGACTTTTTTAAGCTCCAGTGCTTCTGTCAGCGTAGCTACGGCAAGATAAGTGGCTCCGTTTTCCATGAGGGTTGGAGCAATACCCACAGCACCGTGACCATATCCGTTTGCTTTCACAACAGCCATCAATGCAACGTCCGAACCTACCATATCTTTTATCATTTTTATGTTGCTGCCAAGACAAGAAAGGTTAATTTCAACTATCGTATCCCGCAGGACTTCTTTTTCATTACAGTTCATCTTTATCAAATGCCTCCATAATTTTTAATGTTCCGTATATCTCTGTCAGCATACCGGTCTTTAATGATCTTTCATCGGGACAGAACAGATCGCTATGTACAGGAGGAGCAGAAGTCTGCCCTTTTTCTGCTACGCCCACGTTGTAATAAAGACCTCTGGAATACTGGCAGAAGTAAGAAAAGTCATCAGCGCCCAGACTGGGCACATTATAATATACGACTTTGTCGGAGCCTAAAATCTCTGCTGAAGCGCAGGTCATAATCTTAAACAGGGCAGAGTCATTCACGAGAGCCGGATAACCTTCTCTGAATTCTATTGTGCATGTTGCTCCGTGTGCAGCAGCAATGCCTTTGCAGAGATTCTCCACTTTGTCTTTTATGTACTGGCGCTGATCGTTTTTGAGAGTACGTATTATACCTGAGAACTTTGTTTCAGGTGGGATAATGTTGTTTTTGGTGCCGCTGTGAAACTGGCCTACAGTTATGACAGCGCTGTCTGTTGCAAGGACTTTTCTTGTTATTACAGTCTGAAGAGCTGTTACCATTTCACATGCCGGCAACAGCGGATCAATACCGTCTGTGGGATGAGCGCCATGGCATGATACTCCGTGGACGGTAACATAAAATTCACATGAAGCGGCATTCATGGCACCCTCTGTAAATTCAGCACTGTCATAAGAAACAGCAGGATCGACATGGAGTCCTATGACACCTAATACCTGAGGGGAACTGAGGCAGCCGGCCTCAATCATCTGACGGGCGCCCCCTATGGTTTCCTCAGAAGGCTGGAAAAAAAGTCTTACCGAAAGGGGCAGTTCATTTTTCATTTCATTGAGTATCTGGGCCGTACCAAGGAGAATTGCCGTATGCATATCGTGACCGCAGGCATGCATTACCCCCGGATTTTTAGAGGAAAAAGGTACGTCGGCTTTTTCGTAAATAGGAAGAGCATCTATATCTGCTCTGATACCTATAGCCCTGTCATGATCCTTTCCGTATATGACAGCAGAGACTCCATAGCCGGCTACGTTATCCTGATATTCTATCCCCAGAGATGACAGCCGCTCGCATATGAGGCGGCTGGTTTCTTTTTCATGTTCGCTTAATTCCGGATTTTGATGGATTGTACGCCGGAGAGTTTTTATATCGTCAAAAATGTCATCTACTTTTCTTTTTATTTGATTTATATCCCGGTTCATTTTGCCTCCATAAAATTTATTTTTTATTACCATAAAAATATGCTGCAATAATCGTACCAATGATTACAAAAGGTCATACTCTTTAAGCTTCTTATAAAATACAGAACGGGACATGCCCAGTTCCTCCATGGTCTTATGTTTGTCCCCATTATTTATCATAAGGGAATTTTCTATTATTCGGGCTTCCTGATGCTTAAGCTGATGGCACAGGGTATCTTTAGGAATCTCAGCTCTGTTTATCATCAGGTGATCAGTGTATATGGTCTTGCCTTCACATACGGTGATAGCTCTTTCAATGATGTTCTCAAGTTCTCTCACATTTCCGGGCCAGTCGTACAGGGTGATCATTTTAAGAGCCTCGTCAGAAAAGGCCTTTTTTTCCATGTCATATCTGGCGCAGAAATCAGCAAGAATAGAATCAGCCATCCTGGCAAGATCACGCTTCCTTTCCCTGAGCGGAGGAATTTCAATGGGAAATACATTTATCCTGTAATAAAGATCCTGACGCAGATTGCCTTTTCTGATCTCTTCTTCCAGATCTCTGTTGGTTGCGGTTATAACGCGTACATCAATATGCACCGGTTTTGCAGAGCCGACACGGTAGATCTGTTTGTTCTGAAGCACATGGAGAAGTTTCGCCTGTATTTCGGGAGGTATTTCGCCTATCTCATCAAGAAAGATAGTGCCGCCGTTAGCTTCTTCGAAATATCCTGCCCGCCCGTTTTTGTCAGCGCCTGTAAAGGCTCCGGGAGCATAGCCGAAGAGTTCTGATTCAAACAGAGAAGGGGCAATTGCATTACAGGCGACTTCCACAAAAGGCGCATCGGGATTCTGTATATTATGTATTTCTCTGGCAAGGCGGGATTTGCCTGTACCGCTTTCTCCCAGAAGGATTACGTTAAATCTGGTCTTGGCGGCTTTATATGCCAGGTGTTTTACGGTGCGCATCTCAGGAGAACTTCCCAGGAATTTTTCAAAGTGTTCTTCCCTGCTGGCATCAAGACGAAGGTCCGCTGCTTTGTTACGCCGCTCCAGTTCTGCAATAAATGTCCGTGCCGAATCAAGATTGTGCTCTATGCTGTTTTTATCCTGTATCATTATGATAACACCGTCATTGACATCACCTTTTTTAATTCTGATTATATTGCAGAAGACCAGTCTTCTGTATATCTCAAAAGCGCCTTCGCTTCGAGTCCCGTCAGGAGAGTCCATTATTGCTCTTACCTCTTTTAAGAATTCATCACCGAAAGCAATCTCCTGAAGAGGAAGCCCTATGGTGGAAATGGAATCATCATTTTGTTCCGGGCAGTTTTTACCTTTGTATGGCATGCCCTGAAGAATTTTTCCGGCTTCCTCCCCACGGAAACCATAGCCTATTCCCTGAAAAAATTTTACTTGCCCTGTCTCAGGAGACAGGATGACCATAAAACCGATGCTTTCCAGATAAGCCATCTGATATTCCTCTCCACCTACAGTAATGGACATTATTTTCTTTTCAAGATCAATACTTACAAGTATATCGTGACTTCTGTATGTTTCATGTATCTGAAGCACGCTGCCTGGATAGTAATCACTGTAATACTTATATATAGGTGCAAATTTATTATCTTTATAGGTGCATATGGCCATTATGGCATCGCCCTTACGTATGTCGGGATCATCTATGTTGAGCAGTCTGAGATCACTGAGAGAAATGGCGTCATCATTTCCAAGCATATTGTCGGCAAATATGACAATATCGCTCTTTTCAATTTTTCCGGAAGGGTGACTTTTACCTTTTGGGATTACCAGACCGAATTTTTCCTTGGCAACAGTGCTGTATTCACCGATGGTACCATCCTCTCTGACATATATCATGCCGTATCCCAGACGATCGGTTATATCCGTTATGGTTGCTATAGACTGTTTCCCCATTATAAGCTCCTTTGATTTTGATTTCACTCATATCCGCACCAGGCTTACGGATCTCATATATGATTATACTATTGCAGCGTGTTTTTTACAATATTTACAGAAGCGGCCGGCAAAGTAAATCTTACTTAAAACCAGAATTTATATAAAAATTGTTGACACAGGAGTCATAATGTATTATTGTATTAGTTAAATAGTACAATAATACATTGCAGATCTAAAAGGAGGTGAATGGATTGGATAAGAGACTTGAGGGAAACCTGCCGGTATACGTTCAGATAATGAACTGCATAAGAGAAGCTATAGCTTCCGGTGAGCTTGCAGCGGGACAGAGAATCTCCTCTGTAAGGGAGCTTGCAGAGGAGTTCGGAGTTAATCCCAACACTATGCAGAGAGCACTGACAGAGCTGGAAAGAGAAGGAATACTTGTATCTGAAAGGACACAGGGAAGATATGTAACATCAGACCGGGCAGCTGTCTTGAGCCTGAGAAAGGAAATAGCTGAAAAGGCGGCGGACAGCTTCATAAAAGATATGGGTGCTCTGGGATTTACAAAAGAGGAAATGCTGGATTTTTTTCGGCAGAGGATTGAAATCATAGAAGAAAAGCAGGTGTGCTGATGATGGATGTATTAAGAGAAGGGGAAAAAATAAAAGAAATAAAGTTGAGGTTGGTAGAGAAACCGCCCGTAGCAGTGATAAGCGATCTGGGGAAAAGCTTTGGTTCTAAAAGGGCGCTGGACGGCATAAATCTCAACATACCAGAAGGGAGAATAATAGGCCTGCTGGGTAAAAACGGCAGCGGTAAGACCACTCTTCTGAAGATTCTTTCCGGATTCTGCACAGGATATGAGGGCAGAGTTACTGTAGACGGCTTTATTCCCGGCAGCGCAGAATGCAAGAAGATAGTTTCATACCTTCCGGATAAAGAGGGACTGCCGGAAAATATGACTGCCAGGCAGGTTATCGAAATCTATGGGGAATTTTTCGATGACTTTAATAAGGAAAGATGTATAAGCATATTGGAAAGTTTCGGCATAAAAGAAACTCAGACTTCCAAAGAAATGTCAAAAGGGGAAACAGATAAATTGCAGATAGCTCTTATGATGTCAAGAGACGCAAGACTTTACCTGCTGGATGAGCCCATAGGAGGGGTTGATGCAGAGGCCAGACAGCATGTTCTCGACCTGATTCTGGAGAATTTCAATCCAAAGGGAACAATGATAATAGTAACTCATCTTATAAAGGACATAGAGAGGCTTTTCGATTCGGTAATAGTGCTCAAAGAAGGGAAAGTGCAGGTTTTTGAAGACGCAGACAGTCTCAGGGAAGCCCAAGGAAGCTCCCTTGAAGACGCGGTAATATCTATTTTCAGAGGAGAACAGCCATGATAAAATATATTGTTAAAAGCCGCTATCTGAAGACGGCAGCCCTGGCAACAGCCGCACTGATGATCCTTCTTTCCGTATGCGGCCGTATGTATGCCGTATCCATGGATCTTGACGACAAAGAAAAGGAAGCACTTGAAAGAAACGGAGTAAAGATCGAGATACCCTTCGGCAGATATGATGAGATCAGACTGATCGATTCACAGCGCCCTATCGCTGCCGTAAAGGTGTTTTCAAAACAGTGGAAGCTCATAGACCTTGAGACAAATAATGAAGTGGTCCTGGAAGGTTTCACGTCTTTCGCAGGTCAGGGCGAGGGACTTATATTCATGGGAAAAGATAACGACACAATGCAGGTGATAGACGCAGCAGAGACTATGGCCACCGGTCTTGTATCATATCCGTTTGGCGACACGGATTACGACTCGGCAAGATATGACGGAAACGGCCTGATATGGCTGCATCATGCCGCAGATATGACCGTATGCGATATGGACGGAAATGTAGTATATGAAACTGAAGGAGCAGACGAATGGATGGGGGAAAAACCCGGATATGCTGAAGGCGGAAGCGAAAAGGACGGTATATATATAAAGAATATACGAACCGGTGTCATCGAACATCGCCTGAAGCCTTATCAGAATGTTGAAAGCTATATGGCCGGACACTGGGTGATAGCAACCCAGGATTCTCCGGAAAAAGTTTTATCCCCCATCACATACCATGTTCTTGACAACGATTACAACATGGTGGAAAAAGCCGGAAATTTCACATGTTATCTGGGTAATGAAGAATATCTGTATATACAGAAGGATTTCCCCGAAGATATTGTAATAGATAAAAATGGTGAAACAGTTCTTTCCAATGAGGGAGAAGAAAACCGCATAGGATTTAACGGAGCCTGCAAAGACATAATGTTTATCGACGGAAAAGAGCGGGGTGTGCTTACATATATAAAAATCAGAGACGGCAAGGCAATAAATACGGAAGAGCACAACATGATTTGCCTCCTGGATTTTGATGACGGCATGGCCGCAGCGGCAGTGGAAAACCATGGCAGGACGCCCGTTCTTGAAGATGTACAGAAAGAAGGCAGCAGTAATGGGTATAAATTCGGATTCGTAGATTCTGCCTATAATGAGATAACCGGATTTATATTTGACAAAGCGTGGGAATCCCGTAACGGATATGCGGTAGTAATGAAAGGAACCAGATACGGGCTGATTGACATGAAAGGGGCTGTTGAAAAATGAGCAATTTCGACAAATATCTGAAACTTAATATAAAGATGGTAAGCAATGAAACAGGGATTGCCTGTGTGCTGTCAGCATCCACGGTTCTGCTGCTGATTAATCCTTTCATGGCCGTCATAATAATTCCGGTTATTCTCGGCTCCGTAATATTTCTCCTTAATGGCTACAAGAAACTGTACTGGACCAGCATGTATAAACGTGAAGCCTATTTATACAATTCGCTTCCGGTGTCAGCGGAAGAGATGGTAATTGCTAAAATATCTGCCGGATCTTTCATGCTGCTGATGTACAACATAATAGGAAATGTTCTGATACTGCTCACTGTTCTTGTTACAGGGAGCAGTATAGATATTGATCTTGGCGCGGCAGGAGGAAGCATAAGTCTTTTCAACCTGCTTATGAGTATGCAGCAGACAGATCTGCTGTATATCACTCTTCCTGCGCAGCTTCTGGATATCATTATGACATCTGTATTTACATCATCTCTGGTATTCTTTGTGGTGACTTTTGCCGTGTCAAGGGCAGAAAGAGAGCCGGGTATGCTGCTTTGGCTGGCGGCAGCATTTATGTACTTTATCGCCTCGGCGGCGTTTAACACAGGGATAGAAAAACTGGGACAACTGTTTGAAGCGGGGGTACATATTGCAGTTCCACTGATAAAAACCTTTGCAGGAATAATCGCAGTTGGACTGATGTACAGACTGACAGTCATGCTGCTGAAAAAAGAATATATGGTAAGATGATATAAATGTGTTGGCTGAGTCATTTTTGCGGGGTTTTGTGACATGTTGCCATTTTTGTGGAAAAATAAGATTTTGCCAACAAATTTCCGGTTTTTCTTATTATTTAAGGAGATTCTCCCAGTCGAAAAATGTCGAATTTGTCAAAAAACGAAATATTATGCGATTTGTACAACATATTTTGTCGAATTTGTTGGCAATATTTTCAAAAAACTTTTATTGGCAACAATACTCATAAAAACCTCCATATTCTTTCTTTATTCAGCTGTAAAACGGCTTTGATGTTGGCAGATTGTCGGGTTTTAAAATTTTTGCCAACACGACACAACAGGAAAATTTTAATTATTGATCTCTTATCATAGCTTCAGTAATTCACAATGTGTATGGGAAAGGGGACTTGCGCATCAACACTTTTAATTGTTGATACGCAAGTCCCCTCCATTAGTGCGCCTGGCGGCGCACGTTTCTAACGGGTGAAAGTCCCGAATCCGCCCGGTAGTGGGAAGGATATAGCCGAAGGCAAGGGT
>CASFMJ010000105.1 GCA_949295785.1 uncultured Bacillota bacterium | reverse complement strand
GGCAAAAAAATGGCTCCAAGGGTGGGGCTCGAACCCACAGCCTATCGGTTAACAGCCGAGTGCTCCACCATTGAGCTACCTTGGAACAACGGTTGTCATTTGCTGACAACACTGATAATTATACATTACCTTAAAGGTCATGTCAAGTAGAAATAACATAATTATGAAAATTTTCTTGTAAAATTTTTCTTAGGCCGCTTTCAGGTTAATTCAGCTTTATCCCTCGCTTTTTCCCTGCTTCTTCTCTATCTTTCTCCGCATTTTCAGCGACTATGGTAATCTTCTTCTCGTATTTCTCCGCCATTTCATCATTCCCCAGTTTTTTGTAAATCTTCACCAGTTCTTCCATAGCGTCTCTGTTGCTGGGCGAAAGCTTTAGCACCTGCTTCATATCTTCTGCCGCTTTTTCCGTCATTCCCATGGAAAAATGAGCGATTCCCAGATAATACCACAGCGGCCACCAGCCGGCGAATCTTCCTTCCGTATAATTTTCCAGTATGGCAGTGCCTTCCTCAAATCTGCCTGCCAGAATGTGATTATAACCTTCTTCTATCTTAACCGGTTCATCAAGAGAAGTGAGCCTTTCTCTTATCTCCTCTTTCTTTTCTTCATCAGAAGAAAGCTTCATGAATTCCTGCCACGTTAATTTAGCTTTCACATAAAGGCCCAGGTTTATGTATCCGTAGCCTAAAAAATAATAGCTTTCTGCAAAATCCGGCCGTCTGAGCGTGACTTCCTCAAAAGCCTCAAGAGACTCTGCCTTAAATCTGGCAATAAAATCTTCCTCCTCACCCAGTTCGTATGCATCCTTGCATGATCTGCCGTAGCAGTAAAGCGCATCTGTATCCTCGGGATCGATTATCATGGCGGCTCTGAACATTATACACGCATAATCATAATCTTTCTTTTCGGCAGCCTCTATTCCTTCCGAAACAAGAGCCCTTGCAAAACGTTTGTCGGATATTCTCATTATATATGCCACATAATTGTCACGATATTTGAAGGCCGGATCACATCCTATCACAAAGGCCATACCTCTGGCTATTGACACAGTAGTGATGCTCTCCACTTCACTTTTTCTTATGGGAACAGGTACGCCGGTAAGAATATCAGAAAGTCCTGTCCTTGCAAGATAATTTTCAGAAAGTTCATCAAATAAAAAGTTTTTAAGATGAGGCACAAGATATTGTCCTATTCTGTCTTCTCTCTTAATAAAATCCATAAATCAGATCTCCCATCCTTTTTTCAGAAACCGCCTGACTTCTTCGTCATTGAAGGCCGATTTCAGATCTTTTTCCAATATTTTCTCTATTTTACTTTTTTCTTCACCCAGTATTTCAGAAGAAAATTTTCTGAGTATTCTGTACTGTTCTTCTTTTTTCCTGTTTATATTATGATATCCTGCATCGTAATAAAAATCTGCCAGTTTCTCAAAAAATTCAAAAGGTTTCAGCTTGCAGGTGTTCATCAGATACTCGAGGCTATTGGTAAAACCACTCCTGTTATAATAGATGTTCAACATTTTCTCTATGGATTTCAGCCTTACCATCTGTGAAGACGATATCCACCTGTTTGATATGATCTCATAAGGCGCCCTGTCCTGCTGTCCTGATATACCATGCCGTACTGCATGCTCATCCGGGCCATTTCTGTGCCTTTAAGAACTTTAAGAAATCCCATCTGAAAGGCATCTGCTCCAAGTCTGTATACTTTATCAAAAGACATTGCAAACTGATCGTATGTCTCATACGGAAGGCCGGCGATCAGATCTACATGTATATGTATATTGCCTGCCCGAATCAGTTTCTCTGTATTATAGAGCACCGGATAGACATTTTCTTTTCTGTTGACTGCCCTTAAAGTTTCAGCATTAGCGGACTGAATTCCTATCTCCAGCTGAATAAGGCCTTTTCGTGCCTGCGACAGAAGTTCTGTCAGTTCATCGGTCATAAGGTCTGCGCATATCTCAAAATGAAAATTGGTGACTCCGTTATCATTTTCAATTATAAATTCAATTATCTCATAGGCTCTTGCAGGATCGTAATTAAAAGTCCTGTCAATAAATTTTACCTGCATGGCTTTTTTATGGATAAAATATTTAAGTTCTCGTTTGACTCTGGCCATATCAAGAGGCCTTACACTCTTTTCCACCGATGACATGCAATATGAACATCTGAAAGGACAGCCCCTTGAGGATTCATAGTAAACAACCCTGTCAGTCTCACATTCCAGAACAGAGTACATAAAAGGTATGGAATTAAGATCCATAGGCTCTATCTGCTGATTGACATATACCTTTCCGCCTTTTCTGTAAATCAGTCCCGGTACTGTATCCAGCGCCAGTCCCGATGCAACTTCACGCCCATCATAAAAAGGCGATCTTCTTCTTAATACCTCACAGAGTCTGTACAGCGAATATTCGCCTTCTCCGCATATTATAAAATCCACCCATGGATTTTCCACTGCAAAAACATGTCCTTCAAAACTGACCTCAGGTCCGCCCAGACATATGACAAGATCAGGCCGCGCTTTCTTTAGATCAGCAGCAAGAGCCTTTATCAGTTCTATGTTCCAGATATAGCAGGAAAAGCAAACCATGTCACAGTTTGCTCTCACCAGCTCCCCGTATATGTGGGAATATTCATTGTTGATTGTAAATTCACGTATGCTCACTTCGTCCGGTGTGTCCTGGAGCACGGTATAAAGGTATTTAAGAGCCGGACTGGTATGGACGTACTGCGAATTCAAAGTTGTAAGAAGTATTTTCATTTTGCCATGTCCTGCCGCTTTACAGCATTCTGAATCTTTCGTCTTTAAGAAGTCCTCTGTCTTCCATACAGCGTTTAAGAGAAGCAATCATATTCTCATTATCCATAGGAAGATTTCCTCTGAGCGATACGTAGTTTGAAGCATGATTGCTCCTGAATACACAAGGCTTTGAGGGTCTGGCGTATTTGAGCATAAGACACGTCTCCCCAAGGACTTCTTCCGGAGTAAGAAGTTTGAATTTTCCGGATTTATAGTCTTCAAGCAGCGGTGCAGGGGGCTGAAGCATCAGTGTCAGAAGACTTACATATGAAGCATTCATCTCGGCTATCATAGTGCCTGTCTTTACCGCATGTTCTTCCCACAGTTCCGGTCCTGCAAGACCGCTTATAAATGTTACTGATGTCCTGAGTCCGGCATTTTCCAGTTTGTGAACACCGTCTATGAGCTGCTGACGTGTTTCCCCTTTATTAACCATTTCAAGCACCTTATCGCTGCCTGATTCCGCCCCCATATATACCATTGTAAGGCCGTGTTCTCTGAGTTCCCTCAGTTCTTCATCTGTCTTTCGCAAAGCAATACCGGCTCTGCCATATGTTGTGACTCTTTCACATTCGGGGAAATTTTCACGTATATAGTCAAGGATTCTTAAAAGCTTACTGCTTGCAAGGCATAAAGCATCACCATCACACAGGAATATTCTTTCAACTCTTGAATAATGACTGCGGGCCCATGCCAGATCTTCCAGAACTTCCTCAGGGTCACGTACTTTGAACTGCTTTTCTTTGTACATGTTGCAGAAAGTACATTTATTGTGTGAACATCCGATGGTGACCTGTACCAGAAGACTGTATGCCTCACTGGGAGGTCTGTAAATATCGCCTACATAACGCATAATGTGTATCCTTTCATTTTTGCATGCTGACCCGGTTCCTACAATTTTTCAGGTACCCGGCCTTGGATTTTGTGTTACATTCTTTCAGGAGCCTCCATACCCAAAAGGCTGAGTCCGTTTCTGATGGCAGTCTTTGCCGCCAGTACCAGCGCAAGTTTGGATATTTTTTCATCCTCGTTGTCAGTGAGAATATGCTCGTCATGATAGAAACGGTTGAAAGCCTGCGCCATATCCACTATATGCCTTGTCACTACCGAAGGTTCAAACTTATCGCCTGCGTCCTGTATGACCTGTGGAAGTGCATATATGAGCTTTGAAAGCTGATATGCGCTTTCCCCTGTTATATATTCCGGTTTTGCCGCAAGGGGATCTTCCGCCCGCCTTGCAGCTTCCTCTCCTGCGTTACGCAGTACGCTTGCAGCTCTTGCATAAGTGTACTGTACATACGGGCCTGTTTCTCCGTTAAAATCCAGAACTTTATCCCACGAGAAAACATAATCTTTTATTCTGTTGTTGGAAAGTTCCTGGAATATTACGGCGCCGATTCCAACCTGCCTTGCTGTCTCTTCTACGTTATCGGTGTTTACACCCTTTTCTCTGATTATATCTTTCGTCTGTTCCACTGCTCTTGTTAAGACATCTTCAAGGAAAACAACTCTGCCGTGTCTTGTGGACATGGTTCCGTCTTCAAGACTCACAAGCCCGAAGGGCACGTGGATATTGTCTTTTGCCCAGTCAAATCCCAGAAGTTCGATTATCTTTATCCACTGCTGGAAATGAAGGTTCTGCTGGGAGGCTACCACATAAATATTTTTATAAAAGTCATAATGCTCTTTTCTGTATACTGCTGCAGCTATGTCTCTTGTTATATATAATGATGAACCATCGGACTTCTTGATTAGAGCAGGAGTCATGCCATAAGGCTGCAGGTCAACAATCTGAGCGCCTTTAGACTCCTGAAGAAGACCCTTATCTTCCAGCATCTTTACTATGCGCGGCATTTTATCCGAATAAAAGCTTTCTCCGGCATAGGAGTCGAATTCTATGCCCAGCATTTTATATACTCTGTTGAATTCTTTAAGACTTTCATCTCTGAACCACTGCCACAGTTCCACTTCTTCCTTTTCTCCATGTTCAAGACGTGCAAATATCTCTCGTGCCTCGTCATCAAGCTCCGGATGCTGCTCCACCTCTTCGTGGAACCTGGTATAATATCCCAGAAGTGTCTTAATGGGTTCTCTGATTACGTCTTCCCTGTTTCCCCAATGCCTGTATGCGCAAATCATTTTTCCGAACTGAGTGCCGTAATCACCAAGGTGATTTATCCTGATCACATTATATCCGAGAGCCTTATAGATCTTGTTTATGGAATTACCTATAACGGTACTTCTTATATGACCTATATGGAAAGGCTTTGCTATGTTGGGAGATGAAAATTCAACTATTACAGTCTTTCCTCCTCCTATCTCACTTTTTCCAAAGTCCTCTTTTTCTGTCAGGACTTCAGTCAGAACATCTTTCACAAACTCCTCTTTTGATATGAACATGTTTACATAAGCATTAACCTGCTCCACCTTTTCAAAAAGCGGATTTTCCGATATCTGCGCAGCTATATCCGCTGCGATCATGGGCGGAGCCTTCCTCAGTGTCTTAGCCAGCCTGAAGCACGGGAAGGCATAATCCCCCATCTTTTCATCCTGAGGGATCTCAACAATGGATTTTATTTCTTCCTCACTCAGTTCTTTGACTGCTCTGCCTATTATTTTCGCAATTTCTTCCTTGAAATCTACCATTTTATCTTCTCCTTCTCCGTTATGACTTCTATTCCGGCATCTGCCAGCATGGCTGCAAATACCCCATCTCCTTTTATAAGCGTGCCTGAAAATGTACCGTCGTATATCCGGCCTTTGCCGCACGAAGGACTGTTGGCCTTGAGTATTGCACCTTCTATTTTTTCTCCGGAAAGCTTGGCCATCTCCATACATGTATTAAATGACAGCCTTGCTCCGCGAAGGAAAGCCTCTGTTACATCTTCTCCCCTGTCGTTTATTATCCTGCTGCCCCTCTTTTCTGCAGGGGGCCTGGGACAAGGCAGCTTGGCGGCTCTCTCCGGGCATACTGTCATATACCGGTGAGTCTTGCAAAAATCCATCACTTCCAGGTTTCTGTTATTTCCGCCGTCATATTTACAATTATGCCCCAGCAAACATCCGCTTACTATATACATCTATTACTCCTTAAATGTGACTATGGTGACTCCGTCCCCGCCTTCGTCATATTTTCCTTTTCTGTAGGAAGCAACCAGCTTGTTTCTTCTGAAAGAGTTTCTAAGGCCTTCTTTAAGTATGCCTTCTCCTCTGCCGTGAATGACGGTAACCTCTTTAAGGCCTGCCATATATGCGTCATCCAGGTATTTATCCACGTCCATCATTGCATCTTCGAGATTTTCTCCCTGCACATTGACCGACATAGATACGGTCTGAGCCTTTTCTCTGTACATACCTCCATACCGCCCGCTGCCGGCATTCTTCCCGGCCGGCTCATCATCCATTGACATTATATCTTCTATATTGATATTGGCCTTCATTATGCCTATCTTGACCTGAAGGTCACCCTTGTCATCAGGAAGTGACAGTATCTCTCCCACCTGATTAAGTGTAAGAACTTTTATCTTATCACCGATTTTAAGCTGTGATGCCTTTACAGGACTTTTATTGATGCGCCTTACGATTTTCTCTGCCACCATGTCTTCAGCATTCCTGAGCTGCTTTCTGGCGTTGTCAAATATCCTGCTTCGTTCTCCCATACTTTGCATTTTATTGATATGCTTTAGTTCTTTAGCCACTTCATCGGCTGTCTGACGTGTCTGTCGGAGAATTTCTCTCGCCTGCTCCTTGGCCTTGCTTATTGTGGTTTCTTCCCGAAGCTTAAGGGCAGCTTCACGGCTGTTTATCTCAGTCATCCGCCTTCTGGCATCAGCCAGTATTTTTTCTGCCTCGTCTTTCCTGGCTTCGGCTTTTTTTCTGTCTTTTTCTATGTTACCGATAACATCTTCAAATTCAATGTCTCTGCGCCTGAGAAGCTGCTGAGCCCTGTCTATGAGTGATTCTTCCAGACCCAGCTTCCTTGCTATCTCAAAAGCATTGGACCTTCCCGGCATTCCTGTTATAAGCCGGTAGGTGGGACTGAGCGTATCCACGTCAAATTCCATGGAGCCGTTTTCCACACCTTCAGTGGAAAGGGCATATTTTTTCAGCTCATTGTAATGAGTAGTGGCGATGGTGTATGTCCCTCTGCCCTTAAGATTTTCCAAAACAGCTATGGCCAGAGCTGCACCCTCGGTGGGGTCGGTTCCTGCGCCAAGTTCATCCAGCAGGACCAGGGCATTTTCACCTGCATCTTTCATTATGCCCACGATATTTTTCATATGAGATGAAAAGGTGCTCAGACTCTGCTCTATGCTCTGCTCATCACCGATGTCAGCAAATATTTCTTCAAAAACCGGCAATCTGCTTTCCGATGAGGCAGGAATATGAAGTCCGCTCTGAGCCATACATGTAAGAAGACCGGCGGTTTTAAGAGTAACAGTCTTGCCTCCCGTATTGGGTCCTGTCACAACCAGTGTAGTATATGCTCCACCTAAAGAAATATCGATAGGAACGACCTTTTTTCCGTTTATCAGAGGATGTCTGGCCTTTTTAAGTATAAGCTCGCCATCCTCGACAATGCCGGGGGTCTCCCCTTTCATCGCAACCGACAGCTTGCCTTTGGCAAATATCACATCAAGCATCGTCAGCAGTTTCTGATTATTCATTATCTCATGAAAATGCTCCGCCACGGCAGAAGAAAGCTGCGCAAGTATTCTTTCGATTTCTGCTTTTTCCGCCAGTTCAAGTTCTCTCAGCTCATTATTGAGGTTAACAATGACCTGAGGTTCAATAAACACGGTGGCACCTGTGGAAGACTGGTCGTGTACTATGCCCGGTATGCGGCTCCTGTGTTCTGCTTTCACAGGTACAACATATCTGCCTCCCCTTATGGTCACTATGGCATCCTGAAGATAAGTCTTATTATCCTGAGAGTTTATTATGTTGTTCAGTCTGTTCTTTATGGCATCGTTCTGCCTTGATATGTTTCGTCTGATATCTTTCAGCTTAGGCGAGGCGTTGTCTGACATTTCTTCTTCAGAAACTATACATCTGTCTATATTTTCCGCAAGTCCCGGAAAAACCGCTATTACTTCCCTTATCCCGTCAATTATGGGCAGAGGCGGCAGATCGCTTTTCAGAAACGTTCTGACATTTTCCGCCACTTTCAGATTATACAGCACATGAAGAAGCTGTCTCATGGTCAGACTTCCACCTTTGCGCACAAAATGAAGAAGATCTTCTATCTCATATATCTGTCCAAGAGGCAGCTGCCCTTTTCTCAGTATGACAGAAACAGCTTCGTCAGTTTCTGCCATGGCTTCTCTTATCAGGGCAGCATCTGTCATGGGTCTGAGATCAAGCAGCTTTTTTCTTCCGCCGTCTGATACAGCCTGATTGGCCAGCAGATTCAGAATCTTATCATATTCAAGAGTTTTAAGTGCCTTATCCTTCATTATTTTTTCTATACTCCTCCAGTTCTCGCTTCAGCTGAAGATTTTCCATCTGAAGATCGAAAAAAGAGCTTTCAAATTCACTGCAGCGTGCCTGCAGCTGCTTATATTTATCTTCCTCAGCTTTCTTTTCGTCAAGAGCCTTTGCTGCAGCCTCTTTATACTGAACAAAATTCTTCTTTGCTTCTTCCCAAAGCTTAAGGTAGTTTTCTGTCTCTTCTTTCAGCTTCTGATTTTCTTTTGCAAGATCATCGGCCTTTGCTCTCATGTCAAAATATTCATCTGCCAGATTTATGGCGGTAAGGACAGCAAGGGTCCCCTGTCCGTTATTTGAAAAACTGCGTCCCAGTTCTCTCATTTTCTCATTTACATGAGCGGCTATCTTCCTTATGGAATCTTCTTCCTTTTCACCTGCAATAGTATATTCCTGACCGTAGATCCTTACTTTTACCTTATTGCTTTCCATCGTATTCTCCTTAAATATCTCTGAGAGTCACGTCTAATTTTTCTCTTAAAGCATCAAGTATCACGCTGTGAACCTTATTTACATCATCATCTGTCAGAGTCCTGTCATCATGTCTGTATGTCAGTGCAAAAGCCACGCTTTTCCTGTTTTCTCCGACCTGAGGTCCTCTGTAAACATCAAACAGTCTGACTTCTCTGAGCAGTTCGCCGCCTGCGTCCTTTATAACCTTTTCCATATCTCCTGCAGTCATGGTCTCCTCTACCACCAGAGCAATATCTCTTGTAACAGCAGGATACTTTGGCAGAGGTCTGTACACTTTCTCAAGATCTGCCATTTCCGTAATCACATTGAATAAAAGTTCGGCAGCATAACAGCGGGTGCCAATACCGTACTTTTCACATACATCAGGATGAACTTCTCCCATTATTCCCAGTTCCGTCATTTCATCCTCGCCGCCTGCCACAGACGTATTTGTCTCTTTTACCATTATCCTGGCGCACCTGCCGGGGTGATAGGTGCCGTAATTCCTTTCAGCAACAAATTTCACGTCATGTATTCCCAGTTTTTCAAGGAGCTCCTCAACAGCGCCTTTCAGAGTGAAGAAATCTTCCTCCGGACCGTAAAATCCTATGGACATGGCGTCACTTTCCACAGGGAGATCTTTTTCATCCATCAGGTTAACCATGAAGGTGTTTCCTATCTCGAAAGCCCTCACAGATTCTCTGTTTCTGGAAAAGTTTCTGGCAAGGACTTCCAGCATACCCGGTGTAAGAACAGTGCGCATGACAGAAGTGTCCTCTCCCAGAGGGTTAAGAATTCTGACAAATGCCCTTTCCCATGAGTCTTCGTCGATTCTTAAATTATCCACACCTTTAGGGCTTACAAAAGAATATGTCTGTATCTCATTGGCCCCCATTGCACACATTGTATCTCTTGCAAGATCTTTCACGTCTCTTTCATAAGACTGGGAAGCCTCATTATTTCCCTTGGGAATGGTCACCGGGAGTCTGTCATATCCGTACAGTCTTGCCACTTCTTCGATCAGATCCTCTTCTATCTCGATATCCTGTCTTACAGTAGGGGCGGTAACATAAAGATCATCTCCCTCTCCTTCAACCTGCATCTCGAGACTTTCAAAATATCTGACCATCTGTTCCCTGGATATTTCTACCCCCAGCACATTATTTATGCGGCTTACTCTGCCATGAACAGTTTTCGGTTTTTCCGGTGACGGATAAACATCAACGCTGCCTGCCACAACTTTTCCGGCACCGATAAGTTCTATCAGATGACATACTCTGTCGGCCGCATCCTTGCAGAGATTAGGGTCTATTCCCTTCTCATATCTTGATGATGCCTCAGTACGAAGACCCAGCCTCTTGGCTGTGGTTCTCACGCTGTTTCCCAGGAAATTGGCTGACTCTATTATTATGGTCTGAGTATCGTTTTCGATTTCTGAATTTAAACCTCCCATGACGCCTGCCACAGCTATGGATTTCTCAGCGTCATGTATCATAAGCATCTTGTCGTCCAGAGTCCTCTCACTGCCGTCCAGCGTGGTGAACTTCTCGCCTTCACAGGCCGTATCCACTATGATTTTTCTTCCTTCTACGCTGTTTATATCAAAAGCATGGAGAGGCTGGCCATATTCAAGCATTACAAAGTTGGTAATGTCAACGATGTTATTTATGGGTCGCATTCCGGCATGTATCAGTCTTCTCTGGAGCCACCAGGGGGAATCTTCAACTTTTACATCTTTAACTATTCTGGCAATATATCGTTTGCAAAGGTCTGATTTTATCTCAACACTGATATAATCAGCTGCATTGCCCTCTTCATGAACACAGCCTGTGTCAGGATGTTTTACCTTTTCATCAAATGTTGCAGCGGCTTCTCTTGCCATTCCCACCATGGAAAGGCAGTCCGGCCGGTTGGGAGTTATCTCGAAGTCGATGATTGCGTCCTTTAGTTCAAGAGCTTTGACAAAATCTTCTCCCGGAGTGTATTCCCCGTTAAGTATCCATATTCCTTCTCTCTGATTGACAGGCACAACTTTATCTGCAAATCCCAGTTCGCCAAAAGAACATAACATTCCTTCAGAACGGACTCCTCTCAGTTCTCCCGCCTCTATCTTCACACCGCCCTCCTTCTTAGGCTGTCCATGAAGGGGACCCGGTATGCGGCTTCCATCCAGAGCTACCGGAACATATGCTCCTTCATATACATTAGGAGCGCCGGTGACTATCTGCAGCGGATCTGCTTTTCCTGTATCCACTTTGCATACCACCAGTTTATCTGCATTGGGGTGCTTCTCTATCTTAAGGATCTTTCCCACGACCACATTTTCCATGTCTGTTCCTGCAAGTTCCATGGTCTCCAGGTTTGATCCGGACATTATCATCCTGTCACAGAATTCTTCCGGACTCACATTTATATCTGTATAATCTTTTAACCATTCCAGTGAAACAATCATTTGACAAACCTCCTATTTGAACTGCTCTATGAAACGCATATCGTTCTCATAAAGTAACCTGATGTCATCTATACCGTATTTAAGCATGGCTATACGTTCTACGCCCATTCCGAAAGCAAATCCGGTGTATTTTTCTGTATCTACACCGCCTACCTTGAGCACATTGGGGTGAACCATACCGCATCCCAGTATTTCTATCCAGCCGCTGCCTTTACATACACGGCATCCTTTTCCGCCGCATTTGAAACATGATACATCCATCTCTGCCGACGGTTCAGTGAACGGAAAATGATGAGGTCTGAATTTGGTCCTTGTTTCAGGTCCGAACATCTGCTTGGCAAAGCTGTCAAGAACACCTTTAAGATCTGCCATTGTTATACCTTCATCCACCACAAGACCTTCTACCTGATGGAACATGGGAGAATGGGTAGCATCAGGAGTGTCACAGCGGAAACATCTTCCCGGAGCAAATACCCTGATCGGCGGTTTCTGACTCATAAGTGTTCTGACCTGCACAGGTGATGTCTGTGTTCTCAGCAGGACCTGATCGTTTATGTAAAACGTATCCGTCCAGTCTCTCGCAGGATGATAGGGGCCGGCGTTAAGGGCGTCAAAATTGTTGAATACCGTCTCCACCTCAGGGCCTTCTGTAAGAGAAAAGCCCATAGATTTAAATACTTTAGAGATTTCTTCTATGGTTATGGTTATCGGATGTTTTGTTCCCAGAACATGTTTCTTTCCCGGCTCGGTTACGTCTATAGTCTCCGCCATAAACTTTGCTTCTTTGGCCTTTTCCTTAAGACTGCTGACGGTCTGAGCCAGCAGTTTCTCAATATCAGCTCTCACCTTATTGGCTGCCTGTCCCAGTTCTTTTCTCTCATCAGGGGTAAGGCTGCCCATAGATCTGAGTATCTCTGTCAGGGAACCTTTTTTGCCCAGTACTTTTATCCTGATATCTTCTGCCTCCTGCAGGGAAGATGCTTTTTCAAGCTGTTTTTTTGATTCATCAAGAATATTTCTTAATTTTTCTCGCATTTTTAAACCTCTCAATATGTTTTATGTCTTTCACCTGGTGCATTCAGTCCGTACTTTCTCATACATTATTATGGCAGCAGCAACGGATGCATTAAGTGATTCTATATTTCCTTCCATTGGAATATTTATTTTCAGATCTGCGTTTTCAATCAGCAACGGACTGACTCCGTTTCCTTCATTACCTACTATTAGGGCAATGTTGCGGCTGAGATCCTCTTCATAGTATTTCCGGCTGCCGGCTGGACTGGCTGCCACGATTTTCTTGCCGGCAGCCCTGATAAATCGTATCAGCTCCGTTTCTGTCTCAATAAACAGTACCGGCATACGGAAAAGTGATCCTGCTGCGGCTCTTACAGTTTTCGGTGAGAAGACATCAGCAGTTCCTTTCAGGGCGATAACAAGGCCGTATCCTGCAGCATCAGCCGTTCTTATTACTGTACCGATATTACCCGGATCCTGCAGCCGGTCAAGCACGACAAAATTTCCCGACATACTTTTCCCGGGAATTTTATCTGCTGTCATATTTGGTTTTTTTACGGCTGCAATGATACCCTGACTGGTTTCGGTCTGAGCAATATCCGTAAAAATCCTGTCATCAGCCATAACAACTCTGCTGCCAAGCTTTTCTATAATCCTATCCGGCACTGCGGTGCTTGTTTGCCTTATTACGGCCTTTTCTATAAAGGCGCCTTCTGACAATGCTTCCTCTATAAGATTACAGCCTTCGATGATATACATCCCCAGTCTGTCTCTGTATTTCTTTGAGGATAATTTCCTGAAAAGCTTATATATCTGATTGTCTCTGGAAGTTATCTCTATCATAATATCAAACTTTTTTATTCTTCTTTCCTTCCAACCTGCGTTTTGTAAATATGGCAGTAACCTACCATAAGAGCCGGCCTAAGCCGGCTCCGACATTTTTATTTAAGAAAATCAGGGATCTCGAACTTTGAAGTTCCTTCTTCTTCATCGCTTAAAATATCCTGCAATGTACGTTCGGTGCCGCTGAGTCCCTCAACTTTGCCGAATACCATTTCTTCTTCCTGCTGTACCGGCTTTTCCGGTTTATCTTTTTCTTCTCCAAGTCCTTTTGATGAAGTTTCCTTTTCCTCCTGATCTTTTTCAAGACCTTCACCGAATCCCGTGGCGATAACGGTAATGGCAACCTCGTCTTCCATCTCCTCATTGACGGCAGCACCGAATATCAGTATACAGTCTCTGTCCGCCTGTTCCTCTACCATGCCTGCTATCTCGCTTGCCTCAAGCATTCCCAGGTCATATCCTCCGGAAACATAAAGCAGTATAGCCTTGGCACCACTTATGGTGGTTTCAAGCATAGGATTTTCAACAGCTGCCTTGACGGCATCCTTGGCTCTGTTCTCTCCATGGCCATGTCCTGTACCCATGTGAGCTATTCCTCTGTCGGTCATTACTGACTTAACATCTGCAAAATCCACATTTATGAGTGCAAAATCTGAAATCAGATCTGATATCCCCTGTACACCCTGCCTCAATACGTCGTCAGCCATGCGGAAGGCTTCCAGCATGGAGGTGTTTTTTTCACAATTCTGAAGGAGTTTATCATTAGGAACAACCACGAGGGAGTCTACATATCTTTTAAGGAATCCTATTCCCAGTTCGGCCTGTTTTCTTCTCTTAGCACCTTCAAAAGAGAATGGTTTTGTAACAACACCCACTGTCAGTATACCCATATCTCTGGCAGTTTTGGCAATTATAGGCGCAGCTCCGGTTCCTGTGCCGCCGCCCATGCCGGCGGTAACAAAAATCATATCCGCACCTTCTATTATAGCCGATATCTCATCGAGGGTCTCCTCTGCAGCTCTCTGACCTATCTCCGGATTAGCTCCCGCTCCCAGACCTCTGGTTAGTTTTTCACCTATCTGAATCTTAGTTTCAGCTACACATCTGTTCAAAGCTTGTCTATCTGTATTAACGGCAATAAATTCCACACCCTGAAGGCCGGCTTCTACCATGCGGTTTACTGCATTACATCCGCCGCCGCCTACACCGATGACTTTTATGACTGCCGCTTTTTCCATTTCAGTCTCTATCTGTAACATCTTAGATCCTTTTCCTCCTTGGTAATCCCATTATCTTTTTTATTGTATCACATATACACCTTTATTGCACGGTATTTTAAGCTTTTTTTATTGTTTTTTTAATCCAGTTCCGGGCTGAAAGAAATATATTCATCTCCGCTGACATTTATTGTCCCTCTTTCAATATTGCTGTCGAAAAGCTTTATTATGGTCTTCTGAAGATTACCTGAAGTCATAGCTTCTGTGATACTCTGAGTAGTACCTTCACATACCAGATTATCCAGTACATACGCTTTTACTCCTGCTTCGTACAGTTCAACGGCCTTGAAGTACATATCGTTTTCTTTCATTGAAGTAATAAGATCCATTATCTGTCTCATACTTACTTTTTCTTCCACTTCAATAGGTTCCCCCACTTCTATTCCGCTTATGGTAAGCCCTCTTATCAGTGTAAGCTGAGGTTCCACTTCTGTTTTACGCAGAACTGTCTCCTCACTGTCTATGACCACATAGTTTTCACCATATACTACAGCAGCCACCTGAGTGCGTTCCGTTATCTCTATCCTTATCTTGTCAGGCAATACTCTTTTCACTCTGACCTTTTCCATATAAGGATCCTTTTCCAGTCTGTTTTTTATATCTCCGACATTACTTCCCCAGAATATGTTTCCTCCTGTAGAACAGTTGCCCATAGTTATTATCTCATCATCACTGTAATATGAGTTTCCTGTTACTTCAAAGCTTTTTACATCAAACATTGATGAGGACGCAAATAAATAAATTACGACCCCTGTAATGACAACTATGAGAAATTTGGGCCAGAAACCCATTCTTTTTTTTCTGCGTTTATTATCCCTTTGTTTCAATTATTCCACCTAAAGTCCTGAGTCCTTTTTCCAGTTCCTCATACCCTCTCTGAATATGAAAAGTGTTTCTCACCACGGTGCTGCCTTCAGCCATAAGTCCGGCTATTACAAGAGCTGCCCCTCCTCTGAGATCAAGAGCTTCAACTTCTGCCCCTCTCAATGTACTGCTGCCTTTTATTATAGCATTTTTTCCGCATATTTCAATATCGGCGCCCATTTTAGCCAGCTCATTTTTATGTGTAAAACGGCTTTCAAAAATTTCTTCTCTTATGGTTGTCAGTCCCTTTGCCAAAGTACACAATGTCATCAGCTGAGGCTGACAGTCAGTAGGAAATCCCGGGTATGGCTGAGTTATCACCATGCCGGGACTTTTCAATCTTTTGGTCGATTGTATTTCGACAGTATTTCCATATCTTCTTATGACCGCTCCCATCTTCTCAAACGTACAAAGCACTTTTTCCATTATTTCCGCTCTGACATTGCGAAATACAGCTTTTCCACCTGTCCCCATCACTGCTGACATATATGTAGCTGCTTCAATTCTGTCTTCCAGTATGAAATACATCATCTGCTCAGGACCCGGGCAGCTTCTTCCTGTACCTTTTATAAATATGGTGTCTGTACCTGCTCCGAAAACCTGAAAACCGGCTGTACGTAAAAAACCCTGAAGATCACTTATCTCCGGCTCGGTTGCACAGTTTTCAATTATAGTATCCCCTTTCCCGGAAAGTGCCGCCATCATAAGGTTTTCTGTGGCGCCTACACTTGGGTATGTAAGAGTTATCTTACCTCCCCTGCATGTGCCTTTACATCTTATTTTCTCCTGTTCCGCCTCAATTTCAAATCCCAGCTGTTCAAGTCCGCTGACGTGTATATCTATAGGCCTGCTTCCGATGTTGCATCCTCCTGGACGATGTATAACCGCTTCGCCGCATCTTGCCAGCAGACTTCCCATTAGAAATACTGACGAGCGCATCTCCGACATCAGATCTTCGGGAACTGTATATTTGTTCACACCTCTGCTGTCTATAATGATGCAGTCGTTTTCCCATCTGGTATGCGCTCCAAGATACCTGAGTATTTCTTCCATGGCAAACACATCACCTATCCTGGGACAATCATATACTTCGTATACAGCACCGCGGCAGACGGTGGCCGCCATCACGGGGAGCGCTGAGTTCTTAGCTCCTTTTACTCTATATTCGCCTCTTAGAGGTACTCCTCCTTCTATGTAAAAATTTCCCAACAAAAAACACCTCCCGACTCTATTTCCATAGTATGCCCGGAAGGTGCCGCCGGTGAATCACTTGAAATCTATTTATTTTTCAGAGATTCATAATCTCCGGTTATCTTACCGCATATTATATCAAGAGCACTGCATGGAGCACATCCTCTGGATGCCTCAGACATGCTTAGCAAAAGCTCCGGATTGTTTTTCAGTCTCATCACATCCTCTACCACCTGTCTTAAATCCAGATCTTTTTCTTCTATCAGTATCGCTCCTCCCTTGTCTGCTACTGCCTTGGCATTGAAGTACTGGTGGTTACCTGTAACATTGGGGGAAGGAATAAGTATAGCGGCTTTACCGCATACCGTGGTCTCTGCCACAGAGAGAGCTCCTGCTCTGCTTATTACCACATCGCATGCAAGCAGATGCAGATCCATGTTTTCTATATAATCTTTTATCCTGATATTCTCTGAAAGATTGATTCCCTTTTGGGCTATCTCACTTTTCACCTGTTCATAATACCATCTGCCTGTTCCGGATATAAGACTTACGCCCTCATGTCCGTTGAACAGTCCGATAAGTTCTGTGGCTACTTCATTGATTTTAACTGATCCCAGACTCCCTCCGAATGTAAATACCACAAAATCTTTCTGTGGTATGCCCAGTCTTTCTCTTGCCTCTTTTTTACTTATTGTGAAAAAAGGCTTCCTTACAGGGTTCCCCGCATCTATGAGTTTCTCAGGTTCTTTGAAATATTTTTTTGCATCAGAAAATCCAAGAAAAATATTTTTTACATATTTTTCAAGAGTTCTGTTGGCAAGACCCGGAAAAGCATTCTGTTCATGAAGGTAGCACAGCTTTTTTTTCATATGACCTGCAACAAGTACAGGGAAACATACGTATCCGCCGGTTCCTATAACTACATCCGGTCTGAAAGATTTCATTATTTTCAGTGACTGCAGCACTCCCTTTGATACTTTCATACCGGTCTTTATAACCTGCAGTGGTGTCACATGATCAAGCCACCTTGCATCTACCAGTTCCATCGGATATCCGCTTCTTGGAACCACATCTTTTTCTATTCCTTCGCTGCACCCCACATACAGGATCTCCGTCTCAGGAGACATCTCTTTTAATCTGTCTGCAATTGCAAGAGCCGGATATATATGTCCTCCGGTGCCTCCTCCTGTTACAATTACTCTCATTTTTTCCACCTAAATATCTGAAGATTTTGAAATATTAAGTAACACACCCATTGCTCCCATGAATATCATCAGTGCGTTGCCTCCATAGCTGACAAATGGCAATATAACACCTGTAGGAGGGAAAGATGAAGTAACGACCGCAACATTCATCACAACCTGTATTCCAATCATGATGGTTATACCTGCAGACATCATCATTCCCATATAATCCGGAGCATTTATTGCTACATGACACCCTCGCCATATCAGCATCATATATACCGCCATAAGAGCAAAAATTCCAAGAAAGCCAAGTTCTTCACCTATTATGGCTAATATAAAATCATTTTGCGGTTCAGGAAGATACAGATTCTTCTGTATGCTGTTTCCAAGACCCAGACCTGTAAGGCCGCCGGTGCCCAGGGCAAGAAGGGACTGAACGACCTGCCATCCATCATCAAGGGCATGAGCAAAAGGATCAAGAAAACTTGTAAATCTTGCAAACCTGTAACCTTCCGTGTCCATAAGGATAAGTCCTACACCGGCTACACCTGCTGCGCCTGCCAGTATCCCCATATGGCGCCATTTGATCCCGGCAACTATCAGCATACCTCCGACAATAAAAACCACTGTAAAAGCAGTTGACATATTAGGCTGAAGCATTATCAGTCCTGCATATATGGCCGCCAGAAAAACTACCGGCACCACACCTTTCCAGAAGTTTTGAGCTCTTCTTGGATATCTGTCAAAGTATCCTGCCACAAAAACTATCAGACCCAGCTTTGCGATTTCTCCGGGCATAACAGTTATCGGACCGACTCCGAGCCACCTGGTGGCTCCGTTTACTTCTATACCCAGAGGTGTAAATAACATGCACAGCAGTATGATGCAAAGTATGGGAATTATCTTATACAGCCTGCCCCAGACATGATAATCTATCCTCGCCATTATCCACATGGCGGCGAAGCCTGCAGCAAGCCACATAAGCTGACGTTTCAGATATGCATAGGCATCTCCTGCTTCACTTATGGATTTATAGTAGCTGGCGCTGAATATCATCACTGTACCGAAAGTAACAAGGATTACAGTAAGAAGAATAAGCCACAGGTCACCTGTTTTCCCTTCAGGGAGAAATTTGAAATGACGCCGTGGTTGCTTTTCTTTTCTTTTTTTCTGTTTTTTATTTCGTCTCTGTTCAGGCTGGATTGAAACTTCTGTTTCCGTCGTTTTGTTTTTTTTCATATCAAAACAATCCCTTAATTACCTAATCTGGCTGTCACTTCTTTAAAGTGATCGCCTCTCTGTTCAAAATTATCATACATATCCCAGCTGGCACATGCCGGTGAAAGCAGTACCGTATCCCCGGGCTTTGCTTTTTCAAATGCTTTCTTTACACATTCTTCCATATTGGCTCCATAACTGTACTCATTAAAACCTGATTCTTCTGCAGCTTGTGCTATCACAGGGCCGTCTCTGCCTATAAGAACCATATGTTTTACTCTGCCCCTGAAGTTATCTGTCAGCTGACTGAAGTCCTGACTTTTTCCGTCTCCTCCTGCTATAAGAATTATATTTTTCTCTATTGCATTAAGAGCTGTGAGTGTAGCATCTATATTTGTCCCTTTTGAATCATTATAGAATTTTACTCCATCTATCATCCCGCAGTATTCTATTCTGTGAGCTACTCCGCCAAACGTTCTCAGGCTCTGTCCTATGATATCGGCACCGATACCCGAAAAGTAACATATTGCTGCAGCCGCCAGAGCGTTTTCGACATTATGTTTTCCTATTATTTTCAGTTCTTTTTCCTCACACAGTTCATACACTTTTCCGTCGTCGGAAATGTAAAGTTTTTCATCTTTAAGGAAAGCTCCCCTCTCCACCTCTCCCGCAGATGAAAAAAATACAACCTGAGCCTTTGATTTTTCAGCCAGTCTGCAACATGTATCATCAAGAGCATTCACAACGCAGTATCCTGTTTCATCCTGATTAGCAAATATTTTAGCCTTGGTCATGGCGTAATTTTCCATGGTATGATGTCTGTTGAGATGATCCGGTGTTATGTTAAGTATGGAAGAAACAACCGGTTTAAAGTATTTAACTGTCTGAAGCTGGAAACTGCTGGTCTCGGTTATGAGCCAGTCTCCTTCTTCTGTGTCAAGAGCCTTGGATATGACTGCAACACCAATGTTTCCTACCACATATGTTTTTCTTCCTGCTTTCCTGAAGATATCGCCTACCAATGTAGTAGTAGTTGTCTTACCATTGGTTCCGGTTATGGCCACAAAATTTCCTCTGGCTATCCGATATGCTATCTCCAGTTCGCCAACTATTTCTACGCCTTTTTTTCTTGCATCCTCAATAAAATCCAGTTCAGGATCCACACCCGGACTTAATATGATCATGTCAAAGTCTCCCATGTCCTTAGGCACTGCCCCCAGACACAGTTTTAGTCCCTTTGCCGTAAGAAAACTGAGCAGCTGAGTATCCATGTCCTCTGCTTTTTTTGAGTCCTGCACAGTAACATCAGCTCCCAGTTTAAGCATTGCCTGTATAGCCGCTATTCCTGATCTGCCCATACCCACTATCAGGACCTTTCTGTCTTTTATATTTTTCAGGTTCATATTATCCATTCCTGCACCTCATCTTTGTCTCATATATGCATCAGCACTATGGCAAGCACACAAAACAGTACGGTAACCCCCCAGAACATCATCACAACTTTTGTCTCCTTCATGCCGCAAAGTTCAAAATGATGATGTATAGGGGCCATCTTGAATATTCTTTTTTTTGTCTTTTTATAGTATGTCACCTGTATCACCACAGAAAGTGCCTCTATAACATATATAAGACCGGCAATAGCAAGAAGAAATTCCATCTTCATTATAACGGCCCCTGCCGAAAGCACTCCTCCGAGAGCCATGGACCCTGTATCACCCATGAATATTCTTGCGGGATATCTGTTAAATACCAGGAAACCAAGACATCCACCGGCTACTGCCCCAAAAAGGACAGACTGATCACCATATCCAAAATAGATGGCAGCAACAACCATAAAAAATGAAACCAGCGCCGTTATTCCGGATGCAAGACCATCAAGTCCGTCTGTTAGATTTACTGCATTACTGAAGGCAACCATCACAAACATGACAAATGGTATATAAAAATATCCCAGGTCAAGGCTCACATCAATTACAGGAATAAAGACCGAAGTGGCCTCGGTAAAACCATTGCCGGAAAACAATGCGGCAAAAATACCGAATGCCAGAGAAAAAGCTACCTGAAGAACTATTTTCTGTTTAGGACTTATACCCAGATTGTTCTTTTTTACAGCCTTTTCATAATCATCAATAAATCCTATGACGCCAAAGAGTATCATGGCGCCCATAACGGCTATGAGTCTTACGGTAAGTCTGCCTGTCAGGGCTGAAATTGCAGCTGTACATATCACAGCCGCTCCAATGATACCTATGCCTCCCATGCTTGGGGTTCCTGTTTTATGAAGATGCGATTTGGGGCCTTCATCTCTCACGAATTGTCTGAACTGTTTCTTTTCCAGAAAAGGAATCAGCATTTTTACGAGCAGCGCTCCAAGTCCCCATGCTGCGATAAGTGCTGTTATCGGGAAAATCATTGATTCCATTTTTTCTCTCCTCGTTTTATCTTAAGATTTCGTTTACTATCTGCTCCATTTCCATGCCTCTTGAGGCTTTTACAAGGATCACATCTCCCTGCTGTATGAAGCTTGTCATCTTATCTGTAAAATCTTTTTTGGTTTCAAAAAAAGCTGTCTGCGGATGCTCATCATATTCACACGCGCCATCGATATAGTATCTTGCATCATCACCTACTGCAATAAGAAGATCCACTTTTTTCTCCGCAGCATGCCTTCCCACAGATCTGTGGCCGCCTTCCGCACGTCTATCAAGGCCTATTATATCCCCAAGGATTGCAACATGACGTTTTCCGTCTGTTGCCATAAGAGTATCTATGGCCGACTTTACTGAGTCTTCACAGGCATTGTAAGTATCGTCTATGACTTTTACTCCGTTCTTACACTCTATCCTGAGTCTTTTCCCTGTCAGCTGAGCGGACTTAAGACCCTGTGCCGCCTGGTCAGGACTTATTCCTATCAGTTCTCCTGCGGCTATTGCCAGAGCCGAATTGAGCGCATTATGTCCTCCGGCTACAGGCAGTTCTATTTCATACTTGTTATGGTCTCGTTTCAAAGTGTATTTTATACCTTTATCGCCTAAATCGCAAATATCTTCTGCCATATAATCATTTTCACCGTCAGAACCTACTGTAATAAGATTATATTCTCCTTTTACTCTGTCAGGTGAAAGCATTGGGCATGAGCCATTTACAATGAGTGTACAGTCAGAGTCAAAATAATCTGTTATCTCCATTTTGGCCTTTAATATATTTTCAAGATTATTCATCATAGCCAGATTTACTTCTGCAATCTTTGTTATTATGGCAATGTCAGGCCTTACTATTTCAGCCAGAAGTCCTATTTCCCCCGGAGCGTCCATACCCATCTCGAGTACAGCCACTTCTGTATCTTCCTCAAATTCAAGTATAGACAGGGGTAATCCGTGGGCATTATTATAATTTTTCTTGTTTCGCCCTGTTTTGTATCTGGTAGAAGCCACATAGTACATAAAATCTCTGGTGCTTGTTTTACCCACACTGCCTGTGATACCTATCTTTTTTTTCAGCGGCAGCTGTGTCAGATAATATTTAGCCAGATTTTGAAGGGCTTTGGTGGTGTCTGCTGTCAATATAACATCTGAATCGGGAATTTCCCTTTCCGGTGGAAGTTTTTCTTCATCCGATATTGCAAATATTCTGCAGCCTTTTTCAAATGCCTGCTTTATAAAATCATGACCGTTATTGTTGGGGCCTGTTATGGCAAAAAACATCATGCCCTTTTGCACCTGGCGTGAATCTATAGAGAACCGGGTGGTCGTTTTTTCTCCCTTTCCTCTGATGAGGCTGCCTCCTGTGGCTTTTACTATTTCTGATGTGCTAAACTCTCTCATTGTTCTTCTCTCCTGTAAGACAGTACTTCTTCTCTGTCATCAAAAAATTTTTTTTCTTCACCAATGATCTGATATTTTTCATGACCTTTGCCCGCTATCACGATCATGTCACCTTCTTTTCCTTCCTCCATTGCTTTCCATATAGCCATTCTTCTGTCGGGAACAACTATCACCGGCTTTTTTTGTGTATCTATAGCCCCTGTTATATCCGATATTATCATGTCAGGATCTTCTCTTCTCGGATTATCTGATGTGACTATTATCAGGTCTGCATTTTCAGATGCGGCAGCTGCCATTTCATATCTTCTGTTTCTATCCCTGTTTCCCCCGCATCCGAATACAAGAATTATCCTTTCAGGATTATATTCTCTCAGGCTTTTGAGAAGATTTCTGAGAGACACACCGTTATGCGCATAATCTAAGATTACCGTATATGGATACTCTGTTTCTATTATCTCTGTCCTTCCGGGGATTTTTATATTCTCCAATACTTCCTCTATGACACTCCACGGTACTCCGAGGGATTTTGCTACAGCTGCAGCCGCAAGGGAATTATACACATTAAATATCCCCGGCAGATCTACTTTCAGTTCTCTTATTGTATCATCACCACAGGGCTTTTTTGACCTCACAGTATATTTTACACCGGGTCTTCCATCTTTTATCCAGATACTGTGATTTTCAATAATAAAATCGGCATTGGCGCATTTACCGAAATATACTGTTTTTTCCAGTGATGCACCTTCTATCATCTCATTATAATGAGGATCGTCTATATTTATTATCGCCCTTTTGCACTTTTTGAAAAGCATGCTTTTACATCTTACATACTCGTTAAAATCAGCGTGTTCCCCTTTTCCTATATGATCAGGGCTTAAATTGGTAAATATTCCTATATCAAAGTCAATCTCATCCGTTCTGGATTGCATAAGCCCCTGAGATGACACTTCTATGACCACAGCGCGGCAACCGGCTTTTTTCATAGTATACAGATATCTCTGAATATCTACGGACTGAGGTGTGGTAGATACAGCATCGCTGATATGATCTTTATAACCGTTATATATAGTGCCTATAATTCCCGTTTTGATGCCTGCCTTTTCCAGCATCTGCCTTATCATGAATGTTGTACCTGTCTTTCCTTTTGTACCCGTAACACCGATTATAAGCATATCTTTTGAAGGCCGGGCATAAAAGTCAGCACTCATCTGTGCCATGGTCTTTCTCACATCTGCTGCTGCCAGTGTAGGTATATCCCAGCTGATTTTATTTATATCATTATCCGATATAACTACAGCAGCTGCGCCCTTTCGGACAGCTTCTTTTACATATTTCTTCCCGTCATCTGTCTGTCCTTGTATTGCAAAAAACAGGCTTCCGGGCGAGACTTCTGATGAATGGTATACCAGGTCTTTTATCTGTGTGTTACCGCTGCCTCTGATTATTCTGGCAGAGCCAGCATCGGCAAGATCTTTAAGTTTCACCATTCCTCCTGCCGGTGGTTCCGGCATATCTGATTCTGTTTATTGATCATATAGGTATACAGTGGAGCCACGTTTCACTTTTGTTCCCTCTGCGGGATACTGTGCTGCTACTATAAATTCTTCTCCTGCTCCATCTCTCTTGGTATATGAAAGATTTTGTCCTGCAACAATACCTGCGGCTTCGCTGTATTCCTTTCCTGTTACATCAGGAACAATGGTGTAATTACCTTCAATAGCCGCCAGTTCTTCTTCTGTATATTCGGGATCTATGTTGAGGTATCTTAATGTGTCTTCAAGTATGCTCTTAACGATGGGGCCTGCTGTAAGCGAGCCGAAGTAAGCACCTTTAGGACTGTCTACTACAACCAGTATGGCAATCTGAGGATCATCCATTGGTGCCATTGCCAGAAATGAGCTGTAATAGTAGTCACCGTATTTACCGTTTTCTACTTTATTAGCTGTTCCTGTCTTTCCTCCTATCCTGTATCCCGTTATTTTTGCAGCACCTGCACCACCGTTAGATACTACATATTCCATTGATTCCCGCATTTCGGCTGCAGTTTCTTTTGATAATACCCTGCGGACTTCCTTTGTCTCATATTCTTTTACCACTTTTCCGTCTGAGTCTGTCAGAGCTTTCACATATCTTGGCTGAAGCAGCACTCCGTCATTTCCTATTGCGCATACAGCAGTAAGAAGCTGTATAGGTGTAAGTGAAATACTCTGCCCGTATCCCATAGTAGCAAGTTCCACAGGACCCACATCATCCAGATTATACATGATAGAACTGGTTTCCCCGGGATAATCCACCCCCGTTTTTTCTGTTATTCCGAAAAGATCTATATATTTATAAAATGTCTCTGCACCCATTTTTCCTGCCACTGCAGCCAGGGCCGGATTACATGAATTGCCAAGTGCCTCTTTTATGGTCTGTGTACCATGGTCTCTGGCACTCCAGCAATGCAGTGTCACACCTGCAACATTTATCTTGGTATTACATGTAAAAGTATCTTTTGTATTTATAACGCCTTCTTCCAGTGCCGAAGATGCAGTAATCAGCTTAAACGTGGAGCCTGGCTCATATGTATCGCTTACTATGGGGTTTCTCCACATTTTATTTAAATAAGCTATTTTTTCATCATCTGACATGGCATCATAGACTTCTTTTTCCTCTTTATCGTCAGGCTCTGTAGCATCGTTGGGATCGAAACCGGGAGTCACTGCGCTTGCCAGGATTTCACCTGTCTTAGGGTCCATTATGAGGCACATTATTTTCTCAGCATCGGTTTCTTCCATGCCCTCAGCAAGAGCTTTTTCTGCATAATATTGTATGGCTTCATCAATTGTAAGTACTACATTAAGACCATCCTGTGCTTCATAATATTTTTGAGAGCCGTCTACCAGTTCATTTCCTGCGACATCTGTATTCTTTACCCATCTGCCTGATATTCCGCTCAGATACTGATCATATTCCAGTTCAATGCCTGTTCTTCCGGTATTATCCACAGTTACACTTCCCAGAAGCTGTGATGCAAAATTTCCCAGAGGATAATATCTTCTTGTGTCTTCAGATATTGATATTCCTGTTATATCCATATCTCTTACTTTATCTGCCGCATCCTTATCGAGATACTGGGCCACTTTTACAAGTGCCTGTTTCTTTGTCAGATCTTTCTTGATATCATCGGCTTCTTCATCTGTTACAGAAGCCAGTTGTTCAGCAATCTGTCCTATTTCTTCTTCAGATGCACTCTCTGCCAGTTCCGCCGGCCTCACCCACACAGAATAACATGTGACACTGGAAGCCAGTTCTTTTCCGTTTCGGTCATAAATGGTACCGCGTTTTGCGCTGATTGGTATATCACTTGTCTGCTGATCAATAGCTTTCTGTGTAAGTTCATCAGCATCTACTATCTGTATCCATGCCACTCGCACCAAAAGAAGTACCATAAGTACGGCTATCAGTACAAATCCTATGGCTATCCTTTTTTTATTGAGTACGCTTACCGGTGTTTTCCTCATATGGCTCTTCTCCCCATATAAAAATATAAAGCCGGAATACTATGTCTATTATTAAGTTATCCGGCTTGCTTACATTATGAAGTTATATCACTGAAATATTTATATTGTCAGAGGCTTGCCCTTATTCATAAGCCTTTTGTCTTATAAGATCCGCCAGGCTGCCATCATAAGCTTTTACTGAAGAAAGATGCACACATTCGTTTCCCTGTGGATAATACATTTTCAATTCTTCTGTGGCATAGGTCTCCAGCTGGTTAATAGTATTATTATCATCAAGTTTTATATTGAGCATATCTATTTCGGCCTGGATATTATTGTTTTCTGTCCTTAACTGGTTTATGGAATATTGCAGCTTGGCCGCCTGGGCATTTACCACTATTATCCCTACAAACAATATTCCTGCCGCTATTACAGCTACAATAAGGGCACGCAGCACAGCAGCCTGATATGCCTGCTCCTGTTTTTTTCTTCTTTCAGTTTTATCAGCATTAAAATCCGGTCTCTGCCTTGTCCTTTTGATTCTTTCCGGTTGCTTTTCGGGAATATTGTTATACGCAGAGTATTCAGATGTATACATTCTTCTTGCAGTAGCCATTATTTTTTCCTTTGTTATATAACTTTATATTTTTTCTGCAATCCTCAGCTTGGCGCTTCTTGCTCTGGGGTTCTCCTCTGTTTCCTTTGGTAAAGGTATTAAAGGCTTTCCCGTAATTTTCTTTATATCAGCTTTCTTACCGCACACGCATATAGGGAACTCCTTTGGGCATGTACAAGGATCAGCTCTCCTGTTTAATATATCTTTTACTATCCTGTCTTCAAGTGAATGGAATGTTATTATACACAGTCTTCCCCCGGGAGCCAGAATATCACAGAATTCCTCAACCGCTCTTTGAAGCTGGCTAAGTTCATCGTTGACTTCTATCCTTATTGCCTGAAAAGTTCTTTTTGCAGGATGGGGACCTGTCCTCCTTGCGGAAGCAGGTATTGCCTTTTTTATTATATCGCTAAGCTGACATGTGGTTTCAACAGGCTTGTCCTGTCGTTCTCTGACTATAAAATCGGCTATTCGTGATGCCCATCTTTCTTCACCATATCTGTGAATTATATCTGCCAGTTCCTTACGGTCATATCCATTTACTACGTCATATGCAGTAAATCTGTCATCCTGATTCATCCTCATGTCTAAAGGTGCATCATTCATATATGAAAAACCTCTTGACGGATTGTCCAGCTGGAACGATGATACTCCCAGATCCAGCAGCGCTCCGTCTGCTTTTTCAATTTCAAGATCTTTCATAATCTGTTTTATATCAGAATAATTGCTTTGTATGAATTTTTTACGGCAGCTGAACTTTTCCAGTCTTTTAGCAGAAGCCTCCAGCGCGTCCCTATCCCTGTCAATGCCTATAAGCATTCCGCCATCACTCAGGTTCTCGCATATGGCGCTGCTGTGTCCTCCCCCTCCCAGGGTTCCGTCTATATATATACCTTCAGGTTTTATTTTAAGTCCTTCAATACATTCCCGGAGCATTACAGGACGGTGTACAAATTCCATGATGTTCCCCCGTATCAGAAATTATATTCTGCAAGCGCATTTGCAAAATCTTTGGTATCCATCCTGTTATCATTGTCCGGTGCTTCCCATATTTCCCGGCTCCATATTTCTATCTTTGACATGGCTCCCATAGTGACCAGATCTTTTTCAATACCTGCATATGCTTTCAGTTCCGGAGTAATCCCTATGCGGCCCTGTTTATCTATTTCACATTCCGTCGCATTGGCGCAGAAATGTCTTATAAAGGCTCTGACTTTGGGATCTGACTCCGGCAGTCTTGATATTTTTTCCATCTGTTTGTCCCAGTCTTCAGTCGTATATATGTATAAACATTTGTCCAGACCTCTTGTCAGTATGCACCTTGTGCCAAGGCCTGCTCTCAGCTTGGAGGGTATGATCATCCTGTTCTTTTCATCTATTGAATTTCGTGTGGTGCCCATGAACATGGAATTCGCCCTCCTTTCCTGAAAAAATATATTTGTCCCATATTTTACATTATCACCACTATACACCATTTTTAACCACTTTTCAATAGTTTTTAATGATTTTTTGCGTTATCATCACCACCAAAATAAGGAAAGCATATAATATAGCATCTCAGTTTATTTAAAGAGAGGTTTTTAAAAAATGAATTGTATTCAAAATAATTGTACTTGCGCTAATCAGTCGGGTAATCTTGTATATCTCACAAAAGTATTCTATGATGCAGAGGAGAATTCCTCGCCCATACTGACTACTCTGACCACCTCCTCCGAGGGGTTTACCCAGCAGCTCTCAACCGGTTCCACCTGCGGAAATCAAAGCTGGAACTGTTCCTGTGATACAGGCTGTTCTTCAGGATGCGGATGTGACATATGCCGCAATATCTGCTGCTGCTGTGGGAATGATTCCTGCTCAAATCTGACAGTATCTGCATCTACAACATTCGATGTAACCAACGCATATGTTGTAACACGTTCTTTTGACCTGACAAACCCTACACTTCCTGCTGACCTTGCCATAACTGTAGACGGTACAGCAATAACCGACGTCACAGAAAGCGGCGGTCAATATATAGGGGATATAAGCGGTATCATGAGTCAGATAACCAAATGTCCCTGCAAATCTCCCTGCTCAGGCAACTGTCCGGGTCATTTTGTAATGGTCTCAGCCACCGGACCATGGAGTCTGTCGGCGGCCATAGTTATTGAAGGGACAGTCAGAAACGGAGGAAACACCTGTCAGTTCAGACTATGCTTCAATACAGTGGATGGTACCCCCATTTCCGTTACAGGCAATTCTTCCTTCGCGCTATGTGGAGTAGACATACCCTGTCAGGCTGCCGGTGTAGCTCCTTCCATGATGTTTGACTTTGATGCATGCGCATCTGTTCTCAATCCTGTTCTTACAGGCGGAGCCAACGGAACTGTAACTCTGAACTGCTCCCTTGTTGTAACACCACAGGTGAGACTGCGCGTGACCAGACCTTCCCTGTTCGATCTTAATGCCAGAGAGGTAGCAATGCCATGTGATGACCTGGGTCAGTGCAATGCGTGTGATCCTTCAGAAGCATTCTGCCTCAGATCATCTGAAAATGATTGCTGCTGTGGTCATCCTACAGTCAACAGAGTGAATGAGATTCTGAATTCCAATAATACTGATAATACTCACTCTGCTGCCACCGGATGCTGTTCCTGCGGATGTGGCGGATATGGTGAACAGCAGCGCCAGGACACAAGAGAAATAACATGTCAGTGCTGTGATACCAATGGTTACAGCTTTTAAACAAAGCAAAAAACCCCGCATTTGCGGGGCTTACATATGACCGTTTCTTTTAATTTTAATATTTCTTTCTCCGACCTATTCTTGTTTTATATCTGTTCTTTTTATGGCTGAATATTGTAGTTTTTTTTCTTCCAAAAGATTTCTTTATTGCATCTTTCAGGAGCAATAAAACTATGACAGCTGCCACAATGATAATGGCTATTGCTATCACTTCATTCACATGAAGGATACCGTCTCTGGCGATATGAAGGCTTTCTCTAAAAAAATCTTTCATTTCCGTTCCTTTCTACTGCGGCATGTTATTTATGTCCATATCTGCAAGATTTGGCTTTTCTGCTGCTTTTCAGAAAAAGGTATGATAAACGGTCTCTCCTGATTTTATTTATTATACCATGTTTTTACAATAAAAGCAAAGTATATTGTAATAGTGCATGAAGATAATAAAATTGAAAGTCATATGTATGAGGTGAAAAAGTTGAACAGAAAGCCATACTTTGCCATAAATTTTGCCGGCATGATATTTATTCTCAGTCCTGCTGTAGGTATGTTGATGAGCTATAGTGCCCAGTCCGTTTCTCTTTCTCTTGTGGCGGGCGCAGCAGCTGGTATCCCGGTGGCAGGAGTTATGTTTAATTATCTGAAACCGGGATTCTGCACACCTTTTCTTTCTACAGTCTGTATCTATTCGTTTTTTCTCATTTTTTTAACTGACAGATTTAATCATTCCGCACTATGGTGCTTCATTTTCGGTATGGCTGCCTGCGGGCTTTTTCTCGTTCTTCCTTCCAATTTGATATTTAATATGAGCTTTCGCAGCAGAAATATTGCATTTGGGGTTCATATGAGTCTTATCATTGCCTTAGGAATGGCTTTTTCATATATTTTTTCTCTATATCCTTTTGCTTCTTTTATTTCTTTTTCTGTCCTTATGCTGATTTCATCGCTGTTTATGGTAAAATATCCGGCTGATTTAGATTTTAACATTAATTGCATACTCACAGACCACATGAAAAAAAGTCGTGTTAAAATTTCTTTTTTCTTCTTTCTCATATCACTGTCCCTTGGTTTTTCATTCCAGATAGGATACCACAATACTTTTTTACTTATTTTTTCCGGACATGCTTTTAATAATATCCTTACAATTTCTGTTCTTATGGGGATTTTGACCGGTCCCGCTCTGATCTCGCTTTTCTTATGCAGAAAAGGAGCTTACAGTATGGCTGTTTTTCTGATTTTTCTCTGTGAGGTTGCTGTAGCATGTGCAGGATTTTATAATAATAACATTCTCATGTATGCCACAGGACATTTTGCGTTCAGCGCTGCCATATCATCTCTGACCGTGGCATGCCCTCAGATAGTGTACCACATGATGGGCAGCGTATCATATAATAAAAATTTCTGCATTACTGCAGTTTCTCTTGCTTTAGGTCTTCTGGCAGCCTGCCAGCCGGAATCCACAGCAAATGAGGATTTAAAATCCTATCAGTCTGTGATAATATTTCTATTTTTACTTGTAATTGGTTTTTTCACCATTTTTTCAGCATGGAAACACCGTTTTGTACTTTTAAAATAAATCGTGATATGCTAAAATTTTAATATATATAATAAGGTCGGAGGTTTTTTATGACGGCATTTGTTAAATTTGAGAACGTAAAAAAAATCTACCAGATGGGAGAAGTCTCCATAGAGGCTCTGAGAGATGCCACCTTTGAGATAAAGAAGGGTGAAATCTGTGTCATAGTGGGTCCCTCCGGCGCGGGCAAGACTACACTCCTTAATATTCTGGGGGGAATGGATACACTTACTTCCGGCGATGTATGGCTGGAGGGAGACGAAATTTCCAAATATAATCAGAAGCAACTGACTACCTACAGACGTTATTCCATAGGCTTTGTGTTTCAGTTCTATAATCTTGTACAGAATCTGACTGCGCTTGAAAACGTATCGTTAGCCACTCAGATATGCAAAAATCCCATGGATTCAAGCCAAGCGCTTGAGAAAGTCGGTCTTTCTGACAGAATGAACAATTTTCCTTCACAGCTTTCAGGTGGAGAGCAGCAGCGTGTTGCCATAGCAAGGGCGCTTGCCAAAAATCCTAAACTGCTTTTATGTGACGAACCTACAGGAGCTCTCGATTATAACACCGGAAAGGCCATATTACAGCTTCTTCAGGACACTGCACGAAGCACAGGCATGACTGTTATCATAATAACTCACAATCAGGCTATAACACCAATGGCCGATAGAGTGATACATGTAAAAAGCGGTACCGTCGTATCTGTGGAAGAAAATCCCTGTCCTACCCCGATAGAACAGATAGAATGGTAACAGCCGGGAGGATCTTATGAAAAACCAGATGTTTAAATCTGCTCTGCGTGAAATTAAAGGCAGTTTTGGAAGATGGGCAGCTATATTTGCTATCATTGCTCTTGGTGTAGGATTTTTCTGCGGCTTGAAAGTATGTAAATCAGCATTTCTTCTAACCGGTGATACATATCTCAAAGAACAGAAATTCTTTGATTATGAACTCATATCTACTCTCGGTCTGGAACAGGAGGATGTTGATACTATAGAGTCCCTTGATGAAGTAAGCATTGCCGAAGGATCATTTTCTGCAGATGTGCTGGTAACCGGGGAAGATGATAATGCCGGTGAATCTGTAGCCAAATTTCTTACTATTTCAGATAACATCAACGTTCCCTCTTTAAAAGCCGGAAAGATTCCGGAAAAAGCAAATGAATGTTTAGCTGACCCGCAGTATTTTACTGAAGATGATATCGGCAAAACCATCACAGTCAGTTCTGACAATACTGATGATACCCTGGACATGCTCGCATATGATACTTATACCATAACAGGTATAGCGGACAGTCCTCTCTATCTGAATTTCGAAAGAGGTTCATCCTCCATAGGAGACGGCACTATATCATATTTCTTTATGATACCTGCTGATGGCTTTTCTTCCGATGTTTATACGGAAATATATGTGAGACTCTCAGAGTCGGCTTTTATATTCAGTGATGAATATAAAGAGATTTCTGACAAAGCGGAGAAACCCCTTACAGACGCCCTTGAGCAGGCATCTCAAAGGCGGTATGATCAGATTATCGGCGAAGCTACAGAAAAGCTTGATGAGGCCAGACAAAAAGTAAAAGATGGCGAAAAAGAGCTGGAAGATTCAAGGGCACAATTAAGAAGCTCAGAAGAAGAAATCGCTTCTAATGAAAAACAGCTTGATGACAGTCAGGCAGATATTGATGCCGGAACAGAAGAATACGAAGCCGGTTTAGAAGAATTTAACCGGAAAAAAACTGATTCATATGTCCAGCTGGAAAATGCCTATAATGCCGGCATGCTGTCCGATGAGCAATATCAGCAACAGAAACAAACACTTGATGTAAGCTTTGCAGAAGCTGAAAAAGAGCTGGAAAATAAAAAAATTCTTCTTGAGAGCAGTCAGGCAGAGATAGATAAAGGCAGAAAAGAACTGGAAGATGCAAAAAAACAGGTTGCTGACGGCTGGAATGAACTGGAAGATGCTCAGACAGAAATAGAAAAAGCAAAAGAAGAACTAAGCGATGCGGAAAAACAGGTGAATGACATAGAATATCCTGACAATTATGTATTAGATCGCGATACCAATGTGGGCTATGTATGTTTTAACAATGATACCAACATAGTTGAAGGTATCGCAAAGGTATTTCCAATATTCTTCTTCCTTGTGGCAGCGCTTGTATGTATGACAACCATGAGCAGGATGATAGACGAGCAGCGTACTCAGATAGGTGTACTGAAGGCTCTCGGCTACAGTTCCCGGCAGATACTTAACAAATATATGTTCTATTCCGGGAGCTCTGCAATTCTTGGAAGCCTGTTCGGATTTTTCTCCGGAACCCTTGTCTTCACATGGGTCATATGGCAGGCTTATAAAATAATGTATGAATTTGCAGATGTAATCTTTGTATTTGACTGGATAACAGGCATATTTGCCCTGATGGCTGCCATGCTCTGTTCAGTAGGTACTACATTCTATTCGTGTTATCATGAGCTTCGTGAAGTACCGTCGCAGCTCATCAGACCCAAGGCACCTGCCTCAGGAAAAAGAATATTCCTTGAAAAAATTCCTTTTATCTGGAAACGGCTCAAGTTCCTGCAGAAGGTATCTATCAGAAATGTATTCAGATATAAAAAGCGCTTTTTCATGATGATAGTAGGTATATGCGGCTGTACCGCCCTTCTCGTTACCGGATTGGGGATACGTGATTCCATAAAGAATGTGGTTTCAATGCAGTATGATGAGATCTTCAATGTCGATTATGAGGTCCTATTCAGTCATGGTCTTGATCAGGAAGAGCAGGATGCTTTTGTAGATGAAAACAGCCATATGATTGACGGATGCCTGTTTCTTTATACAGGCACAGTAGATGCAAATATGAACGGTCAGATCAAATCTGTCAATCTTGTAGTGACCGAACCTGATACTTCTGTAGACGGTTTTATTGATCTGCATAACGATGAGGGCAGCCTTGAGTATCCAAAAGACGGCGAAGGCATAATAAACAGCAATCTTGCCGAAAATCTGGAAATTAAGAAAGGTGATACCCTTACCGTATATGACAGTGATATGAATCCTTTGACAGTAGTCATAACAGGCCTTTGCGATAATTATGTATATAATTATCTATACATCACTTCTGCTACTTATGAATCAGCCTACGGAAAACCGGAAATCAATTCTGCTTATGTAACCGGCATACGTGATGAAAACGGCCAGCTTGTATATGATTATCATGAGACCGGTTCTGCACTTATGGATTCTGCAAATGTTTCTTCAGTAACAATAACAGAAGATTTCAGAAACAGAATAGAAAATATGATGATGAGCCTCGACTATGTGGTTGCTCTGGTCATAGTATGTGCAGCAGCTCTGGCATATATTGTGCTTTATAATCTTACCAACATAAATATAACTGAAAGGATAAGAGAAATCGCTACCATAAAGGTCCTTGGTTTCTATCCGAGAGAAACATCTTCCTATGTTTTCAGAGAAAATATTTCACTGACAGCCATAGCTGCCATCATAGGACTTCCACTCGGAAAACTTCTTCATGGTTTTGTCATGAATCAGATACAGGTAGATCTTCTGAGTTTTGATGTCCATATTTCAGTTGTGAGTTATATACTTTCGGTCGTAGGAACTTTTCTGTTTGCCATGATGGTAAATCTGATAATGCGCCGTAAAATTGATAAAATAAGCATGACTGAATCATTAAAATCTATCGAATAATAAAAACGGAATCTGACAGGTGAACCTCCCGAGCCTGTGAAAAAATCTCTGTAATTACAGATCTTCTATGATAATTGTTGGGCTGAAAGCGAGTCTGAGAGCTTTCAGCCCTTGGT